>CAVIFU010000001.1:0-135333 GCA_963642145.1 Ruminococcus bicirculans (ex Wegman et al. 2014)
CGATCTATACGTCATGACCAAGGCGAAAGATTTGGCTAAGTACATCATAACCGTGCTTTGGTGATTAGGTTGTCGTAGGGTCATAAACTTAAACAACAAAAAACGGCTGTTAAAACTAAGTTTTAGCAGCCGTTTTTCGAGTTAGTCTGTAAGCCGAGTTCTGTATTTGACGATCATCTGTCTTGACCCGTAGTCGCCTAAGGGTTCTAGCGATTGAGGGGACGGACGGGCAATCCATAGTCCCTTTTCTCTTGCATCGAGTGGGGTTTACACGGCCATGTTCGTCTCCGAACTGCCGGTGCGCTCTTACCGCACCTTTTCACCCTTGCGATTGCTCGCGGTTATTTTCTGTTGCACTTTCCCTGGAGTCGCCTCCGGCAGGATTTCTCTGCCACTCTGCCCTGTGATGCTCGGACTTTCCTCACCCGTAGGGTGTAATCGTCCGGCTAACTACGGGTATTTTAGCATTTGACGCCGATAATGTCAACTCGGCACGTTGACTTTATAACGCGCGTATGATATATTTTACGTATGGATGATTTATTTGACTCGGTCAGACAGGGGCTCGCGCCGTTAAGCGAGAGGATGCGGTGCGATCGGCTCGAAGACTTTATAGGGCAAAAACACCTTATAAGCTCGGGCTCGTTGCTTACGCGCGCAATACGCGCAGACAGGCTCGGAAGTTGTATTTTCTACGGACCTCCCGGGACCGGCAAAACAACTCTTGCCCACATTATCGCGGAGAATACCGGCTCGGCGTATACTTATCTGAATGCGGTTTCCTCCGGCGTAGCCGAGGCAAAAAAAGTCATAGACGAGGCTCGGTCGAGGCTTTCCCTGTACGGCAAGAGCACATATTTATTCTTGGACGAATGCCATCGTTGGAGCAAAGCGCAATCGGATTGCGTGCTCGGCGCCATCGAGAAAGGCGAAATAATTTTTGTCGGCAGTACGACCGAGAACCCTTACGTATCCATGACAAAAGCCATAGTCAGCAGATGTCGCGTTTTCGAGTTCAAAAAACTCACGGAAGCAGAGGTAACCGAGGGGCTCAAAAGGGCGATAACGAACAAAGAGAAGGGGCTAGGCAATTATGATTTAGACGTAGAACCCGCGGCTCTTGCCCATATTGCGTGGGTTAGCAACGGCGATATGCGTTCGGCGCTCAACGCGTTGGAGCTTGCGGTGCTGACTACCGATCCCGACAAGGACGGCGTCATACGAATCACATTGCCCGTTGCGGAAGAAGTAGCCCAAAGGCGTGCGCTGTCCGTAGACGAAAGCATGTATTACGACATCATTAGCGCGTTTTGCAAGAGTTTGCGCGGCTCGGATCCGGACGCCGCGGTGTACTATGCGACTCGATTGATAAACGCAGGGTGCGATCCGCTGTTGATTTGTCGCAGGTTGCTTGTTCATAGCGCGGAAGACGTCGGCATGGCTGATCCCATGGCGATGGTCGTTGCGACAAACGCCCTTACCGCTATGGAAAAACTCGGCTTGCCGGAAGGCAGAATTCCGTTGACGGAAGCTATAATTTACGTTTGTTTGGCGCCTAAATCCAATTCAGTCGTCAATACGTTATACTCTGCAGACGAGTGCTCGAAGTTGGCTATCGATGAGGAAATTCCCGATTATCTCAGAGATCAGACCTATAAGCAACATAAGTCCTCCGCATACAAATATCCTCACGACTACGGCGGATGGGTGGAACAAACCTACTTGCCCGAGAGTCTCAAAGACAAGCGTTTCTACTATCCGAGCGAGAACGGCAAAGAAAAAGATATAATTATTCCTAAAGTAGCATACAAGGGGAAGAATAACAAATGATACAAATCGAACATCTGACCAAGACTTACGGCGGAACGGGCAAAACTGCCGTCGATGACATATCTCTAACGGTGGAAAACGGCGAAATATTCGGTTTTTTGGGACCGAACGGCGCCGGCAAGTCAACGACAATTAAGTGTCTGACGGGAATTTTGAATTACGAAAAGGGCAATATACGCATCGGCGGAGTGGATCTCAAATCCGATCCCGTCGAAGCAAAGCGCAAAATAGGGTATGTCCCGGACGAGCAATGTTTGTATGAAGGCTTGACGGGCAGACAGTACGTCAATTTTATTTTGGACATTTTCGGCGTGCCGGCGTCCGAACGCAAAGCGCGCGTCGAGAAGTATGCCGGATTATTCGAGATTATTTCCAAACTTGACGATCCCACTTCGTCATATTCGCACGGAATGAAGCAAAAAATCAGCCTTGTGGCAGCTCTTGCTCACGAGCCCGAGGTTCTCGTTTTGGACGAACCGATGACGGGACTTGACCCGGCTTCGTCGTTTGCGCTCAAAAACCTCATGCGTGAATTCGCAGACAGCGGCAGAACGGTATTTTTTTCTTCGCACGTGTTGGAAGTCGCCGAGAAAATATGTACGCGAGTAGCGATAATCGAGAACGGCAAAATCATAACCGTTTGCGATATGCAGGAGCTCAAAGAAAAGCGTAGCGACGTTTCACTCGAACAATTATTCCTTGCTTTGACCAAACCCGCGGAGGGGAGCAAGGGATGAAGGAAGCTTTCAGACAATATTCGTCCTTGACCGCAACGTTGCTCAAAAACGGCATTTATTCTTACAAAAGAGCCAATAAAAACAATCCCGAGAACAAAATCGGCTCCAAAATAAGTTCGATATTGGCTACGCTCGTTTCCATAACCGCGCTGTGCATGCTCAGTATTTCCACGGCTATCAAGTTAACTGTGTCGGCATATAACAGCGGTATGGTCGGCGAGTTGTTCTATGTGTTTTGCGCGTTGTCGCAGATGGTCGTGCTGTTTTTCGGGTCGATTACAGTCATAAGCAATTTGTATCTGTCGAGGGATAACGCCATGCTTGCGAGTTTGCCTTTTCGTTCCGGCGTGGTGTTTGCGGCTAAATTCACCGTTGCGTACGTAGGCGAACTGGCTCTTTCCGCCATAACCCTTATTCCCATGCTGACGGCGTCGGGAATTACGCTCATTTCGCGCGGATACGCGCTGCAATGGAGCTATTTTCTCGTAGAGGCGTTCGCCGTCTTTTTGGTGCCGGCATTGCCTTTGCTTGTTTCGAGCTTGATCGCCATGCCGCTGATGTACCTTGTTTCCGCGCTGAAAAAGCGTAGCCTCGGCAACGGAATCGCGATGACCGTATTTTATGTTATCGTCATGGCTCTGTACTTCGGGCTGGTGGGGTTCCTCAACACGTCCGGCGACGAGTCTTTGACTCAAAAAGCCGCGCAGGTTTTCGCTTATGTGCGCAAAGCGACGATATTCAACTATCCCATAGTCAACGCCTTACTCGGCAATCACGTCGTGCCGTACCTTTTTGCGTATATCGGCGGAGTGATCGCCGTAACGGCTATTGCGGTTACCGCGTCGGCGCTGTTTTACGGCAAAGCGCTGTCGGCGACTACCGAGAGCTCGGAAACGTCCGCAAAAGCGCACAAAACGCAAACAAACGTCAAAAAACATAACGGTACCGTCGCGTTTTATATTAAGGAAATCAAGACCTTTATCCATACGCCCGTGTTATTCATGAGTGTAGTCGTAACCATACTTTTGCCGGCGTTCATCATAATTTTTTACGGTAAATTCGGTAACGAATCTTGGGGAACGTCGTTTTCCCAAAACGGCATAGACATGTTCACGATAGGGTTTATTACGTTTTTCGGATGCACGATGGTTGTTTCCACCAACCAAATACCGTCCGTCGGCTTTTCACGCGAAGGCAAAAACTTACTTATTCTCAAATCGCTCCCGATCACGGTAGACGTGCTTGTCAAAGCCAAATTGATGTTTGCGACTACCGCTACGGGCATTTCCGCCCTTGTTTCCGGCATAGCGTTTCCGTTCGCAACCGGCATACGCAACCCGTTGGCGATCGCGGGATTTATCGTAAGCATGTTGGAATGCGGTTTTTGCATGAACTGCATTTCGCTCCGCTACGACTTGAAGAATCCCAATATTTATTGGAATAACTTCAATGAGATGACGAGGAACAATCGTCGGCTGCTCAAACCCATGTTTCTGACTGCCGGTATAAACATAGTGGGCATGGCTGTAAGCATTACGCTCGGCGTAATCAACCTAAAAGTCGGAGAATACGGTGTTGTCGGCATCTATTACGGCTTTTTGATAGCCGTTTGGACGATTGCGACGTGTATAGCGTATCACAAACTAAATGCAAACAAAGAGCGACTGTTCGCTCAAATAGGAGGTTAACTTAATGCGCAAATTGGCATTGGACGTAGGCGACGTACGCATAGGGCTTGCCACAAGCGACGTAATGGGCATAATCGCGTCCGGATACGAGACGTATACGCGCAAGGGCGATGAAGCCGATTTCGAGTACATAGCGGAATTCTGTCGCAAGCAATCGGTGGATACGGTTGTCGTGGGACTGCCGATAAATATGGACGGCACCGAGGGCGAGAGAGTAACCGTTACGCGTGAATTTGCGGACGCACTCAGACCTTATATTGCGGATATTCCGATAGTTTTTCAGGACGAAAGGTTGACAACCGTTCAGGCGGAGCGTATGCTGATACAAGGCGGAGTACGCAGGGACAAGCGCAAAAAGGTTATTGACAAAGTAGCCGCTACGCTGATACTGCAAGCGTACCTCGATTCACACTCATATTAAAAGGAGAATAGCAATGGAAAAAGAAGACGTAAAGACCAACGCGTTTGACGATGTGGAAGACGTAGAGGAAGAAGAAGTTATAGTTTTAGTCAATGAAGAGACCGGTGCGGAAACCGAATTTTCGTTACTTGCGATGTTGGAAGTGGACGGAGTCACGTACGCATATCTCGAACCCTTGGAGGAGATAGAGGACTTTGAAGAGGGCGACGTACTCATTAACAGAGTGGAATTCGACGAGCAGGGCGAGGAGCACTATTTGCCGATAGAGAGCGATGAGGAAATTGACAAAGCGTTCAAAGCCTTTGACGACATGTACGCGGAGCGTTACGGCATGCATTGCGACGGCACCCCGGCAACCGACGATGCGGAGTAAAAGATCTAAATCGCCGGCGGCGATATTCCTTATAGCGATGTTGGCGTTGGCGGTATTTATGCTGCCGAGCTGCACGCCGAAAGAAGACGACCAAACCCAAAATCAAACTCAGGACGGAGAAACGATCATGAACCCGACTGCAACAATTATCATCAAGGACCAAAACGGCATTAACCGCAAAATCGTTATCGAGTTATACAAGGACAAAGCGCCTATAACCGTTAATAACTTTATAGAGCTTGCCAACAAAGGCATATATAACGGTACGATATTCCATCGCATCGTGCCTAACGGCTGTTTGCAAGGTGGCGGATACAAACTTGTGGGTAACACGATAACCGAAATAGGCGAGGACGTCACGCCGATATACGGCGAATTCAGCTCAAACGGTTGGAGCGGAAACGACATCAAGCACGAAAAGGGTGTAATATCCATGGCGCGTACAAGCGTTAAAGATAGCGCGACAAGCCAATTTTTCATTTGCGTCGATTCGTATCCGAGTTGGGACGGCGAGTATGCCGCGTTCGGCAAAGCCGTAGACGAAGAAAGTTTGAATAATCTCACCGAGCTCGGCAAGTCGGCATACGGCATGATCAACGCATACTTTCAAACTTTCCCTTATCCCATATTGACGCTTGTCAGCGTAACCATAAACGCGTAATAATTAGTTATTGCAAAAGTTACGCGCTTGTGGTATGATAATCAAGAGGCGATATATGACGGCACGCGCAAACAACATAGCTAAGTATATAATGATTTTGGCAATTATTTTGATTGTCGCTTTTGCGTGCGCGTCGATTGTCGGAGGACATGGCGTAGCGTTAGCCGCGGATGAGGATTCCGAGTCCTCAACGGGGAGCGATAACGCCTATTCGGTAGTCGTGACGGATTATGCGAGCGGCAAGACTCTATCGGAGGGTGCTTCCGACGAGAACGCCGTCACGTATAACGCACGTTCGCGCGATATCCGAATATCCGTCAAGCAAAACGGCGTAGACCGGGATGATTACACCGTAACGTATTATCGCGTCAATGACGGCAAGAAGGGGCTTGTTTCGGAGCCGTTAGCGCATGCCGGCGACTATGAAATCGTCGTCAAAATCGATGCAAACGAGTATGCTTACTCGTTCAAGATAAACAGGGCGCCGGTCACCGTGGACGTGAGCGGCGGATACGAATATACGTACAGCGGCGCAAAATACAGCCGTACCGTTTCTTTGCTCGGCGTAATCACGGGCGATTCCTGCAATGTGCAAACGACTTATTCATATCTTGACGAAGAGGGCGAGCGCGTAGACGTCGAAGGTTCGCCGTCCGACGTGCACGAATACACGGTAGAATACGCCGTTGACAATTCCGATTATTACATAACGGGCTGTAACGGCAAAAGTCCGGATGTGTTCAATATAACCCCCAAAACGCTTACCGTCAAGGTCGAAAACATTTCGGTCAAGTACGGGCAAGAGCCGGAATACAAGTTTGCTTACAGCGGATTTGCGCAGGGCGAGGACAAAAAGGTAATCAAGGTTTTGCCCAAAGTAAAGGGCGCGTCCGCGGAAGTAGGCGGTTACGAGGTAACTCCTTACGGCGCGGAAGCGGATAATTATGTCTTCGAATACGTTTCGGGCATCCTCACGGTAGACGCGTTGGAAGCAAGCGGAATTGTCGAGGGCACCGCGAGCGAGATAACGGTTAAAGGCGAATTTACACCCAATACGGCATTTTCGGGATCCCTAATCGACGTTAAGAGTGATGAGGGCAAAGCGGTTATCAAGGACGTCAAAGCCAACAAAGCTTTTCCTACCGCTTCCAAAGCGATTGCGATATACGCTATCGGCGTTGCCGAAGGCAAGGAGGTATCCGAGCTTGTCAACGTCACGCTGACCAACGTCACGCTGGATGCAAAAAAGACTTATTCGATAATAGCCATATCTTCTAGTGGCGTCATAAAGACAATCACAAAGTACACGTATGCAAACGGTGTATTGTCGTTCAATTCCTATGGCACGGGGACGTTCCTGATCGTAGAAAACCAAGCTAACTTGGCAATATGGATTTATTGCGGAGTCGGCGTTGTCGTGCTGCTCATATTGCTATTGCTCGGAGCCAAGGCGCAATACTACAATTACAAGCGTTCGATTGCGCGCGATAAGCGCCGGAAACAGCGCAAAAAGTACGGCGAGTATACTTGGTAACGGCGACGCGTAACTAAAGCTTGATTTTTTTACACTAATTTATAAAAAGCGTTTGCAAACTGCGCGCGCATATGTTATTATACATACGCCATTACGCACTCGCGCGGAGAAAGCGTGCCGTTGCCCGTATCGGGTTGCCGCTTTTTGAGAAACGCGAGGAGGAAAAAACACAGGAGGTATTAACATGGCAGTTATCACTATGAAGCAGCTTCTCGAAGCAGGCGTCCACTTCGGACACCAAACCAAAAAATGGAACCCCAAAATGGCGAAGTACATTTATGACGCAAGGAACGATATACACATTATCGACCTTCAACTTACCGTCGACCTCGTTGAGGAAGCCTATAAGTTCATTCATAAAGTAGCGTCCGAAGGTAAATCCATACTTTTCGTCGGCAAAAAGAAGCAAGCCAAAGAAGCTATCAAAGAAGAAGCAGAACGTTGCGGCATGTTCTATATGAACGAGAGATGGCTCGGCGGTACCCTTACCAATTTCCAAACCATTCGCACGAGAATCGATAAGCTCAACAAGATTAACCAGATGGAAGCTATCGGTGAGTTCGAACTCCTTCCCAAAAAGGAAGTTATCAAGCTCAAAGCAGAGCGCGATAAGCTCGAGCAAAACCTCGGCGGTATCAAAAACATGCGTACTCTCCCCGGCGCGCTCTTTGTCGTTGACCTCAAAATCGAGCACATCGCCGTTCAAGAAGCACGCGCCCTCGGTATTCCGATCGTAGGTCTTGTAGACACCAACTGCGATCCCGACCTCGTAGATTACGTAATCCCCGGCAACGACGACGCTATCCGCGCCATTAAGCTTATCGCAAGCGTTATGGCTGACGCCGTTATTGCGGCAAAAGAAGGCACCGAGTATCTTCCCTCCAAGGATACAGAAGAATCCGTAGAGGAAGTCCCCGCAGACGCCGTATTTGCAGATGAAGCTCCCGTAGCGGAAACTGCCGCGACTGAAACCGCAGAATAATCAAAAGGAGATACAAACATGGCATTCACAGCTAAAGACGTTCAAGAATTAAGACAACGTACCGGCGCCGGTATGATGGATTGCAAAAAGGCTCTTGTCGCATCTGACGGCGACGCGGAAAAAGCAGTAGAATGGCTCCGCGAAAAGGGCATCGCTACCGCTCAAAAGAAAGCGGGCAGAATAGCCTCTCAAGGTATCGTAGACAGCTACATCCACATGGGTGGCAAAATCGGCGTTTTGGTAGAAGTAAACTGCGAAACCGACTTTGTAGCTAACGGCGAAGGCTTCCGTTCCTTCGTCCACGATGTAGCTCTCCAAATAGCGGCTGCCAGACCTCTTTACGTTTGCAAAGAGGAAGTTCCCGCGGATATCGTCGAGCACGAGAAGATGATCGCCAGAGCACAAATCGATAACGATCCCAAGATGGCGAATAAACCGGAACCCGTCAAAGAGAAGATCATAGAAGGCAAAGTCGATACTTATTACAAAGAGAACTGCCTCTTGGATCAAGCTTTCGTCAAAGATCCTTCCAAGACCATCGGTCAACTTGTAATAGAGACTACCGCTAAGTGCGGAGAAAAGGTTGCCATTCGTCGTTTCATCAGATACGAAATGGGCGAAGGTCTCGAAAAGAAAGTCGACAATTTTGCCGAGGAAATCAACGCGGCTGTCGCAAGCATGAAAAAATAATCGATAATATGCAAAAAAAGAGATACTTTGGTATCTCTTTTTTTTAAGGAGAAACCATGGAACCCAAGTATAAACGCATTTTACTCAAGCTTTCGGGCGAGGCGCTTGCCGGAGAAAAGGGCTTCGGCATCGACGGCAACGTAGTCAATTATATTATAGAAGAGATCAAGCAGGTGCGCGATGCCGGCGTCGAAATCGGCATTGTTATAGGTGCCGGTAACTTTTGGCGCGGAAGGCAAGGCGAGGGCATGGATAGGGCTACCGCCGACTACATGGGCATGCTTGCAACCGTCATGAACTGCCTTGCTTTGCAAGACGCTCTCGAACGCTACGGCGTCACCACGCGCGTACAAACGGCCATCGAAATAACCCAAGTAGCCGAACCCTACATCATCAGGAAGGCGATAAGGCATTTAGAAAAGGGCAGAGTCGTGATATTCGGTTGCGGTACCGGCAATCCGTACTTCACTACGGATACAGCCGCGGCTTTGCGTGCCGCCGAGATCAAAGCCGACGCGTTGCTGCTTGCAAAGAACGTAGACGGCATATACGATTCCGATCCGCGTAAGAATCCCGACGCCAAAAAGCTTGACAGAATATCGTACATGGACTTCATCAAATGCGAACTCTCCGCAATGGATACAACGGCGGTAAGTCTTTGCATGGCGAATAAAATACCGGTCGTCGCTTTCGGACTTAACGAAAAGGACGGCATCATGAAAGCTGTCGCAGGAATGCCTATCGGCACACGTATAGACTAAAAGACGTTAGTCGGAGTCTATTTTATTGCAAATATTACTTTGATGTGGTAGAATATGGCTATGGAAGAAATCAAGTCACAAGTTGTAGAAAGATACCAACGTCTTATTGCCTCCGTCGCCAACGAAGCGATAGACAAGGTAGAGGGCGTTACCAAAGAAGAGGGCGTGGTTAAGTATCGTTTCGGGCTTTCTTCTTTGAAAAACACCAATTGCCATGTCTTTATAGGCAACGATCGCCGAGTCATCATAGACATATACGTCAATGTCGATTTGGGATACAGTATCCCGGAAGTGGTTTGCGCGTTGCAAGAGACGATAAAAAACGATGTCGAAGCCGCTACGCATTTCACGGTAAAGGCTATCAACGTAACCGTATCTAACATAAATCCGGTCAGCCGGTAGAGAGAATATATGCAGAATAGAAAAAGAGCGCGCGATAGCGCGTACAAACTCATTTACGAATACTTGTTTTCTGGCGAATATAACGAACGTACCCTTGCCGTAATGACGGCGCAGGATTTACCCATGAATGACATCGAGTATGTGGAAGAAGTCTATCGCGGAGTAATAGACCACATGGACGAGCTCAAAACGATCATAGGCAATTACGCCGTCGGATTTGACGTCGATCGCATCTATAAACTCGACCTTGCGGCGCTTTGTCTTGCCATATACGAGATGAAATATATGCCCGATATCCCCATGGGCGTTTCCATAAGCGAAGCCGTGGAACTTGTTAAACTGTATTCTACGGAAAAGAGTCATGTATTCGTCAACGGCATATTGAGCTCCGTTTATAAGTGTTTGACGGCGCAAAATGGCTGATCGTAACTATATAACCGTATCCGAACTCAATTTTTATCTTAACCGCATATTGGACGCGGAGGAGCTCTTGCACGATATCTACGTACTCGGAGAAATCAGCGGAGCTTCCATACACAAAGGCAATTTGTACTGCACGCTCAAAGACGAGGACGCACAGATTGCCGTTTGTTGTTTTAATGCGGAAAAAACGTATATGCCGGAGGTCGGCGAGCAAGTATTGCTTTACGGCACCCCGAACTATTACACAAAGACCGGTAAGCTTTCTTTTGTCGCAAAGAGGATAGAGCCGTTTGGCAAAGGCAAACTCCATGCCGAGCTTGAAGCGCTCAAAAAGCGTTTGGCAGAGGAAGGCATATTCAACGACGGGCACAAAACGCCGGCGCCGAGATTTTCGCTCAAAGTCTGCGTCGTAACAAGCATAAACGGCGCTGTAATCCGTGATATTTATTCGACCATACGCAAATACAACAACCTTATCGACGTTGCCGTAGTCAACGTTCAAGTACAGGGCAAAACCGCCGTCAAAGAGATATGCGACGGCTTGCGTCTTGCGGATAAGGGCGGATTCGACACCGTTATTTTGGCGCGCGGAGGCGGTTCTTTTGAGGATTTGATGCCGTTCAATTCCGAAGAAGTAGCAATGACGTTGTACAATATGAACACGTATGTCATTTCCGCAGTCGGGCACGAGACCGATTTTACCATTGCGGATTTCGCCGCGGACGCAAGAGCGCTTACTCCTACCGCTGCGGCAGAAATGATTGCCTTTGACACGGAGCAACTCATAGAAGACGTAAAAACCGAGCTCAAGATAGCCGGGCGTAAACTCGATAACAAACTCAATCTGTATCTTGCCAAAGTGTCGGAATTGTATAGACGCGTAACGTTAGGCGTTACCAAAGAGCTTACCGGCGCAGAGTGGCGCGTACATTCCGCGTTATCGCGAGCGAAAAACCTTACGGAACGCAAACTTATTGCAGGCGAACACAGCTTTGACTCTCTCGCGGGCAAGCTCAGCGCTCTAAATCCCGCAAGAATATTGAGTTCGGGTTATTTCAAAGCAGAGCGCGATTCGCTCGGTATTTCCGCGATTAAAGACCTTAAACGCGGAGATATAATCAAATTATTCGGCGTGGACGGATATGCAGAGGCGGAGATATTGAACACAAAAATCGAGAAAAGGACGGAGACGAAATGAATTTCGAAAAAGATCTGGAAACGTTGGAGAAAATCGTTGAAAAACTCGAGAGCGACACTCTCGGCATAGAAGAAAGCCTTGCTCTGTATAACGAAGCCATCGCGCTCGGCAAGAAGTGCGCTGTAGCTATCAAAGAGAGTAAGGG
Organism: Ruminococcus bicirculans (ex Wegman et al. 2014); assembly: GCA_963642145.1. GTDB lineage: Bacteria > Bacillota > Clostridia > Christensenellales > DTU072 > Stercoripulliclostridium_A. The sequence goes on from CAVIFU010000001.1 coordinate 11,846, forward strand.
CAAGCTCGAACTGCTAAATGCGGACTTGTCTCGCATAAATCTCGACGGGGACGTGGAAGAGTAGGTAATAACTCGGTAGCGCAAGCATATTTTTTATTAGGAGAATATGTGCGCGAAAAAAGCAGAAACCATACGAATGAACCGAAACGCGTAGCCGAGTGTTCCGTAAAGAGCGATTTGGTACCCCAAAGTTCGAGAAAAGTATCAGACGGACTATCGCAAACGACAATCTGGACTATAAAAATCACCGTTGTGACGTTTGTGCTCGGCGCGTTCTTTTCGTTTATATCGGAGCTTACGTCGTCGATCGCTCATGTGGGAATTGCCTTCATTTTGTTGGTATTGCTTATCTCGGTGAGTATAGTATGCGACGCAATAGGCGTAGCCGTAACGTCGTGCGACGTATCGGCATTTACCAAAGCGGAACGCGAAAACGACAAAGGCGACGCAACAGCCGTTAAGCTCGTCAAGAACGCGGAGAAGGTATCCAATATTTGTTGCGACGTAATAGGCGATATATGCGGCATAGTAAGCGGCGCTTGCACCGTTGCCATAGTTATGAAGCTTGTTTCGGACGCAACGATAAATTATTGGGTAACCATTTGTTTTTCGAGTGTAGTGGGTGCGTTTACGGTCGGTGGCAAAGCGATATTCAAAAACTTGGCGTTGAAAAATAGCAAAGAAATCATCATGTTCGTAGCAAAGCGCATTGACGCTTTGCGCAAGAGGAACTAATAGTGGCAAGATTGGACGTTTCGCTTGCGGAGCTCGGATTGGCAAGATCTCGCACGCACGCACGTAATTTGATAGAACTCGGCAAAGTGACCGTCAACGGAGTTACCGTTTCCAAAGTGGCTACCGAGGTTTCGCCGTGCGATATTTTGTCTGTTGACGCATCCGATGATTTTGCCTCCTTGGGCGGACTTAAACTCAAAAAGGCGCTTGCTCATTATCATGTAGACGTAACCGGCAAAATTTGCATAGATATCGGCGCTTCCAACGGCGGTTTCACCGACGTGCTGATTAAAAACGGCGCGTCTAAGGTTTACGCCGTCGATATCGGCGATTGTGCCTTGCCGGATGAGCTCAGGCACAACGACAAGGTCGTTGTCAAAGATAAGCTTAACGCAAGGTATCTGGCGTTTGAGGACATAGGAATAAAGGCGGATATCGTCACGATAGACGTTTCGTTCATCTCGCTCAAATACATTCTTCCCGCAATGTTGCAGTTTTTGGATGATTCGAGCGTGATAATCGCGCTCATCAAGCCGCAATTCGAGGTGGGCAAAAGCAATTTAACCAAAACCGGAATCGTTAAATCCAAAAAGGTAGCTTTGTCTGCTGCCGATGATGTTGCTAAGTACGCGGTAAGTATCGGGCTTTGCGCCGAACAATATGTAGAAGCACCGCATCCGTTTGAAAACAAGAACCAAGAATATCTGATTCTTTTGCATAAATAAGGGCGTTCCATATTTGAAAAATACAAATTTACTTAAATACAAGCGTTATACTTGTATATTTTTTGCATAAGTTGTATAATTAAAGCATGAAAGTCGGTATACATACAAATCTTACGAGGGATAAGAACGGGGAAGTTACCCGAAAAGTGTTGGACGTGCTTGCAGATATCGGCGTAGAAGTCGTTTATTCCGAAGAGTTATCGGCATTTGCGCAAGGCGCTTGTTGCTACGATATCGTAAAACTCGCGCATGTCAGCGACATGCTGGTTGTTTTAGGCGGTGACGGGACGATTTTGCGTTTGGCGCGCTGTTGTGCCGAAGAAAATACGCCGGTTTACCCCGTAAACATCGGGCACAAAGGCTTCCTTGCGGAGGAAGAAATAGATCGTCTTGCGGAGTATCTCAGGGACGCCGTTGCCGGAGAGTGCGAGTATGACGTCAGGCGATTGCTTAGAGTTGACTGCAAAAACAAAACATACTATGCGCTTAACGACGTTGTAGTGTTGCACGGTACACGCACGAAACTGCTCAAAGCGGACTTGAAAGTAAACGGAGCCTTGTTGGACAGATATACGTCGGACGGGCTTATAGTTTCAACTCCGACGGGTTCGACTGCCTACAATCTTTCGGCGGGAGGTCCGATAATTTCTCCGGACGCAGAGGTGCTGGTAGCAACGCCCATTTGTCCGCACTCTCTTTTTACTCGTCCCATAGTAGTTAAATCCACCGGCAATTTTACCGTCGATATTCTGCGAGTGGAGCCCTTCGCGCGGCTCGACGTGGATGGCGAAGAAGTGGATACGCTTAGCGTCGGCGACTCTGTCAATATTACCGAATCGGAGCTAAGTATACGATTTATAAGGCATAAAAATTACAATTTTTATGATAAATTATTAAATAAAATGTATTATTGGAGCTATGTGGATAAACAATGACAAGGCAAGCAAGACAAGATAGGTTAATCGAGATTATAGAAGAGCGCGACATCGATACGCAACAAGAGCTTACGGACATCCTCAGATCCGAAGGATTTAAGGTAACGCAAGCCACGGTTTCACGCGACATTCAGGAGCTGGGACTCCAAAAGACTTTGACCTCCGGCGGAAAGGCGCATTATGTCAAGCCGCTCGACCCAAAACTGATGAGACTCAAAGTGCTGTTCCATCAGTCCGTGCTCGGCATCGATTCGGCGGAGAATTTCATTGTGTTAAAGACGCTGAGCGGCTCGGCAAATTCGGCGGCAATTCTCATTGACAGCCTGGAAAATAAGCACATTTTGGGGACGATCGCCGGTGACGACACCGTGCTGATTATAGTCAGAAGCAAGGCGGAAGTATCCGTAATCGTCAAACAACTCGAAAATTTCTTAGAATAATGCTATATTCGCTTACGGTTAAAAATATTGCGCTAATCCGAGAGATTACGCTTGAATTCGGCAAAGGGCTCAATGTGTTGTCGGGCGAAACCGGCGCCGGTAAATCGATAATTATAGACAGCCTCGATTTTGTCCTTGGTGACAGAGCGGACAAGTCGCTCATTCGCCATGGCGAAACTACCGCCACGGTGCAAGCCGTTTTCGGCGATGACGGCAAGCCGGAAATAACGAAGATTTTGGAAGAATACGGCATAGAGCGCGACGAAAATATCGTTGTCAAGCGCAGTATGTCCGAAAGCGGGCGTAGCGATTGCCGTGTCAACGGCACAATAGTAACGCTCGGGCAACTCAAACGTTTGATGGCGTACTTGGTTGATATTCACTCGCAGCACGAAACGCAATCGCTGCTAAACGAGGCGAATCACATAAAAATTCTCGATAAGTATTCGCGCAAAGCCGACGCAATATCCGCAAGGCTCTCCGCATGCGTCGCGGAATATAGATCGGCACGTAGAGAACACGACGGATTTGAAGACGAATCCGCTCGTCAACGGCGCATAGATTTGCTTGAATACCAACTTGCGGAAATTGAACGCGTCGATCCCGAAGAGGGCGAAGAAGAAAAGCTCGTCGCGATTCGCAATAAATTCCAAAATTACGAACGCATAATCAATTCTATAGGCGCGGCATACGCGCAAATAGACGGCGACGACGGACTGTGCGCACTCGGCGCCGTGCAATCGGCAAAAAAAGAACTTAATTCGGTCGCTTCGTTTGATGAAAAGTACGGCGACCTTGCAGAGAGGCTCGATGGCGTCAAAATCGAATTGCGAGATATCGCGGATACGTTGCAGTCGGAGCTGGAAAACTCGGATTACAATCCGATGGAACTTGCGCGTGTCGAGAAAAGAATTGACGAAATTCGCAAAATAAAGCGTAGATTCGGCGGAGAAATAAGCGACATCAATACTTTTTGTGAAACTGCCAATTCGGAACTCAATGTTTTGAGAAATGCGGAAGCGCGCATCGCCGAACTTGAACAAATAATGCAAAAAACCGGCGCTCGGATAGTGTGCATCGCGCGCGAACTGCACGATGAGCGCGTTGCAAGTGCCAAAAAATTTGAAAAGGCAATAACTTCAAACCTAAAAGAGCTCGGAATGAAGAGCGCTACGTTTGCCGTGCAAATTTCTTTCCCCGAAACGGAAGAGGAGATTTTGGAAAAGTCTGACGCAACGGGTGCCGACGGCGTTAGATTTCTAATTTCGCCGAACCTCGGAGAACCGCTCAAACCGCTTGCAAAAATTGCTTCCGGCGGAGAGATGAGCCGATTTATGCTCGGGCTCAAAAATATAACGGCAGAACTTGAAGATATCGATACGCTTGTTTTCGACGAGATCGATACGGGTATCAGTGGCGCCGTAGCCAAGGTTGTAGCTTGCAAATTATATGACGTTGCCAAGGAACGTCAAGTGCTTGCCGTTACTCATTTACCGCAACTTGCTTCCATGGCAGATGTCCATTACCTCATAGAAAAGAATGAATCGAACGGCAAAACATTGACTTCGATTACGCCGATAGGCGACGAGGAAAGAGCAGCGGAAGTAGCTCGTCTTGCGGGATCCGACCCGAGCAGCGATGTCGGGAAGCAAAACGCGCAAGAGATGATAAATTGGTCAAATTCTTATAAATCGGCAATCAAATAGCTGTATTTGCTGTCGAGTATTCTATAAATTAACATATTTTAGAATACACATCCGAGGATATTTGCCGTTAATTACCGCACAATATACGTGAGGTAATACAATGTCGCAAGTTAAATCCAAATCGAATAACGGGCGCAAGCGGATTGTCGGTATTGCTTCAATCTGCTTTGCGCTCGCTTTTTTTATTGTTGCATGCGTTAGTCCGTATTCAATTTCGAAAGCGCAAGCCGCGCCGGAAAATCGCGTATATCTCGGCGGCATTCCCGTGGGGCTCAAACTTTCTTCGGACGGATTGACGATTGCGGGCTTTGTCCCCGTCATTACGGAATCCGGTACATTTAATCCGGCGGAGGAGTCCGGTCTGAAAATAGGTGACATGCTGATTGAAGGCAACGGAAAAGCGCTCAAATCACCGTCCGACGTTACCGCGCTTGTCAAGAGCGCGACAGCCGGTATCAAGTTTGTTTATTCCCGATCCGGAGTGCGCGGCGAGGTTAGCATAACGCCCGTATTCGATCCGCTTGCCGGTGAGAAAAAGATAGGGGTTGTGGTAAAAAACGAAATCGCCGGCGTCGGCACGCTGACTTTTACCGCTCAAGACGGCAGGTTCTGTACGCTCGGGCATCAAATTTCGGATCCGAACGTAAACGATGAAGGCAATTATCAATCCGGATTCGTGTATTCCTGCAAAATTTTAGGAGCGGTTAAAGGAGTAAAAGGTGAAGCCGGCGCGCTTAAAGGCGTGTTCGATCGCGACTCCGAGCCTATAGGGAATGTCGATGCCAACGATATTTACGGCGTGTACGGCACGGCGGTGGGGTCTGTCTTGAAATCGGGAGCACTGATTGATGTTGCGACCGTTTCCGACGTAAAACCCGGCAAAGCGCACGTTTATTCCACGATAGAGGGGACTTCCCCAAAGCGTTACGACGTCGAAATTGTCAAAACAATATCGCAAAAACGGCGAGATACGCGCGGTTTACTGATTCGCGTCACCGATAAAGCTTTAATTAAAGCGACGGGAGGTATCGTTCAGGGCATGAGCGGCTCCCCGATTGTACAAAACGGCAAGTTGGTCGGCGCAATAACGCACGTGCTCATCGATGACCCCACGTACGGATATGGAATATACGCGGAGTGGTTGATCGCCCGGTAATCATAATTAGGTATTTTTAGACATACTTTTTAGTATGTTTAAGAGTATCGGCTGTTACATAAAAAACTGTTTGCATGATATCAAGCGCGTGCTGTTTTCGGACAAAAAGCATCTTTTACTGGCGTTATCGGCGTTTTTAATCGGATTTCTTATCGCGCTCGGCAAAGATTACGGAGACGCGGAGAGCGGCACGAATTTCTTTTATTCCGTCATACGCGAGGGGGAAACTTCGCCCGTAACGCAGATAATACGTATACTTCTTTGGATTATAGCGATATATGCGGGCGTCTTTGTTACATCCATACACTTTGTTTTGTTCATTGCCGTAGGGTACGGAGGCATAACGCTTGCGTCGTATTTGATATTTTCAAACGCATTTAAGGTAATAACTGCGGATACGCTTTGCGGAACTTTGTATTTAGCTGTGTTTGTTATACCCGTGACGGTTATAACGTTTGTGCTTGCGGTATGCGCAATGCGGAGCGTCTACGCCTTACTCAATTTTTCGTGCAACAGAAAGATGTTTACCAATGTCGCGTGCCATTGCAAATCGCTCAAACAAGCGATTTTGCCTTATTTTGTCGTTAATTTGATTGCGGTTACGGCTTATTGGGTATTGATATACGTTGCGCTCGTACTGATTGTGTAATAATAGGCGCGTCTTTGCTTATACTTAGGAAAAGAGGTGATATTATGAGAAAAGCTATATTTATCATGTCGATTGCGGTGCTTGCGTTGGCGATGACAATGGTGGCAACGCCTTCTTGCACGTATGCGTCGGCGGCTAAAGCGTCAAACGGCGTTCAGTCATTGGGAAGTTACGGATCACGCTCGGCATATTTGACGGATTACGCTACCGGCGAGGTTCTGTACGCAAGGAACGAAGACGCCGAATATCCGATAGCAAGTATGGTTAAAATTATGACGCTGAATATAATTTTTGACGAAATCGCGTCCGGGAAAATTCACTTTGACGATAAAATTACGGTTAGCGATACGGCAGCCGGGATGGGCGGATCGCAGATGTTTATCGATGCGGGCAAAGAGTATACCGTGGACGACTTGATCAGAGGGATAACCGTGGTGTCCGCAAATGACGCTTCGGTAGCCATGGCGGAAACAATAAGCGGTAGTGTGGACGCGTTTATATCGCTTATGAACGCAAAAGCTGCCGAATACGGCATGCAAAATACCGTTTTCGTCAATGTGACCGGATTGCCGGCGGACGGGCAACACAGCACGGCAAAGGACGTAGATAAAATGATGCGCAGATTGCTCGGGCGTGAGGAATATTATAAATATTCGACGATTTATATGCAGAATTATACGCATCCGGATGGTAGGGTAACCGAGTTTGTCAATACAAACAAGCTGATTCGATTCTACAAAGGTTGCGACGCAGGCAAGACCGGTTTTACCAATGCCGCTATGTTTTGTTTGTCCGCTTCGGCGAAGAGAGATTCAACGAGAGTGGTGGCAACCGTGCTCGGAGCCGAGAACAGCAAGTCGAGATTTGCCGAAATCACCGCGATGTTTAACTACGCGTTTGCCAATTACAAAACGGTAAACGTAGTAGAAAAGGGCGTCGTAATCCCGGCTCAGGTGGATATTGACGGCGCCAAAGAGGGCGGTATAGAGCTTACCGCGGACAGAAATATTTCGGTGTTGGAAAAAAGGAGGGAGTCCCACCGCTACGATGTTGAAGTTACAATGCTTGACGGCGTCAAAGCTCCGATCGCGAAGGGTGAAAAGGTAGGCGAAATCACGGTTAAAAATGCGTTGACGGGAGAAGTCGCGGGCGTTGCGAATTTGGTAGCCGTAAGCGACATAGAAGCGAAGACATATCTTGACGGACTCAAAGAGATAATCGAGAACTGGTTCCTTGGAGTATTAAAAAAGTAAAATCAAACGGATATAGGCATATGCGCGCGGTATTTTTCGCGGGCGGGTATTGACACGCGCCCGCGACTAATATATAATAAAAACAACTTAGGCACGCATATGTTTGTATACAATCTCATAAATTCGGGCTTAGAGCCTTATCAAATAGTTCTTATCATTCCCGCGCTGTTGTTGGTTGCGGGGGCGTCTATCGTTTTACACGAAGTAGCGCACGGATACGTAGCGCTCCTCAACGGAGATCCTACCGCCAAAGCTCGCGGCAGACTTACTCTGAATCCCGTTGCGCACTTCGACTGGATCGGACTTCTCATGATGTTTTTGGTCGGATTCGGCTGGGCGAAGCCCGTTCCCGTCAATCCCGACAATTTCAAAAACAAAAAACTCGGTATGTTTACCGTGTCCGTTGCCGGCATCGCCGTCAACCTTGTTTTGGGCGGACTCAGCCTGTTGATAGTGTATCTTGCGTACCCGGCTATTCTCGGTGCGCTTGTCAAGAGCGAGTCGAGCGTTGTCAGTTGCTTGCTGTATTTTGTCATTTATGTGTTGCAATTCGGCGTTCAAATCAATTTTACGTTGGCGTTGTTCAACCTGTTGCCCATATACCCGTTAGACGGGTTCAATATGCTCAATTCGCTGTTACCGCCCGGCAACGGCTATCAAAGATTTATGGTGCGCTACGGATATTTCGTCTTGCTCGCGCTCATTTTGATCGGCAATATTGCTTCGGCGTTTAACTTCAAGTGGCTCGATATATTCGGGCTGTACAACGACGCCATATCGGATATGCTTATGCGCGTAATTGCCAAAGGCATAATCAGGTTCGGGGGCATTTGATATGAATGACGACGACTACACGACTGGCGGTTCCGGCAAATTGTCGCTTACGAACCTAAGCTACCATTTGTACGAAGAGGACGTTGCCCTCGACAAACTTCTCGATATATGCAAGCGCGATCAGGTGGCGATACGCGATATTTTCATATCCGACATCACCGGCAAGTATCTTGAGTACGTCGTCAGTCTTTCATCGCAAGACAAAGATTACGACGATATTTCCGGCTTCATCGTATTGGCAGCCACTTTGGTTGAAATCAAGGCAAATTCGCTTTTGCCGAAGGCGGAAGAGGTCGATGCGGATTTAGAAGATCTTACGGACGAACAATTGTTCTTCCTGAGGGCGGAGGAGTACGAGGCATACCGCAACGCGGCGGAAAAACTACGCGAATACGAGATTCTCAACAGATTCTATCGTGATCCCGTTTTCGGGGAGGACGAATACAAGCTCGTAATCAAGGAGTTTTCGTTGCAGAAGATGATCGATGCGTTTTCTCGGATGCTTGAACGCGCCGAATTCGAAGACGATCATACGACGGAAAAGACCATTTCAAGCGAACGCTTTACCGTTGCCGACAGGATGCTTGACATAGTTGAAGCGCTCCGCGCATACCACAAGATCAAGCTTACGGAGTTGTTTGAGAGGGGATTCAGTAAGTTAGAGATAATCAATACCTTCCTCGCCGTGCTGGAAATTGTTAAACAGCAAATCGCCACGGTGGAGGCGGACCCCGACAAGGAAGGGGAGATAATCATCACGCACAGACCGGCAACGGATAACTTCAACAAGCAGGAGGATTTACTTAAAGATGTTGACGGATATAATTGAGGCTCTGTTGTTTGCGAGCGGAGAGGGCATGCGCAAAGAGGAGCTTTACAAGGGGCTTGGCAACGAGTTTACCCGCAAAGAAATAGATAAAGCCGTCGAAGACTTGCGCAAGGAGTATTCGGAGAATAGGGGCATTCACCTTATTCTCAACGACAAGATATATCGTTTCCAGACAAACCCCGCATATGGCGACATATTGGCGGACATGTTGTTGGAGACAAGGGAACGCGAGCTTAGCAAAACGCTACTTCAAGTCCTTGCGATAGTTGCATATAAGCAACCCGTCACCCGTGCGGAAATAGAAGATCTCCGCGGAGTGGGCTCGGACTACGTCATAGCGATGCTTCTTAAACTCAACCTCATTGAGGCGGTCGGTCGCAAAGAGACTGTCGGTAGACCGGTGTTATACGGGACAACGTTGGAATTCTTGCGTAAATTCGGGCTCGAAGACTTATCGGAGCTTCCGGACTACGATGACTTAATGCGCAAGATACGCAACAATTTCGATAAATACTACAAAAAAACCGATACTCTGTATCGTGAGCGCGATATTGACGGAGCCGCTACGCAAGAAGGTAGTGACGGCGCGAACCTTGCAGACGAGGCATCTGCGAGCACAGACGATTCGGATGAATTTTTCGAAGATGATGACGATGACGAAGATTTCCTTGACGGCGAAGACGTTGTGGAGATCGACGATTAGATAATATGAGAAAACCAAAGGATACGCACGAAGTCGTAAGCGTTGAAAGCAGGAGTAAAACAATGGACTCAAACGGTAAAAAACAAAAAAGGTTACATATTCTCAAGGTGCTGGGCATTGCGCTCGTAATGGTCGCAATCGTTGGCGCCTCGGCTGTTTTTGCAACTTTTGCGGCAAACGAACCATCCTCTTTTGTAGAAATGATAAGAGCGGAAGCCGCTACCGAAATAAATTCCGGCAATGTGAACTCTCTGTTTGTGGACAGCGGCACGGTAAGTGGCGACTACACTTTGGCGAGTGATATAACAGTGACGAATAAAGTGCGCAGAGGTACATTTAGAGGCACTCTGGATGGTAACGGTAAGACAATAACGATAAGCGGTGATGCGCAAGAAACGTTATCGAACAACCAAGATGTTGTAGGTGCGCTGTTTGGAACGGTAACAGGCACTATTAAAAACGTAACGATAGTTTTTGGCGGGACTTTTGCAGTTAACGCCCAAAGTAACGAGCGCGGAACACCGGATACGAGTACGACTATATATGCCGGTATCGTTTGCGGAAAGGCGAAAGATAACGCAAAGTTTGATAATGTTGAACTTATTATCAACGGTACCGTTTCGGCAGTCGGTACAGATGGATATTACGGGTATGAGGAGGTCAAAGTCAGTTGGACAACAAAAACTTATGCATATAACAAATCGTGCGGACAAGGCGCCGTAGCGGGTGGCTTGATTGGAAGATCGGAGGGCGCTATTCTTAACGATGTTGTGCTGACAAACAACGGATCGATCTATGCGCACGGAGAAAATCAAGATGCGGGTTGCTCTATAATAAATGTCAAAAGCCCTAAATCTTCAGATACACACGGAGATAGGGCAATCGCCGGGGGCTTGATCGGGGAAATCGCAAACAAAACTGAAGCAACAAGCATAACCGTGGCAGGGGATGGTGTCGTTGGCGCATATTCAAACGGATTGGGAGTAGGCGGAACCATTTGGGAAAATGCACTTCGTACAAACGCCGCGGGACTTGTGCTTGGCTCCTATTACGACGCAAACAGCACATTTACTTGTACCGGCATGTGGTTTAAGGCTACCGGCAAAGCTTACGTCGCGCAGCTGGACTCCGACAAAAAAGTGCGTGCCGGTCTCCTTGCCGGTCGAGCCGGTGCTACCACAACTTCATTTTTGAGTTTATGGTACAATTTAACCGAATGTGGTAAGTCGGCAGTCGGGCAACAGACATTTGCTTCTGCTCCGTCAAAAAAAAGCAGTGTTACGGTTTCATCTTCGTTGAATGATGGAAAGACGATAGATAGCATTGGCGTCGGAAACGGCACTATCACATACACCAACACTCACAAGTACGAGTATGCGATATCTACGGTCGTCGGCACGGCAAAAATTACGCGCTTGTACAACAATTTGCTTACAGTAGACGTAGATTGCAGCGAGTATAACGGTAAAAAAACGAACGAAGCTAAATATTGGATTTCTGCGCTTTCATACAAGAGGAGCGGGTCCACTCACAAGTACGAGTATGCGATATCTACGGTCGTCGACAAGGTATCTACGGTCGTCGGCACGGCAAAAATTACGCGCTTGTACAACAATTTGCTTACAGTAGACGTAGATTGCAGCGAGTATAACGGTAAAAAAACGAACGAAGCTAAATATTGGATTTCTGCGCTTTCATACAAGAGGAGCGGGTCCACTACGTACAAAAATATATATAATAAGCTGACGGATAAATACGCTTACAATGAAAAACTGACGGATCAATACACGTTTGAAGATGATGAGGCTGTTCCTGTAGATTGTGAAAGTTACGAGGTGCATTTTGCCCAAATAAGCAAAAATATGTATTACGACTATGTTTCGGAGAAGTCATTCAACAACGTAGGCGTTCTATTTACAGGAACTCCGATTAAAGGTTCGAACATATCATCGGATCTTAGGTGGGGAGCCGTTGATCAGAATGCGTCCGAGTTAAAGGACTATACGGCATATGGCAAAGACGGTAGTTACGAATTTCGTACGAGTGAGCATGCCGGCACGTATCTCATGGTTTTGTATAGGAAAGTCGGGGATACATACAGAGCGGTGGAAGACGGAGAAGTTATCGGTGCGTCCTCTACAGATGCTCCGAATACAATATTCGTGTATGAGAACGCCCAAAAGAATATTACCATCAACCCTGCAAAAGTAGAATTTCAAGCGATTAAAGACGCTGTCTACTCTAAAGAGTATGACACGACTAAAGACATCGTCGGCTCGCTTACTTTCGGTACGCACTTTTCATTCGTTTATGCAGATAGTAAAGAAAAAATACCCACGACACCTACGGTTGATTTTGACAGGGAAACGAGTTATTTTGATTCGGAGAGTGTTGGAAAAAATAAGACAATAACCATTGTCGGATTAACCGTTACCGGGGACTATTTTTTGTCGGAAGCTCAAAACTTTGAACTTACCGGCGAAATTACAACGCGTGCGATCGGCATAGAGTGGAGCAATACAGAGCTGACATACAACGGAAGTGTGCAGTTCCCGATCGCTACGGCGACAAACTTATTGGAAGGGGACAAAGAAAAGGTATCTTTTACCATTGAAACATACGGATACGATGGCACGGAGGCTACTCCCGACCCGGTCAAAGCAATCGATGTCGCCCAATACTACGCTAAAGTTGTCGGCACCGCAAGTAGTGCCGGTGATAACTATAAATTACCGACAGACTTAAACATTTGCAGTAGTGCCTTTGAAATCAAACCCAAAGAGGTCTCGTTGGTATGGACAAACTTAGGCGAAGAAGGTGCCGACAGCGCTGTCTTTTCAAATGCAGAAAAAAATGTCGGATGCGAGGTGAAAGAGGACGGACTTTGCGGAGAAGACACCAAAGATACCATTGGCTTAACCGTAACATACTACACTCTTAATGAGAAATCCGAGTGGGTATCTACGACGTTATTCCACGCGGCAGACTATAAAGCCCAAGCGACTATTAGTAGCAAAAACTATGTTTTGACGGAAGAAACCGATACTTTAACCGGAATAAAGATAACGCCTTGGACGATAAAAGTTAAATACTATACCGGCAATAGCACAGAGGTCGAAGATTTAGTATATAAAGGCGCTACATTTATAGGCAAGGAAGATGGTTTACATGTTAAACTCATCACGGAAGGTACCGGACTTACCGACGGCAACTTAAAGCTCGAATATGATGGCACTGCGGTAAGTGCAGGAGATTACACCGCGACGCTTTCTCTTGTAGAAGGCAGTGGCGTGCGTATATCGGATTTTAGCTTAAAAGAAGAACAAAAGACTCAAAGTTTTACGATTCTCCCTAAAGAAGTTCACGTTATCTATGGAGACTTATCGTTTGTCTACGACGGGGACGCAAAGGAGATAAAAGCCAATGTAGATGAAAAAGATGTTGTCTACGGCGATCAGACGCCGAATCTTGGCATAGCATACGAGGGTCGCTCTACCGCCCCGCAAAACGTCGGAAACTATAAAGCAATCGCCGCGATAAGTGGTAACGACAATTACGTAGTTGCGAGTGATTGCGCCCAAAAAGAGTTCACAATCACGCAACGCCCGATTAGCGATAGTGACGTTACTATTGGCGAAATATCGGACCAAACTTATACAGGGGGAGCCGTTACGCCCGTGGTAACGATTACCTTTAAAGGCAAACAACTCGGAAAAGACTACGTTTATACCCTCGATAGCAAAAATGATTATGCCCTCGAATATAGCGACAACGTAAATGCCGGAGAGGAGGCTAAGGTTATTAAAATCACCGGAAAAGGTAATTTTGGCGGCAATACTTATACGCGCTTTAAAATTAACCCTAAATCTTTAGAAATTACAGTTAAAGACGCGTCAGACGAACGATATTATGACGGAACGGCGCACGAACTCGGCATAAGCGTTGACGGCGTTGTTAAAGGCGAAAAAGTAAATATCAAAGTCGAATACAAGAAATGGGATAGCGAAAGCGGTAGCGAAACCGCCGTTGACGACAACAAGTGCGTAAATGCCGGCACATATGTTGCGTATTTCTCGTTGGATGAAAGCACCGACGTCGCCGCGAACTATGTGATTGACAGCGAAAATTTGGAAAAGGTAAACCGCACGCAGTTTACGATATCGCCTAAGCCGATAGGCATTACATTTAGCGGATATGGCTTGACGTATAACGGATGTAAACAAGAAATAAAGGTAGACTTGAATTCTGCAGATATTTGTGACGGAGACGTCCTCACGGTGAGCATAACAGATTACTTAGATTCACGATTGACCAAAATTGACGGTTCGCCTCTAAACGCAGGAAGTTATACCGCTATAGCCGGTTTGGGCGGTGACGCTAAAGCCAACTACACAATTTCCGGTAGTGGTAGACAACCCTTCACGATAAAGCCGTTTGAACTTGATGTGTCCTACGATGACGCTACGGCGGAAACGACGTATAACGGTTCTTCGCAGGACATAACTTGTTACTTCAAAATTACCGTAGATAGCGGTTATAGCAAGGATTTTCTGAATGAGTTAGCGAATCTCACGCCGAGTTTGACATATGCGATGAACGGTACCACAGATAACGAACATAAAAACTGCGGTACGTACTCCGTGAGCGCGACGTGCACGAATTCAAACTACATAGTAAAAAACAATACCGCAAGCTTTACGATTAACCCTAAATCCTTGGAAGTTACAGTTAACGACGCGTCCGACAAACGATATTATGACGGAACGGCGCACGAACTCGGCATAAGCGTTGACGGCGTTGTTAAAGGCGAAAAAGTAAATATCAAAGTCGAATACAAGAAATGGGATAGCGAAAGCGGTAGCGAAACCGCCGTTGACGACAACAAGTGCGTAAATGCCGGCACATATGTTGCGTATTTCTCGTTGGATGAAAGCACCGACGTCGCCGCGAACTATGTGATTGACAGCGAAAATTTGGAAAAGGTAAACGGCACGCAGTTTGCGATATCACAGCGTTGGCTTGGAATACAATTCGGAGAATACGGCAAGAATGACTACGACGGCAAAGAGCATACGTTCAACGTGACCGTTAATTCCAATGGCGGCAAGGTCAGTGACGGAACGGACGCATATGGCGATTACAACAGCGGTATTGTCAACAAAGATGAGGTTAACTTTGTATATGTCATCTACAAAGTTGAAAGCGAATCTCGCTTTAAGGTTGATTTTGCGCATGATGTAGGAACATATGTATGCAATGTCGCCGGCGTAGATAATCCGAACTATTGCTTGTATGAAGACGAGGAAAATCCTTTGTCCGCAACTTTGGAAATAGGCAGGAAAGCGATTACGTTCTTCCCTAAGAATGTCTCCAAGATATATGGCGATAGCGACGACTCATGCGATCTTACGTGCGTTGTGGACGGCGTTAGCGGTGAAAAAATCACCGTAAAGATGATACGAAAGGGTGCGCCGATAGACGGTTCGATTCAACCCGAATACGAGGTTAGCGGTACGTACGAATATGTAGGGTACTCTATCGTCGGAAATGCTACCGGCGATAATTACAAAACTGCGCTAAACTATGATATTAGCATTGATGAAAAGAATACCGCAACGTTTATAATCAACAAACGCACGATATCCGTAACGCCGGACACTTTCACAAAGGATTACGGAGATCCGGACCCCGAGCTCACGAAAGAAATCGGTGTATATACCGCTATTTTCGGTGATAAGAGCGTTTCTGTTACGTTTGAACGCGCAAGCAACGAAATCGACGCCGGTATATATAATCTGAAAAATACAATAGCAAAAGTAAGCGATTCGGCAAACTTCGAGTACATTTATGTGCCGGGCTCCAATATCGATAAATTTGTAATTTACGGCAAAGCGGTACATGTGAGGTTAAATCCCGACAATTTGATTAAGGACTTTGGAAAATCCGATCCCGATCTGTATAAAGCTATTGCCTATATCAACGTAGCCGAGTGCGGTAGCGATAGCGCAATCTATAAGGCTTATAATGAATATGTGCGTGAGCAACCGAGCGACGAAGGCTTCCCGTGGGCAAACTATGTAAAAATAGAAAGGGGCGCGGGAGACCATCACACCGAAGACGGATATGCCGTAATATTGGAATTCTACCAAAACGGTAGCACCAATACGGATAATAACTACCGCGCCGTATTCGTCGATGAGAACAATAAGCAAGTCGAATACAAATTCTACATCAACAAGGTGAAGCTCACATATGACGATGTCAAGCCCGAAAAAGTGATAACGTCCAAAATCTATGACGGCAACAGAGCTGCCGAAGTTGAGCAAACCAAAGAGTCTGTCAGCCGTATCGTGACGGCGGTTGCAACGTATGATGACGCCAATGTCGGCACCGGCAAAAAGATCACGATAAGCTTTGTGATACAGCAAGACGACTACAAAAACGACTATGAGTTGCCCGAAGCGCAAGTGTATACGGAAGAAGGCAAAATCGAACATAAAAAGCTCAATGTCACGCTCGGCGTAAACGGCTCCGCGGATGACACCTTGCAACTCATGTATGGCGAAACGGCAGAAGGCATGCTTGGAATAACTTACAGCGGCTTCCTGAGCGGTGAGAATCAAAACAAGGTAAATCCCAAAATAGAAGTAAAAGCCATGTACAATGATCTCGTCGAACTTAACGAAATTCGAGATGTCGCAAGCGGTTACAAAATACAATTATACGTTAAAGGCGATGATTCCGAATACACCGGTAGCAATGTGTATCTGGGCAACTATTTCGTAAATATTGAGGGCTCAAAAAGCGTTACCGTCAATATCACGGCAAAAAGCGTTGTTGTCAGCGCAAAAGACGATGTAGTGTACGAGAAACCCGTTGACGGCACGAGTGACTCGCATATAGATAAGAGCTACTATACCATATCCGAATTGCTCGATGCGGACAAAGACTCTGTGGACATTGAGTTTACCCAATCTCTAACCGCAAATACCGTCGGCGAGACGCAAGTTTACGTTAGAGACATTCGTTTGAGCGGAGCCAAGGCAAACAACTATGTGTTGGAGACAAAGGACTTTTACGTGTCTGCGAGGATCCTTAGTTTGGTAGAATCGGCGTCTATGGTAGACAAAGAAGTCGATTATAACGGCGTGCCTCAAACATTGGAACCCGAGATCGACAATTTGTACAGCGGAGCAACCCACTACGCAAAGGTCTATGTCAAGTACAAAGGTCGCACGGTCGAATATGGCGGAGAAGACGGCATTTCGGAGGCTCCGTCAAACGTAGGCGAATACACCGTGATGTGCTTTGTCGGTCTGTATGGTAAAGACGGCGTCGAAACCTACTCCGATAAACTTGCGGAGGCAAAGCTTACGGTTAAAGCTATAACGCCTACCATAGAGTTGAGCGGATCGCTCAAACAAGTTTACGGTAGCTTTACGAAAATAACCGCCATAGCAAAAGCCGTAGGCGGTTTGGAAGAGCCCGTTACGGTTAATTACTCCTTTGCCGACGAAAACGGCAACCTTCCCAAGTTCCCCGCAGCCGGTACTTACAGCGTTACCGCTACATACGAGGGCAAGGTCGGAGGCAACTACAACAGAGCCTACATCGAACAAGAATTGATTATCAAGCAAAAAGAAATAACCGTATCGATATCCGGTTACGAAAATCTTGTTTATGACGGCAAAGACAGATCTTCCGATATTCAAGTCGAGTTTGACGGAGTGGTCGAGGACGATACTTGCGAGCCTGTCAAGGTGTTTAGTCCGAGCGTCGTCAAAGACGCAGGCAGCTATTCCTTAGTCATCAAACCGGGTAACAAGAGTTACAAGGTTATGGGTAGCAATTCCATAACGTTCTACATCGCCAAAAAGACATTGAAAGTCACTGCCGATGTCGCAACCGCGGAAGTTGGCAAAGCTCCTACATATACCATAAAGTATGAAGGATTTGTCGGCGATGACGAAGCCACGGATTTGGATCATCAACCCTCCGTCAAGTTGACTGCAGGCAAAGTAGGCGTTAACGAGGTGCAATACAACAAGGGAAGCGATAAGAACTACGAGCTCGAGTACGTTGAAAGCACTTATACCATAACGTATACTCCGCTGGAAAAGGATAAAGACAAAGCCACGCCGTATCTTGTCGGCTTAGGCATAGCCGGCGGCATAGGAATTGTTGTTGGTCTCGGATTCCTCGGCAGGGGTATCGCAATGAACGCCGTTTACAGATCCGGAGTATCCAAACGCGAGATACGCAAAAGGGTCTACAAGAAAAAGCGCAAATAGATAATTTTTATTAAAGATCGCCATACTAACATATGTATGGTGATCTTTTTTCATTGCAACATAAATAATAGCGGCGCGGTTGAGGCGGAAGTAAAATGTGGTATGTTTGCGGCAAGATTCCGTTTGACTTTCGGCAATAACGTTTTGCTTGCGGAAACCAAACGCTCCAAGCATGTAAAGAATATTGATTTTTGCAAGGGCGCCGATGCGTATAAGCTTATTAACGTCGTCTTGACGGCAGGACTTCCGCCCGTCGACGCTATATCGATAATTAGATACAATTTGCGAATAACAGGTTGTTCTCAAACACGAAAATCAATTTTTATTATAAATTTAGGCTTAACTCATAATACAATAACGGCAAATTCATATGTAGCGCCTGCAAAACTGCATATGTGCGACGCATGCGGAAGCGTTTGTTTCGAGTTCGATTCCGCGATAAAAATTAAATTTACAAGTATATTACCATACGTTACGCGGATACTATTTGCGAGGTGAAATATGCAAGATATTATATTCAGCGTACAATTGCGTTTAGGCAAACGCAACGAGAACGCGTTAACGGAAAAGAAGCAGTCGGAATCCGAATGCGAGGCAAGCGGTATAGAGAAATGGTTAAACACGGCTCGACAAATAATAAAGAACGTGCACTCAAAGCACTGATTCCGATTGTCGTTGCGGCGATTGCTCTTGCCGCGTTTGTCGCGCCCGAGGTTTCGGTCGCGAACAACGGCTCTGCGGAAGCGTCGGTGAGCGGCGCTTCCGCGTATGTTGTCATCGAGGCAAGTTCCGGCAGAATTTTGAAGGGCAGCAACGTAGCCGCACGATTGCCCATGGCGAGCACAACCAAGGCGATGACCGCGATAGTGGTATTGGAGCATGCCGATTTGCAAGATACCGTTACCGTACCGAAATGCGCCGTAGGCGTGGAGGGTAGCTCCATATACTTGAAAGAGGACGAAAAATTTACCGTTAAAGAGCTGCTGTACGGTCTGATGTTGCGTTCCGGCAACGATGCCGCCGTCGCTCTTGCCGTCCATGTTGCCGGCAGCGTCGAGTCTTTTGCCGAGCTTATGAACAGAAAAGCGAGCGAGCTCACTTTGCGCAATACGCATTTTGTCAATCCGCACGGGCTTTCAGCAAAGGGACATTATACGTCGGCATACGATTTAGCCGTAATTGCGGCGTACGGTTTGCAAAATCCCGCGTTCAAAGAAATCGTATCCGCCAAGTCGGTTACCATTAAGCGCGATACGCCGGAAGACTCACGTTTTTTTGCCAATAAAAACCGCATTTTATACAGCTATAACGGCGCGAACGGAGTAAAAACAGGTTATACAAAGGAAGCCGGCAGATGTTTGATAGCGTCAAGTTTGCGCGGAGAAATGCAGGTGGTCGCGGTAGCGCTCAACATCTACGATTACTTCAACGTATGCGCGGAACTCATGAATTACGCTCACGAAAATTATGAGATGCGCAAGGTCGCCGATTCGAGCGTACCGCAGGGGCGCGTAAAAGTCAAGCACACGTTTTTCAAGGGAGAAACGGATGTTTTTGTCAAAGAGGACAGATATTATCCCGTCAAGAAAGACGGTTCGGAAGTAATTTCCGCGCAAACGGAAATAGTCGATTGCGTTTCCGCGCCGCACGGCGGAAGCGAAAGTGTCGGCGAGGTCAAAATATTTGTGGATAACCGCTTGATATTTACCGAAAAATTATATACTATATATGATGTAAAAAAGAAGATATTTCCGTTTTGAGGTATTGACGTGAGACTTAACAAATATATTGCCGAGTGCGGCGTGACGTCGAGGCGCGGAGCCGACAAGCTCATCGAAGAAGGCGTTGTCAAAGTAAACAACAAGGTTATAACCGTTCTCGGATTCGATGTGAACGAAGATAACGACACCGTCACGGTAAACGGGCAAAAGATTACGCCCGTAAGCCGTGATATATACATAATGCTCAATAAACCGAAGGGTTGCGTTACGACGGTCAAGGATGACAAAGGACGCAAAACGATTATGGACTACATTCCCCAAAAAGACAAAAGACTTTTCCCGGTAGGCAGACTCGATTACGATACGGAAGGACTGGTTCTTTTGACCAACGACGGAGATTTGGCGTATAAACTTACGCATCCGTCGCACGAGATCCCCAAAACATACATAGCCAAAGTTGAGGGCGACGTTCCGGAAGCGGAGCTTGCCAAACTTCGCAACGGCGTACCGCTCGACGGCATTACGACGCACCGCGCAAAGGTCAAAAAGCTCGGTACGGAAGACGGGCTTTCTCGCATAGAAATAACTATTTTCGAGGGCAAGAATCGTCAGGTCAGGCGCATGTTCGAATACATAGGCTTTAACGTAGCTTTCCTTAAACGAGTACAAATAGGGGATTTGAAGCTCGGCGGACTCGGCAGAGGCATGAGCCGTTATCTTACGGACAAAGAAATTGACTTAATTAAGAGGCTGTAATGCGTATACTGTTAACAAACGATGACGGTTATTCCGCATACGGCATTAACGCAATGGCTCGCGTTTTGTGCAAGGAGCACGAAGTTACCGTTATCGCACCTATTAAATGCAACAGCGGCAAAGCGCATGCGATGACGTTCGGCAAGCCCGTTTATCTCAAAAAGGTATCGTGCGGAGCGCCGTATCCGTGCTACTCCGTATCCGGCACGCCGGCGGATTGCGTCAAGCTCGGCGTCGAACTTGCCGGCAACAATCCCCCGGATATTGTCATTTCCGGCATAAATACCGAGCCGAATATCGGCACGACGGTAGTTTATTCCGGTACTTGCGCGGCGGCAATGGAGGCAAACTTACTCGGAGTCAAGTCCATAGCCGTTTCCGGCAACCCCGAAGATGACGCCGACTATGACTACATGGCGGATTTCTTCTATCGGCATTTCGATTATTATCTTTCGCTTTGTTCTGCAGAGTACGCGCTGAACATCAACATAAACAATAGACGTATAGGCAACAAAGAGCACAAACTTACGCCCATCGGCAGGCGCATATTCAGCGATATATATCTTGTCGGAGACTTGGACGAGAACGGCATTCCGCATACTCTCGTAGGCAACCCCATATACGCGCAAAACGATCCCGACTGCGACGTGGAGTGGTTCGAGTCGGGATACCCGACGATAACGCCCATAACGTCCGATCATACAGCCGTCAAAGAGCTTGCCGAGCTCAAAAAGAGGGGCTTATGACCAAAACCATAGTTGTAGCAGGTGCCGGACCTGCCGGGATAATGAGCGCGTTGACGGCGCGCAAAAACGGCAATAACGTCATTTTGATAGACAAAAATGCCAAAATCGGCAGAAAATTATATATATCCGGTAAAGGCAGATGCAATCTAACCAACGTCGCGGAGTATAACGATTTTTTGTCCAACATAAAAAGCAACCCTAAGTTTTTGATGGGAGCATTACGCGCGTTTGACAACAAGCAAACGATGGATTATTTCGAGTCTCTCGGCGTTAGGCTGAAAGTTGAGCGCGGCGGAAGAGTTTTCCCCGTCTCGGATAAGAGCTCGGACGTCATAGACGCGCTGTACAAAGAGCTAAACGCGCTCGGCGTCAAAACCATGCTTTCTACGGAACTGTATGACGTCGGCATTGCGGACGGCAGTGTCACGAATGTGGTTACAAGCGCGGGCTTATTGCCGTGCGACGCATTGATTCTTGCCGTAGGCGGCGTTTCTTATCCCAAGACCGGTTCGGACGGATCCGCATACGAAATCGTGCGCAAAATCGGGCACACAATTGTAAATCCGGTAGCCGGATTGTCTGCAATCGAGCTTGAAGGCGTAGAAACCCCTCTCGGAATCGCAAACGTCGAAAAATTGCCGCTTCCCGAGGGTTTAAGCCTAAAAAATGTCAAATTAAGCGCGATAGGGGAGCACTCAAACAAGGTGCTTGCCTGCGAATTCGGCGAAATGCTGTTCACTCACGACGGCGTTTCCGGTCCGATTGTGCTGAGTTTGTCTTCCGCGATAAACAGGCTGAATTTATCGGATGTCAAGCTCGTTCTCGACTTGAAACCGGCTCTTGACGAGCAGACTTTGGACAAGCGCGTGCTGTCCGATTTTTCCGAAGTCGGCAACAAAATGTTCCGTAACTCTTTGGACGCGTTGCTTCCCAAGAGCCTTATTCCGTATGTCGTTTCGGCGTCCGGGATAGCCCGAGATAAACCGGTCAACGCAGTAACAAAGACGGAACGCAAAGTCCTTGTCAACCTTCTCAAACGGATGATGTTCAAAATCAAAGGATTGGCGCCTATAGAAGAAGCCATAGTGACGGCAGGGGGAGTCGCGGTCAAAGAAATCGATCCGAAGACGATGCGTAGCAAACTCATAGAGAACTTATATTTTGCCGGCGAAATGATAGACGTTGACGCGCTTACCGGCGGTTACAATATTCAAATCGCATTGTCTACCGGATATGTAGCCGGCAACAATGCATAGGAGAAAGCATATGACACTCAACATAGCAATAGACGGTCCTGCCGGGGCAGGAAAAAGCACCATAGCAAAGCTTATTGCCAACAAACTCGGCATAGTTTACCTCGATACGGGAGCAATGTACAGAGCCCTCGCGTATTACGCCGCGTCTCGCGGCATTGCGCCGGACGACGTTCCTGCGGTGCTCGGCATTCTCGACGACGTCGATATGGCGGTCGAATACACAAACGGCATCCAAAAAGTGTGCGTTAACGGCAAAGACGTAACGCCGTATCTCAGAGAAAACAACATAAGCATGGCGGCTTCCACCATTTCGAAAATTGCCGAAGTCAGAGCCAAACTTGTTGCTTTGCAACAAAAAATAGCGTCCGAAACGGATTGCGTTCTTGACGGCAGAGATATATGCACCGTCGTACTCCCGGATGCCAAGGTAAAAATTTACATGGACGCAAAGCCCGCAATCCGTGCGGAAAGAAGACTCAAAGACTTAGCTCTGAGAGGCGAAACGCATACCTTCGACGAGATTTTGGAAGACATCAAAAAACGCGATTATCAAGACATGAACAGGCAGGTTTCTCCCTTGCGAATAGCCGAGGGCGCGACGTATATAGACACATCCGATATGACGATAGACGAGGTCGCCGATTCAGTCATCAAACTATGCCTGAGATAATTGTAACTAAGTATTCGGGCTATTGTCCGAGCGTCGAACGCGCGATAAATATTGCCATTGAAACCGCCGAAAAAGCCCAAAATGTGTATACTTACGGAGCGATAGCGCACAATCACTCCGTTACAGACAGGCTTGGCGTCTACGGAATAAAAGTTGCGGATTCATTGGAATCTCTAAGTCGCGGAGACACGCTTGTCATAAGCGCGCACGGAGCGTGTCCGGAACTCTATGGAGCGTGCAAAGCGCGCGGAATTAACGTAGTCGACGCCACTTGTCCCAACGTCAAAAACATTCACAAACTCGTTCAAGAGTACTCCGAGCAGGGGTACTGCATTTTGCTTGCAGGCGACAAAAATCACAAAGAAGTACGCGGAATTTGCGGATACGGCAAGAATGTTATCGTCATAAACGAGTGCCCGAAAGAGCTCCCGAACGGATTCGACAAGTACATGTTATCGGCACAAACGACCTTTGACAAAGAATCGTTTGACAAAATAGCCGAAAATTTACAATTTTTGGCGAGGAACTCTAAAAAAACACTTGTAATATTTAACACTATTTGTTATACTACCATACGTAGACAAGCGGAGGCAAGGGAGCTTAGTGCTTTTGCGGATGCGGTGTTCGTTGTGGGAGACGCACAAAGTGCCAATACGCGAAGACTCGCAAGTATAGCAAGCGCCCGTTGCGAACAAGTTTACCTAATATCGGAAGCTGCCGAATTGGATTCGGTTGCAAATATAAAAAATATCACAAAGCCTTGCGTGTTAGCGGGCGCATCGGCTCCCAAAGAGTCGGTTATGGAGGTCATCAACAAAATGGATCAAACAATCAACCCTGTAGATCTTGCTCAAGAGAACGAGATCAAAACCGAAACCGAAGAAGTTATCACAAATGATGCCGCTACGGAAGAAGTAAAAACCGAAGAAGTAAAAGCTCCCGTAAAGGCGGACAAAAAATCCGGCGAAATCACCAGTATGGAAGAAGCTCTCAAGAGCGGATACGCTCCCAAGTCTTATCGTGAAGGCATGACCGTCAAGGCCACAATCCAGAGCATCGAGCCTACCGGCGTAACGGTTTACGTAAATTTGAACGGCAAGAACGACTCCGGCTTCATTTCCGCAGAAGAAATGGAACTTGACGGATCTTATGATCCCGGCAAATATGCGATAGGCGATAATCTCCAAGCGATAATTATACCTAAGGGCGATAGCAAAAACAAAGCCATCAACCTTTCCAAGAAGAAATATGACGAGCTCCTTGTTGCGGATGAGGCTGTCAAAGCTATCAAAGAGGGCGAAGAATTTACTCTTACCATCGCCCAAGCCATCAAAGGCGGTTTGCTCGGCAAAATAGGTTCTTACACCATTTTTGTACCGGCGAGCCAAATTCGTATCGGATATGTCAAGAACTTAGAAGAGTACGTAGGCAAGAAGCTTCGTTTGCGTATGCTTCCTCCCAAAGAGGACGCGGCGGAAGACGGTGAAGAGAAGCGTCGTCCCAATCCCAAGCGCATCGTTGCAAGCCAACGCATAATCCTTGAGGAAGAAAGAGCTGCCAAAGAAGAAGCGTTCTGGGACGCAATGCAAGTAAATAACGTCGTTGAAGGCAAAGTAAAGCGTTTTGCCATGAAAGACGGCAAATATTTCGGCGTATTCGTTTCCATTATGAACAAAGATTGCTTGCTCCATATCAGCGACCTCAGCTGGACAAAAGTCGACGATCCGTCCACGATCCTCGAACTCAACAAGAAGTACGAGTTTGTAGTTCTCAAAGCCGATAGGGAAAACGACAAAGTTTCTCTCGGATACAAGCAACTCCAAAAACAACCCTATGAACTTGCCGCAGAGAAATATCATGTCGGCGACGTTATCAAGGGCAAGGTCGAAAGAATCAAAGATTTCGGCGCGTTCATCTCCATCGAGCCCGGTATCGACGGTCTTGTACACGTCAGCGAAATCAGCCATAAGTGGATTGCAAACGCTGCCGAAGCGCTCAAAGTCGGCGACGAAGTGGAAGCCAAGATCGTAAGCTTTGAAAAGAACAAGATTACGCTCAGCATCAAAGCACTCCTTGATCCCCCGGTCGTTGAAGAACATACCGAAGAGGCTACCGACGCCGAAGACGGCAACAAAACAAACAGCCGCGTAGCTCGCTTCAACAAGAGAGCAACTCAAGCCGATGACAAGCGTTCCGAGCGCAAACCGAGACGCGAAGCCAAGGTTGAGGACGATGAACCGCATGAGTACATTTCCTCCACAACCGGTACGACGATGGCGGATCTCTTCAAAGGATTTGACCTTGATAAGTTCAAAGATTCCGACGAAGGCGATAAATAAAACCAAACGGGCTGCCTTAAAGGTAGCCCTTAATTTTTTAAGTGAATATGGATCATAACAGATATAATAATCCGTTAACTACTCGTTATGCAACCGAAGCCATGTCGGAGATATTTTCCGATCAACATAGGATAGCATATTTCCGCAAGCTTTGGGTCGCTTTGGCTAAGGGCGAAAAAACCTTGGGCTTGGGTATCACGGACGAACAAATCAAAGAGCTGGAAGCGCACGTAAACGATATCGATTTCGAGCTGGAAGCGGAAAGGGAAAAACTTGTACGCCACGACGTTATGGCGCACATATATACCTACGGAGTCGCCTGCCCGAGCGCGGCGCCCATAATCCATTTGGGCGCTACAAGTTGCTATGTTACTGATAATGCCGATGTGCTTGTCTATCGCGACGCTATCGGGCTGATTAAGCTGAAAATAGTAGCTATCCTTCAAAAATTGAGGGGCTTTGCACAAAAGTATCGCGCCACGCCCACACTCGGTTACACACACCTGCAACCGGCTCAACTCGTGACGGTAGGTAAACGCGCCACGCTTTGGATGCAAGATCTTTTAATTGACCTCGAAGCCATAGATTTTGCCTTATCCGAGCTTAAATTGCGTGGCGTAAAGGGAACTACCGGTACGCAAGCAAGTTTTCTGTCGTTATTTAACGGCGACGCGCAAAAAGTAGAAGAACTCGATCGTTTCGTTTGCAGAGAATTCGGTGACAACGAGTCAATTGCCGTTTCCGGGCAAACTTACACTCGCAAACTCGATTATTATGTAGTATCCGCACTTTCCGGGTTTGCGCAATCGGCATATAAATTCGCGCAGGACATCAGAATTTTACAGAGCTACAAAGAGATAGAAGAGCCGTTTGCCGAAAAACAAATAGGCTCGTCCGCCATGGCTTACAAACGTAACCCGATGCGTTCGGAGCGCATATGCTCGCTTGCGCGGTATTTGGTATCGTTACCGGTCAATACCGCGATGACTGCATGCGTACAAGGCTTTGAGCGCACTCTCGACGATAGCGCTAACAGGCGCATTGTAATGGGCGATGCGTTTATGACGGCTGACGCCATATGCGAGCTGATGCTCAATGTGTCCGGCGGATTAGTCGTGTACGAAAACGTTATAAATCGCAGAATAGCCGAAGAGATTCCGTTTATGGCTACCGAAAACATTTTGATGTCGTCTGTCAAGAAGGGCGGTAACAGACAAGAATTGCACGAAAAAATTCGCACGTACGCAATGGAAGCGGAGAAAAAATCTCGCATGACAGGCGAACCGAACGATTTGTTAACAAGACTTAAAGCCGATCCGGATTTTGCGCCGGTAATTGACGGAAGCGACGTTTTGTCACCCTCAAACTACATCGGGATGGCTCCCGAACAGGTAGACAAATTTATTGAAACGCGCGTAGATCCGATAATCGAGGCGCACAAAACCGAACTTGAAACACTTAAAGGGGCCGGAGAAATCAAGATATAAAAATACGTCCGTATCAAACGGACGTATTTGGCAGGGGAGACGCGAGTCGAACACGCAATCGACGGTTTTGGAGACCGTTGCCATACCATTAGGCCACTCCCCTAAGTGCTAACGGAAACATTATAACCAAAATCACAAAGTAAGTCAATCGTTATTGCAATAAAAAGTAAGTAGCTATGAAGATTGTAGATTTATATACCGACGGTGCGTGCAGCGGCAATCCGGGAGCAGGCGGTTGGTGCGCGATTTTAATATACAAGGGAACCGAGCTCGTGCTTTCAGGCGGTGAGGCAGAAACGACAAACAACCGCATGGAGCTCATGGGAGTCATCAGGGGGTTGCAACGACTCAAAGAATCTTGCGAAGTGCACATATACAGCGATTCCGCGTATTATGTCAATGCGATAGAAAAAGGTTGGATAGACACATGGCTGATGAACAATTGGCAAACTAAGCAGAAGACGCCCGTCAAAAACCAAGATTTATGGCAAGAACTGCTTGCGGAAATGCAAAAGCATGCCGTCAGGGTGATCAAAGTCAAAGGGCATAGCGATAATGAGTATAATAACAAATGCGATGCAATAGCAAGAAGTGAAATCAAAAAATTGCAAGTCTAAAAAATCGGCTGCTAAGAAGTTTTCTTAACAGCCGTCTTTTTTGTTTCGTGTTTTTATTTTTTCAGATGATAATTATTTGACTTATACAGCAATCCGTATATCAGTACGGAGATCGGGATGTTTGAAGCTATTATATACGGCACGTACGCGCTTCCTTTGGTGAAATCTACTTTTAGCGAGGGCACTACGAGTGAAACGATTATCGCTATTGCAGAAATGATGATGAATACAATTATTGCGTTAATTATTGACGAACTCGGATTGAATTTTGCCTTTATTCGTTTTGTCGGATTGCCTGCCCATATGAGAGTAGGCACGATGGGAATTAGCAAGCCTACAACGGCAATAATGACGTACGCCGTTATTGAGCCAAACGTTTTGTGTGCGATGATCATAACCAAAAGTTCGACGAGCAGCACCAGATAGGTAAATATAGCCGTATCGCGATTTATGCGATTGCTATATATGTATTTCATGTAATAGTAGTTTGCAGAATTGGCTTTTTGATAAACTCTCAGTTTATAGCCGTCTTCATAGAAAGATTGCTTTACTTCGGCAAAGTGTTTTGCTTTTGTAGCGTCTTCGTCGCGGACGAGCTCATCGCGGTTAAACGCCTTCATCGCCGTGGCTGTATTGTCCGATGCCGTGTAAATGGCACTCAAAGCTTCTCTGTAATTTTGGTTCGGATTCATTTCCTCCGTAGTACGCTCTTTTTTGTAGTCGGGCTTATCGTCATACGATGAATTTTGCGAGGTTTTAGTCGTAGCAAGAGGGGCTTGTTCCGAGCTTTTGCTTGTTACGGAATCGTCCGCATTGCCGACAGACGCGCCGATTTGACGAGCGAACTCACCGATGTACAAAAGTTTGCTTGCCGCGACTTGTCTTTCCTTAATCCGTTGATTGGTCGCTTCGTCTACGGATGAGTTTGATTTTGTAGCGGAGTCGGTAACATTCTCCGATTTTTGCTCCGAATCCGTTTTTACGGATGGCGTTTGGGATAGGGGAGTCGTCGGCTGACTCGCGGTTGGTGCGACAACCTGTGTATCTTGCGTTTTTTCGGATGACTCCGATAAATTTTCATTAGCTGCCGTAACCGTTTGGTTTGTGTTATTATCGATTTCAGGCTTTGACGCAGTATCGTCATCGTAATCGTATGCGCGAACCCTGCGCGTAAGCGGACGTAACTCGCCGGTATCAAACGGCGCTTCAACGGTGGCAAGGTCTATTTCTTTATCGCTGAGCAATCTGTTAATGATTGTGCGCGAAAATTCCCATTCGCGTTGGTCTTGCAGAACCGTTTCTCTGCCCTTATCGGTTATGCGGTAATAGCGTCGCCTTCCGCCGTTTGACTCGTCGCCATAGTAAGAAGTAATAAAGCCTTGCTTTTCCAACCTCTTCAGGCATGAGTAAAGCGTCGGCTGTTTGATTTCGTAGCGACCGTCGCTTAAATTTGAAATAATATCCAGAATTTCGTAGCCGTAACGATCTCTTTCCATAATAGCATTCAGTATTATGGTATCTACGTGTCCGCGAATTAAATCCGTGTTTACAGTGTCCATTATGCGCCTCTAATTAATTTCCGTCCTTATCAGACCTATCACTACGCCCAAAATCGTAAGCTCTGTCGGGTAAATGTCGTCCATATATTTATTTTCGGGATGCAGACGAATTACGCCGTTTTCGTTGTAATAACGCTTGACCGTGGCGCATTCGTCCTCAACCATTGCGACCACCACTTGCCCGTTGTTTGCCGTCGGTTGACTGCGCACGAGAATTTTATCGCCGTCGTTTATCCCGATTTCAATCATGCTTGTACCGATTACGTCAAGCATAAACACGTCTCCGTGGGCATTGCGGAATAGATCCGACGGAAAGTAATAGGTTTCGTCGGAGTCCTCTACGGCAAGTTTGGGAACGCCTGCGGTAACACTACCGATGAGTGAAATCGGACAAAAGTCATTCGTATTCAAATGCGACTTTGTAGTAACTTCGATTCCTCGGCTTGTTTGACGATTGATTTTTAATTCGCCGGCAGATTCCAACTTGCGAAGATAGTATGAAGCGCTCGAAGTGGATTTAATATTGAACTTGTCGCAAATTTCTCGTATCGTAGGAGGAAAACCGCGCTCGTCAACGGTGTCGGAGATGTAATCACGCACGCAAGATAATTTTTCTTTCATTTCATCACATTTCGTCATTGCTACCTCCGCTTCGATTATATTATAAATATACTCGTTTATCAAGACGTTCGACAAGATTTTTACTCATCGGATATAATATAACACATATCGCGTCAAAATGCAAACATAAGTTCTAATTAAACCGAAAATTTTTGCGAATACTATGAGATTGCGCTTTATTTAGAATACATTTATTTCTTCCTGAGCGTGACTTTGGTGCTCGCGTCGCGTTTTATGTCCTCATCAAGCGCCGCGTAATGTTTTTTTGTCGTATTTACGTCACGGTGCCCGAGAACTTCCGCAACCACGTAAATATCCTTTGTCTCAC
The DNA here is from genome assembly GCA_963642145.1 of Ruminococcus bicirculans (ex Wegman et al. 2014). GTDB lineage: Bacteria > Bacillota > Clostridia > Christensenellales > DTU072 > Stercoripulliclostridium_A. The sequence continues at coordinate 42,202 of CAVIFU010000001.1, forward strand.
GGTAGAGTGCGGTTCCGTAGGTTGAACGCAGCTTGTGCGGAGACACCGATTTAAGCGGATTTACAATACCTGTGTATTTTTTAATTAAGTTTTCCACGGCGCGTACGGTTATTCGTTTGTTTTGCAGGGACAAAAACAGGGCATTTTCTTCGCCGTATTTCCCGGCTTTCATCAATCTGTCATTACGCCAGCCGATGTATAGGTCCAGAGCCTCTTTTACTTCGTCCGAAAAGTACAAAACGGACATATTGCCGCCTTTGCGCGTCACCTTGAATGCGTTATTTGTCATATCGATGTCGTCAACGTTCAATCCGACAAGTTCGCTTACACGGATTCCCGTGCCTAAGAACATAGAGATAATGGCGAGATCGCGATCTCGTGTATTCAGATTATATGCGTCGCGGAACTCGGAACCGAATTTTTTATCGCTTTCCACGGTTGCCATTACGCCGTCAACTTCGCTGTCATCCAAGCGGATTATTGTTTTATCGTGGAGTTTTGGCATTGAAACTTTTGATGCGACGTTTTCGTCCAACATATTCTTATTGTAGAAATACTTGAACATTGAGCGGACGGAGCTTAATTTGCGCGCTTTGGCTTTTTCGCCGTTGCAATAGGGCTTGCCGTTATAAGTATAATAAGATAAATAACGCAAAAAATACTCAATTTCAGTCGATGTTACGTAGTCGTTGAGATCTTGTAGCGTGATATTGGCAACGTTTTTGCCGATGAAACCGCGCACTTTATGCGTTAAAAAATCGAAAAATATTCCGAGATCCGTCGCGTAATTCAGCTTTGTGAGCACAGACGTTCGCATATCTATACCGGTGAAAAAATCGTTGCAAAAATAAGGGAGTTTTTCCAAAACTTCGCTGAACTTTTCGTATTTTTCACGGTTAAATTCATCGTAATATCTTTCTTTTGCCATAAGTAAAATATAACACATTTTGCGAATAAATACAACCATAAAATAAATATTTTTGCGGAATCGTATTGTGCGATCGAGAAGAAATTGAAACGTTGAAAGATACCGATCGAAGAATTGTTTGTAAAGCGAAACCATATTACCATACGCATGAAAACTTGGTCCGGTCGGACTTTATAAGATACTATAAAAATTATTCGAGCGCGATCAAATGATAAGCTTAAATCATAAAAAACAATACGTTGCGGCTCGGAGAATTTGAGCTATAAAAAATTATGCGAATAGATAGCTCGGATTTGAGAAAAATCGGCCAAAAACAAGTTTTACCGAAAAACAGCCATAAATTATCAAAAATCAACCACTCTCGGACGCTATTTATTCGCAAAACTATTGTTTTGCGAATAGTTATTTCAATACCCTCATTTTCGCCTATTTTTTACGTCTTTTTTTCGCGACGTCCAAAAAGACTTTCTCATCACTTCTTCACGCTTTCGACGTGCCTCTCGTTGCTTCTCGTCACACTCTTCCCACTCGTCATACGTTGTATACAGCTCTCCGTCAAGGTAGCCCTCTCTGTCTGACTCAACCTCTTCCTCCGCTCTGTCTTTACGCCGTTCGCGAAGCTCTTCCATGCGCTCTGACGGCGTCTTCATCTTACTAAACTCTTTCGGCATGTATAACTCCGTCAGCATTTTACAGATCTCTATCGGTGACTTAAAACTACGGTACGTTATCTTATCGAAGTCAAAGCTCATCACACGGTAGCAATGCAGGCTTGTACGCTCTATCATATGTATCTCCGTAAATATCACTCCGCGCGCCCTTCCGAGCCTATATAACACGAAATCGGTATAACTGTTACAGGCATTCATCTGATAATAATCGAGAATCCCGTACGTTATCATATTCATCAACAACCAATCCCACGTAAAGCTCATTTAAGTTGTCTCCTTCTCTGTTCCTCATAGCCTCTCTCATAGCCCTTCTGCCATGCCTCAAAGCTTGCCTCTTCTTGCTCCGATATCTTTTCCTTCCGTTTAACGTCTGCCTTGTAAAGCCCTTTTAGATACTTTTCAAAGCCCTTCTCCTCTGTCGGAGCCGGCGTCTCTTTCTTTTTGGTGCCGAATAACGAGCTCATCAGGTAACTGTTTTGCAGTTTCATCTCCCCCAACGTCGCTCTGACGCCGGCGTATTCCTTGTAATCCCTAAGCCCTTTACCGCTCTTAATAGCTTTCTTCTGGAAATAGTCCGCAAAGCAGTCCGTTGCATATCTATCAGCATATACGACCTTATTAAGTAAATAATACCGTTCCGAAGTTATGCTGCCGTCCATAGTTCCGGCTTCAAGGCTTAACGCCAATTCACATATACCGTACTTACTCTTGATACGCTCTTTTCTGTCAAAGAACAACTTGACGGTATGCTTCAATAAGTACATTATCAGCGTATTATCGCCTCTGTAATACCTAAATTTATAATATACGTCGGAGAATTTATCGCAAAGCCATGTACAAGCGTCATATTCCAGTAGCCCTAACGGCAAAGCATATCTCTCCGGCAGTTTATCGTCTATATACGTTATCGTCGTAAGCTCCCTGTTATCCGCATTCAGACTCTCCGGGCGTTGATCGTCACAGAACAACTTGAAGAACGGATAATAGTCAACCGTCGAAGGGTGTCTACACAGTTTCAAGAACGTATTAAAGCCATCATTCTTTTGGTTAGCGAAATCATCGTCCTTGCGAAGTCCTTGACTCTCTACCTGATTGAGTCTCTCCTTACCTATCTCAGATATATTGAGTACGCCGAACTCCAAACTCCCGGATAGCGGATTCTCAACTACCACTTGCTTAGTGGGGCGCGTGACATCGAAGTCTAAGATCTTACTGTAATGCCCGCACAACGTAGCGTTAAAGCTCTCCCGGCAAATCGAATCGTTGTTCCAAAGCGGAAAATTACCTTGCGTATCGAGCTCATCGTCTACACGTATAGCATAGTTACTTATATTAAAGTTGTCACATGTATAAATAAAGAATGCTGCGCAATATGTACGGATAACATCCTCCAAGTATTCTATTTTATTGCCGGAATTATAGGTATGCGGTAAATCTAAAGAGTAATCAACGCAAATTACGTCTTCTACCGCCCTGTCAGGATGTCTACGGTTATGACGCTCCACGCAACGCTTTACAAGTCCCGGCGTTAGCATGTAAATAAACATGTTAGCGAAGTTATTAGCGGTAGCTAAATTGTAAATGTCTCCGCGCTCCAGACTGTTGATAAACACCTGCTCCAATACTCCCCACGGAAAGTCAGGAAACTTCATGTCGCATTTATACAAGATCTCATATGCCTTATCACGGAAATTAGCCCGACAATTTAGCGCAAGTGACGTTGCAAGCAAAGTTTTCCCCTTGCCCATATTCCCGGCAATAAAGGTACAGGTAGGAAGCTCCTCCACGAATGCCCTATTAGCTCCGTCCAATCTATGCAATACTTTATCCGCGCGGCGGTGACGCCACACGTCAAAAAGTACAAGCCCTATCACGATCCAAATCGGTACCGGAAGCCCTGAAAACATTAAACTCAAATCAAGCACAAGCTTATATAACTGCTTATAGATTGTAGTTACGTCGAAGGTGCACGAGAAATGGAAAAAGTACGCCAACACCGCGCACAGTATCGAAACAACGTTCAAATTCAACAGCCATATACAAAGCCATATATACGGATACGCTTTATTAGTACTCAAGAAATCGATATACGTACGTATATATTCTTTTACAGGATAATAAGTCTTGTCAAGCGCACCCTTATATGCTTTCAAAGGCTTAGACTCTTCTCCGTGATCATTATTCTCCCGGTAAAACAACGTCTTAAAGAGCTGATACATAGCGATAACCAGAGCGACGATTATTCCGCCGAAGGCACTGCCGACAAAGAATACATCGAAGACCTTCTCAAGGTAAGCCATAAAATTAGACTTATCCGCAAAACTTGACCAATACGCCAGGAACTTAGTAACAAATACCGGGTAATCATCTTTAATGGGATACGTCGCAACAGACTCTCCCACCACCGTAGGTGCAAGATCTCCGGGGATCTCGAATATAGTCTTGTAATAATATACAACCGATAAAGCAAGATCGCGCACGGTTTCTCCAAAACGAATATAACTTGCACGATAGACAAAAGCGCCGAGCAGCACGAATAACAACGTTATACCCCACGCTATATAGTGTCTATGATTCAATTTTTGGAAAAACTCTTTTATCTTCTTCATGGTTGATTAAATAACTACATATTAACTCCGGTATATACAAGGTATCCGATAAAGAACGCAAGCCCCAATACGAATACAAATCCTACAATTCTTCTAAAAGTTTTCACGTTGTCTCCGCAGTGGGCTCAAAAGATATGATCTCGAAGCTCTCGATAGTTTTTTCTGTTGCAATTATACCCAACGTTAAAGTATGACTATTCTTATCTGCATGATCATGATAATAAACAGTGGTACGAGAGAACAAAGAACTAATATCATAAACGTTCGAAAACAAAAGATAAATATGATAATTAGCAGTATCTAAAGTTTCCACAGCTCTACCATGATACAAACAATTATCTGTCAGATATTTCTTTGTTAAATCACTTTCGCCCAAAGTGGTAAAAGCATATTCTTCACCGTTTACAAGTGCGGTCAAAGTGTACCCGTCAAGCATTCTTTCCGTTCCGTTATATACACCTAAATCTGCAAGATCGATAGTATAACAATAGTTAGTAGGAGCAGTAACGCCGGCGTAACTAGAAGTATAGGTACTAAATACAACGCCTCTGTCGCTCATTTTGATACCGGGGAGTAAAGGTTTAACATCCTCGATATATGTAACGTCAGAGTCCTCTTCCGGAGTCTCTTCCGGAGCAAACCACTCTTTATAATTCCAGTTTTTGAACCCACCGGAGCCTATACCCACAACCGTTGCGGATACGCTAACCGCAACTAATATACAGATTATACTTATTATCACGCTTTTTGCTTTACTTTCTTTTTTCATGTTTTTACCTACTAATTTGTCAAAACCACTTGACAACGTCTTTTTTAGTATATATAATCGTCTCAATGGTAACGCGATTCTTTATGAATCCCTGGCTAATGTTTTTATTAACAATGGCACTGCGTTACCATTATTTTTTTATCTTCTTTAAGTAGTTATCCTTAGCCTTATCTCCGTATTTTTTAGCAACCTTGTAATCGTTAACAGTTACCGTTCCTTTATAAGAATTAAAATATTGAGATTTTACATCCACTATCCCTTGTCTTCGGAGATATGATACTTTTCCATCATTTAGCGGACTCTTCTCTAATCGATAATTATTACCGCTATTTTTACCTTTTCCTTTGGAAGCCTGAGTAGTCAATCCCACCGACACATATTTATCTTTAACAGAATCGGTAATTATATGGTAGTGACCGCCGTTTTTATCTTTGTGCTTCTTAATTTTCACCGGTACAACGTTGTCCTTCTTCTTAGAATCTTTTTTCAAGATATCTCCTTACATGTAATGTTTTAGTGGGTTTTTGCCGGGAACCCACTAAACCCGATTTACATGGCTATTAACCTCACCTTGTTTATTTACGGATACTGCCGTATCAGTTTTTGATTTTTGCTTGACATGTTTCAAACAATGACATATACTTACTATGTTGGATTTATCCAGCATAAGTAAGCGAAGGTATTGACTTTGGGTCAATGTGCTTACTTATTTTTTTTACGATTTTTCTTATAATTGCGGATTTTCGATTTCACTTTTGGATAATCCTCATCAGAAAATTTATAATTATTTTTCGCACGCCCATATGAATCGTGTTTATCTCGGATAATTCCGTTCCTTATATATGCACTATCAGTTCGACATTTTTGCGGATTGTTTTTCAAAGGCATATTTTCTTTACCAAACGTTTGCTGTTGATGAGTAATTCCGACAGAAGAATACTTCTTGCCATCATCCTCAAATATATAAGTCATGTGTTTCTGATTAGCATTAAAACGGAATTCATTCTTTGCGACACTTTTTCTCTTTTTTGCCATAATCAACGTTTACTATGTTTAGCTCAACGACCTCCTATTTAGATTTATTTATACTTAGAATCTCAAAAGATTCGACAGCATCGAAACCACTAATTAGCTATTTGGGTTAGATAAATTGAAATATAAAACTAAAAGACGGACTTATACCCGTCTTTTTTTCACCCTATTGCCTTCCTCGGAATGTTTTGCTATATCACGCAAGAAAAAGGAGGTCACTCATGTCAGTTTTTGAAATACTCTCTATAGTGCTTCAAATGTTGGATATCTTAGTATCCGTATTACAAAAACGCCATAAGTAACGCTCCCTTGCGTTATTATAGCAAAACCTTCCCGTGTTGTCAAACCTAAAAAACTGTCGTTTTTTCTCACCCTAACCATTACATTGTATTTTTTGAAAAATGCTTGTTGCAATGTTCTACTTTAATCAAGTTAATAGGCGCGCGTGTGCGCGCGCCTATGCACAAGCACGGTGTCCACTCCGAGAGGCTTCTCGGCGCGTCCCCCCCCGGGCGGTAGCCCGATAAGAAAATCTATGGGAGACAGCTCTTGTCCCCCCAAGCCCCCTTCTCATAATTTTCCCCCGATTCGTGGCTCCACATAAACCGTGTGCCCCGCGTCTCGAATGACATTTTTGGGGTTATCAACATTTTTTAGACATCACAATTAGAGCGCCCGGCGCTCTTTTCATTTTATCTGCAATTTTTAGAAAAAATTACTCTTTACTTAATTTCAATCTATTTTGTCAAAATAACTTGACAACGTCTTTTTTAGTATATATAATCGTCTCAATGGTAACGCGATTCCTTGTGAATCATGGCTTCTGTTCTTTATGAATGATGGCACGGCGTTACCATTATTTTTTTGTCTTCTTTAAGTAATTGTCCTTAGCTTTATCACCGTTGTTCCTTGTCCACGTTTATAGCCGATTGACAAAGCAATAATGAAATTATTTTGAGTTAAGCAAAGCGTCTATACATTCTGCGAGCGCGATTTTGAAGTGCTGATAGGTCAAGCCGCCTTGGAGATAGGCTATGTAAGGCTCTTTCACGGGAGCGTCGGAAGAAAGCTCTATTGAAGAGCCTTGAACGAATGTGCCGGCAGCCATGATAATTTCGTCTTCGTAGCCGGGTGTGCCGCACGGAACGGGCAGAGCGAAGCTGTCTACAGGTGAAGAATGTTGTATTTTTTGGATAAATGATATAAGTTCGTTTGCCGAATTAAGCTTAACCGAGCAAATTATGTCATTGGGGAGAGTCCCGGGCTTCGGGATGACGTCATAACCGAGGGCAGACAGCGCATACGAGGCAAGAACGGTGCCTTTTAATGCATTGGCAACGACAGACGGGGCCAAAAAGAATCCTTCATAGAACGGCATATAAGAGCCGTAATACGAGCCGATCTCTGTTCCTACCGACGGCGCGGTTAGTCGATACCCTATTTGTTCCAACAGATCGCTTCTACCTGCGATATAACCGCCTGTCGGAGCGATACCGCCACCGGCGTTTTTTATTAGCGAACCCACTATCACATCTGCTCCGACCTCTGTCGGCTCATGCTTTTCTACGAATTCACCGTAGCAATTGTCCACGAAAACGATGACGTTCGCGTCAACTGCCCTAATTGTTTTGATTACATCGCCAATGTATTCGACAGAGAACGCGTCTCTCGAACTGTATCCGCGTGAACGAGTAATCATTATCAGTTTAGGGTGCCTATATTTGATAAATTCCGTAACGGCGTCGATGTCGATAAAGTTATTTTTTAGCTCAATCTCTTCGTATCCGATGTTATAATCGGCAAGGGAACCGATATTTTTACCTTTGATGACTTCCGTGAGTGTGTCGTAGGGAGAGCCCGTTATGCTGACCATTAAGTCACCGGGGCGCAGCAGTCCGAATAACGCTACCGTTAGCGTATGGGTGCCGGAAAGAAGATTGGGAGAGACGATTGCCGCTTCCGCACCGAATACCGTTGCAAAGACTTTACCTAAGGTTTCGCGCCCCTCATCGCCGTAGCCGTATCCGGTTGTCGGCACGAAGTGCCTCACCGCAACGCGGTGTTCCCTAAATGCGTCCAAAACTTTTTTTTGATTGAAGAGTGCTATATCTCCGTCGAGTTTTTTGAATAGCGGTTCTGCTTGAATTTCGGCATTATTGATTATCTCTGCTGTCTTTTGCAACATGTTTTACCTCTTATTATTTAGCGATTAATGCTTTTTGCATGTGATTTTATATATTCCGCAAGCTCTTTTGCCCCGAGAGTATCGGTTGCGAGCTTTTGGGAGTAGTCATATTTTTTGTTATTAAACCACGTTTCTTGGCGTTTGGCATACGCTTTGGTGTTTTTCGATATAAGTTCCGCCGTTTCCGCAAGCGAGGCGTTAGCGTAGAAGTAATTACGCCATTCTTTGTACCCTATTGCTTGCATGGATTGCAAATCGAATCCGTAGCCTTTGTCCAAAAGAGCTTTAACCTCCGACTCCAATCCGTTTTGCATCATCTTGTCTATGCGTAAGTCAATACGTTTGCGTAGAGAATTGCGATCGCGCGTTATGACATAGAAGTCGAAATCTTCTATCGGCATAAGCTCCGCTTTTTGCGATGAGATCGGCTTGCCGGTAGATATTGCCACATACAAAGCGCGCAATACGCGCACGGTGTTGTTCGCGTGCGTCTTTTGAGCCGAAACGGGATCTACTTCTTCGAGCATGGCGTGCATGTGTTCGGCGCCGTAGAGCGCGAGTTCGTTTTTGAGCTTGGTTTTCAAAGTTTCATCGACGACGCCCGCTCCGCCGTAGTCCATTTTGTATAGCAGTGAGTCAATGTATAACCCCGTTCCCCCTACTATGATCGGGACTTTTCCGCGAGAATCGATGTCGCGCAGGGCATTTACGGCAAGGTTGTGCCAGTCAACGACGGTGAACGGCTCATTCGGATAGACAACGTCGATAAGGTGCTGTTTTACGTCCGATTCGACCTCTTTTGCAGTGCCTACGTCCATGCCCTTATATATTTGCATCGAGTCCGCCGATATAATTTCTCCATCTATGAGCTTGGCAAGTTCTATGGCAACGGAAGATTTCCCGGTAGCCGTCGCTCCGCCGATGATTATCATACTTTTCTCCTAAACATCTTTTCGAACTCGGATTTGGTATAGATAACGGCGGTGGGTCTGCCGTGCGGACATTGTAGCGGCAAACTTCCTTTTGTAAAGTAATCCATAACGAGAGCAATTTGTTCGGGACCGAATTCGGTGTTGCCTTTAATGGCGGCTTTACATGCCATGGACGCGAAGCGATCCTTGCCGATGTCGGTTACGGTAAGTTTCTGTTTGCCGAGCGCAAGTTCTTCCGTGATTGAGTTAAAGCAGTCGATTACGTCAAGATGTTCGGCAAGAATAGCCGGGACGCCGTCTATTTTTATAGCGTCCGAGCCGAATTCGCTTATTTCGAATCCGCAGGCGCGGAGAGCCGACGCCGATTTAAGTAGCAGACTTATTTTTTCATTTGTCGATTCGTAAATATACGGAATCATCAGGGATTGAATCGGAACTTCATTAGCCTCGATTTCGCCGACAAATTTATCGAATAATATGCGTTCGTGCATGGCGTGCTGATCGATAAGCAAGAGCTTATCTCCGGATTCTATCGCAAGATACGTTCCGAAAATTTGACCGATTACTTTGTATGAGGGCTTAATTAGCGGTTCCGCAACGTCGGGAGCCGTTACGCACTCGTCAATTGTCAATTCCGATGTGCTCGGAGCGTCGCGCACGACGTCTTTTGTCTTTGCATTCACGGTGTGTATCGTGAGTTTTTCGGGCTTGACGATTAAAGAAATCGGAGAAGCGCTTTCGCTTACTTTTGGCGATGACTTTTGAGAAGTTCCGCTTATCAGCGAGATGGCGCTCAGTATATCGAGAGTCGGTTCTTCTTTGGCGATCTCATTGTTCAAAGGAGATGCGCTTTGCTTAGAGGATGTTGGCTGAGTCTTCGCGCTTACATCGCAGTCGGACGAATTTTGCGTCAACTCCGCCATTAAGTTATGACGTTTTTCAAACTCGTACGAGTCAAGAGCACGGCAAACGGCATTATAGATTTTGCCGTAAACGCTTCTCGGGTGGGCGAATCGAACTTCTTTTTTGCTCGGGTGCACGTTAACGTCCACGTCGTCAAACGGCATAACTATATTCAAAACGTACACCGGGAAGCATCTCGACATAAGCCGTGAACCGTATGCGTTTTGTATCGTTGCGGATATGGTTTGGTCTACGATAATTCTGCCGTTCAGCACAACGGTTTGCATCGACTTATTGTTTTTGAATACATCCGGCGGCGTTATATAACCGCTTACGGTTATTGCGTCGGATTCGTTCGGTTGTAACTCTATAAAGCTTTCGGCAATTTTTTGCGGAAATATCGAGTCTATAGCGTCCTGTAAGCCCGTTCCGCCGGAACTGTAAATCAACGTATCGTCGGCATAATAGCGCACGGCGACGCCGGGATTTGCCAAAATAAACTTAAAAATCAGTTTGTCGACGGCTGTTTCCTCTACGCTTTTCGATCCCAAGAATTTATACCTTGCCGGAGTGTTAAAGAAAAGATTTCGCACGATAACGGTCGTACCGCGTTCTATCGCTACGTCCCCGATTTCGCTTTCACCGTTTTTGAACTTCAAGAAAGCTCCGCAATCGGAATCGATGTATCTCGAACGTATTTCAAAATCGGATACTGCGGATATGGAAGCAAGGGCTTCGCCTCTGAATCCGAGTGTGGATATCAGATCGAGGTCGTTAGCCGTAGCAATTTTACTTGTCGCGTGAGGCAGTATCGTTTTACGAAGTTCCTCTTTGGGTATGCCGCAACCGTCATCCGAAACTTCGATGGACTTAATTCCGCCGTCCATAATGCTTACGGTTAAGTTGCTTGCTCCGGCGTCCACTGCGTTTTCCATTAGCTCTTTTACGACGGAAGCCGGATTTTCTACCACTTCACCGGCGGAAATTCTGTTATAGACGCTGCTGTCAAGTAAATTTATTTTCATTTTTTCCTCTTACTTCCGATTGGCTTAACCGATCTTTGGAGATTGCTGAGAATCGTAAGCGCTTGCATGGGCGTTATGGATTCTATATCGATATCATTCAGTATGGAGGCGAGTTCGTTATACTTATCATCGTTTTCGAACATACCTATTTGCGTTGTCGGTACGGCGTTTTCGGATGGATTTTGCAGGATTTTGGTATTCAAACTACCCTCAGAGTTTTCCTCGATTGCGCTCATTACGCCGTTTGCGCGATCAATGATTTTCTTGTCGATACCTGCAAGTGAGGCAACTTCTATACCGAAGCTCTTGTTTGCGCCTCCGCGCGCCACTTTGTACAAGAATGTAATATCTCCGCCCGTATCTTTAATCAAAACGTGATAATTTTTGAGCCCGGGAAGGCTTTTTTCGAGTTCCGACAGCTCGTGATAATGCGTCGCGAATAAAGTTTTGGCGTGTAGCTTGAATGCGATATGCTCGACTATTGCCCACGCTATACTCAGTCCGTCCAACGTTGAAGTTCCCCTACCGATTTCATCCAGTATCAGCAAAGAATCGCTTGTCGCGTTATTGAGAATGTTTGCCATTTCGGTCATTTCAACCATGAATGTCGATTGCCCGTAGGCTACGTTATCGCTTGCGCCTACTCTCGTGAACACTCTGTCGACAATGCCTATCTCCGCTTGCGCCGCGGGCACGTATGAGCCCATATGCGCCATCAAAACTATAAGCGCGACTTGCCTCATGTACGTCGATTTACCTGCCATATTCGGACCGGTAATTATCAGTATGTTGCTGTCATCTGTCAAGACGGTATCGTTTGCCACAAACTCGTTACGACGTTTGAGCGCCTCCACAACGGGATGTCTGCCGTCTTTGATGACAATATTCTTGTTCTGCGAAGAAACCTTCGGCTTGCAGTAATTGTTGGTAACGGCAACTACGGCAAGAGAATATATCAAATCTATTTCCGCTATGGCAACCGAGTTTGTTTGTAGCGTTGGCACGACTGCGGCAAGCTCGGATTTTACCTCGGCGAACATGAGCGCTTCGAGATCGAGAGCTTTTTCCTCTGCACCGAGTATAATCTCCTCCATTTTTTTGAGTTCATCGGTGATATATCTTTCGCCGTTAGCTAAGGTTTGCTTACGCTCGAAACGGTAAGGAACGTGATCCAAATTCGACTTGCTTACTTCTATGTAATACCCGAATACACGGTTATACCCTATTTTCAGTTGTTTAATGCCTGTTTCTTCCTTTTCACGAGCTTCGTATTCGGCGAGCCATTTTTTTGCGGAGGATTTTGCACTGCGCAATTTATCCAACTCGGCGTTACATCCGGTGCGGAAAACTCCGCCCTCTTTCAGCGTCGTGGGCGGCGTATCGACGAAAGCTTTCATGACTTTGGAGGCAATTTCGGTAAGCGGATTCAGTAAATCTCTGAGCGTTACCAACATTTTTGACTTCGTTGTCGAGAGAGCTTTGACAATTTCGGGGATGCGTTCGAGTGAAAAACATATCGCTTGCGCCTCACGAGGGTTAAGTGTGTTATACGCAAGCTTATTGCATAAGCGTTCTATGTCGCGTACGGAGCCGAGCGCATCGCCGAGGCTTTCGCGCATGCGAGAGTGCGTCACGAGGTCCTCTACGGCGTCTAAACGTTGTTGTATGTCCTCTTGTTTGCGGAAAGGTTCGTTGATTGTCTTGCGCAAAAGTCGAGTGCCCATATTCGTGCGCGTTTTATCCATTACCCAGTACAGGCTGCCGACTTTGCTATGGTCAAAGATTGTTTCCGTCAATTCGAGATTACGACGGGTGTTGTAGTCAAGGAACATTTTGTCGTCGTCCCTGACGATTTTCGGAGTACGAATATGGGTCAATTTGCGCTTTTGGGTATTGGAAATATAGTCGAGCAGACCTCCCAATGCGTTAACGAGCACGCCGTCGGTGAGTCCCAAAGAGGCAAGCGTGTATACCCCGTAGAACGAATTCACGGTATTTCGAGCGTTGTCTGCGTCAAACGCGTATCCGTAGTACGATTGAGGCGACGGAAGTTTGCCTACCGATACGGATTCGGTATTTTTCAGTAGTGCAAACGCCGAAGGATCCGCGATAATTTCGGACGGAGCCAAGGATAACAGATAATCTTCCAAAGATTTGCTCTTTGTCAGCTCTGCGACTTTAACCTCTCCCGTAGAAACATCCGCCCAAGCCACGCCTATCGTTTTTCCGCTTGCGGCGACGGAAACGAGATAGCAGTTTTTTGAAGCGTCAAGCATTTCGTCATCGGTAACGGTGCCTGCCGTAATAACCCTCGTAACATCGCGTTTGACGATGCCTTTTTGGTCACCCGGGGCGGTTAATTGTTCGCAAATGGCTACTTTTTTACCGCATTTTACGAGTTTTGCTATGTAATTATCAACCGCATGATAAGGAACTCCGCACATCGGGGCGCGCTCTTCCAATCCGCAATCGCGACCGGTTAAAGTCAGATCGAGCAGCTTGCTTGCTTCGATTGCGTCTTCATAAAACATTTCATAGAAGTCGCCTAACCTATACATGAGTATGGTGTCGGGATATTCCGACTTTATGTCACGATAATGTTGCATCATCGGGGACAGCGTTTTTTCTTTTTGTGCGCTCATTCTTTTTCTCCGAACAGAGCAGATGCTCTGTGTGATTTGATTTTTACGTTTACAAAGTTACCGATTTCGCTTTTGTCGCCGTCAAAGGTTACCAATCTGCCACAATCGGTGCGTCCGCAAAGTTTGCCTTCGGACGGCGCGTCTTCAACGAGAACTTCGTATGTTTTGCCGATATAGCTTTCGCTTATTTCTACCGAAATCGCATTTTGCAGTTCAATGAGGCGCATGATCCTATCTTGTTTAATTTCGTACGGGATTTGCTCCATTTGAGCGGCAATCGTGCCTCTGCGCGGTGAATAGATAAAGGTGAAAGCGTTGCTGTAACGGACTTTTTCCACTAAGTCCATGGTGTCGGCGAAGTCTTCTTCCGTTTCTCCCGGGAAACCTACCATTATATCCGTAGTGATACCGCATTCAGGCATATAACGGCGTATCAGGTCGATAAGATAAAGGTAGCGTTTGCGATCATAGTGCCGATTCATGGCTTTGAGTATCCGATCCGAACCGGCTTGTACGGGAAGATGAACGTTCTTTGCAAAATTAGGAGTTTCGGCAATAAGTTTAATTACGTCTTCCGATAAGTCCTTAGGATGCGACGTCATGAAACGTAAGCGGAATTTACCGTCGATTTTTGCAATTTCTTTGAGTAAACCGTAGAAATTCGTGCCGTCCGACAAGTCCGAGCCGTATGAGTCAACGTTTTGACCGAGTAAAGTAATTTCTTTGTAACCGTCTTTGAGTAGCGATTTAATTTCACCGAGAACGGCGTCCATCGACCTACTGCGCTCGCGACCGCGCACATACGGAACTATGCAATAAGTGCAGAAGTTATTACAGCCGTACATGATGTTCACCCACGCGTTCGGATAAGAGGTTCTCGTCACCGGTACGTCTTCTATTATGTCCGGCTTATCGTCTTTTGCGATACTTACGACTTTACCGCGATGGCGCGCTCTTCGCGCGTTTAATTCGTCAATTTTTTGGGGGAGCATATGCACATTTGTCGTTCCGAGAACGATATCTACAAAAGGAAATCTCTCGGCTACCGTTTTCGCCATATCGTCTTGCTGCGTCATACACCCTACGATTACAATAATCAACGATCTGTCGCGCGCTTTGAGGGCTTTCAGTTCCCCGATGTTGCCGAATATCTTTTTTTCGGCGGTATCTCTTATACAGCAAGTGTTGAACACGATTATATTTGCGTGTTCGCGTTCGTTTGTGGGCTCATATCCCAACGACGTAAGCATACCGGCAATTTTTTCCGATTCATGCAGGTTCATTTGACATCCGAATGTCTCTATATAATAATATTGGCTCATGCCTTATAGTATAGCGCATGCGCGCGCAATAATCAAGCATAATCCTCAGATTGCGACTCATACTAATGACATGAAAACGGCACGCAAAATCTTCAAAATAACAAGCTTAGTATTATCAATTACCATCATTTTGATAATACTCGGCGGAGTATTATGGGCATATTTAGTTACAAAAGACGTAAATTTAGGACAAAACGGGCTCAACTTATCGGTAAACAATTTAGTTATTACGGATAGTCGCGGCGAAGAGATTTATTTTGATTCGAAGCTTGTGCGAGGCGTTGATTATGCGGAAATATCCCCTGCCGTAATCAATGCGTTTGTCGCTCTTGAAGATAAACGTTTCTACAAGCACAACGGGCTCGACTATATTCGTATCGCTTCCGCCGGAATTAACAATATAAAAGCCGGATACTTCAAAGAAGGCGGCTCTACGATTACTCAGCAGCTTGCAAAGAATGTTATGCTCACGCACGAAAAAACAATAAATCGCAAGTTGGAGGAAGCAAAGCTTGCAATGCAAATCGAATCAAGATATACCAAAGAAGAAATTATTACCATGTACCTGAATACAATTTATTTCGGACATTCTCTATACGGTATTGCGTCTGCGTCCGATAGGTTGTTTGGCAAAAAGCCTATAGAGCTTACCGTTTCGGAGTCTGCGCTGCTTGCCGGCATAGTCAAAAATCCGCTTAAAAATTCGCCGTTGAATTCCGTCGATAACGCCATAGCGCGACGCAACATTGTACTTAAACTTATGTTTGAACAAGATTATATAACGGAATCCGAATATGAATCCGCGCTCGGTGAAGAATATTCCGCGCCGGAAGCGCGCGAAAAAAGTACGATAAACAATTCTTATCCCTACGCCGTAATTGACGAAGCTGCCAAGATCCTCGGCATATCGGATAAAGAACTTATAACCGGGGGATATCGCATAGAAACTTATTGCAACTCGGAATTTCAATCTATAATTACGGACATATGCGCAAACGATAATCTGAGAGTATCCTCGGAAGAACATATTGTAATGCTTGCAGACAATGCTACGCACGGTATCACCGCATACTGCTCGGGCGTTGCCGAATCTCCGTTTACGTTTAGACGACAACCGGCGTCAATCATCAAACCGATAATCGCATATGCTCCGGCATTGGAGCGCGGATTATGTTCCCCCGGGTCCCCTATTCTTGACGAACGTTGTGATTTTGACGGTTATTCTCCCAAAAACTATCAAAATCAGTATTCGGGATGGATGACAATCCGAGACGCGTTGATCAAATCTGCCAACGTTCCCGCGGTTAAACTTGTCAATACAATCGGGCTCGGAA
The DNA here is from genome assembly GCA_963642145.1 of Ruminococcus bicirculans (ex Wegman et al. 2014). Lineage (GTDB taxonomy): Bacteria > Bacillota > Clostridia > Christensenellales > DTU072 > Stercoripulliclostridium_A. Next base: position 58,554 of record CAVIFU010000001.1, read on the forward strand.
ACGCGCAAAAACTTGCTTGTGACTTCGGGCTGACGTTTGACGCTCGCGACGGATTGGCGTCGGCGCTCGGCGGCATGACCTACGGCGTAACGCCCATAGAGATTACGGAGGCATACGCCACTATCGCAAACGGCGGAATGCACGCGGATTTAACTTTTGTCAAATCTATCGGCGACAAAAACGGCAATGTCGTTTATACGCATAATGCGCGTGGCAAAAGGGTTGTTTCCGGAGAAACCGCCTATTTGCTTACCGATATGCTCAAAGATTCCGTTAAATACGGCACTAGCAGAAAGCTATCCGCATTTAAGTACGAGTTGTGCGCAAAAACGGGAACCAACGGTACCGACAAAGGCAACTTTGACGCATGGAATATGAGTTATACTTCGGATTATGTTATGTGCGTTTGGTATGGCAGTAGAGACTTATCTTCGCCTATGCCGTCTTCGGTAACGGGCGGATCGTACCCGACTCTTATGGCAAAATGCATATATGACAATATCGGCATCGCTCCGGACAATTTCAGTATTCCCGAGGGTATAATTACCGCAGATATCGATTCATATGCCTCCGAGCGTTCTCACGTGCTTCAACTTGCAGGCAAGAACACCCCTGAATATTACCGCAAAACAGAAATTATCAACGTTAAATTCGCTCCCGAAGTTTCGGAGTACTTTGATAACGCTTTGCCGATGGATTTTTCGGTAAAATATATCGATAACGAAGTAATTGTAACGCTGACCGCGAGCGAAAAATTTACGTATAAGGTGTCGGAGGCAAAAGAAGGCGTTATCATAGAAGTGCCCGGCGGCGCCGGATACGTAGAGTTTGCGCTTCCGGCGTCGTTCGGGCTGAAAAGTTATGTTGTGACCGCTTATACGGCAGACGGCGTTAAAATCACCGAGTCCGCACCGCGGTATGTAATAATTTGGTAGTACTCAGTCGGATGTTTTTATCGTTACGAGCTCGGTATTTTTTATTGCGGCGTCGATAAGCGGTTCGATATCCAAACGATTTTCGAATTCAATCGCGTCGGCAAGTTTAGGCTTGATTACCGGATTTTTGGGCAGGAATACGGTACAGCAATCTTCATACGGACGGATGCTTATGTCAAACGTGTCTATCTTATTGGCGATGTCAATGATTTCGTATTTGTCTAAGCCTATAAGCGGACGATATACCGGTAACGTTACTACCGAATTGGTAACTATAATGCTTTGCATGGTTTGGCTTGCAACCTGACCCAAGCTTTCGCCGGTAATAATGGCTCCGCAATTGTTTTCACGTGCGATACGCTCGGCAATGCGCATCATAAAGCGACGCATTATGGTAATCATAAATTCCGCCGGGCAATGCTCGTGAATGGCATATTGAATTTCGGTAAACGGCACTACAAATAAATTGATGTCGCCACAATACGCGGTAAGTTTCTTTGCAAGATCTTTAACCTTTTGCAGAGCCAACTCGGAAGTATACGGGAAGCTGTGGAAATGTATTGCATACAACCTAATTCCGCGTTTAGCCATGAGCCATCCGGCAACCGGGCTGTCGATACCGCCTGAGAGCAAAAGCATACCGTTGCCGGAGCATCCCGTCGGCAAGCCTTGCGCCCCCATGATTTTATCGTAGAAGAGATAAGAATAACCGTTTTCGCGCACGTCTACAAAGACTTCGAAGTCATAATCGAACAGATCGACTTTTAGTTTTCCGCAGGAAGCTTTGAGCATCATACCGCCTATTTTTGCGCCTATTTCGGGCGATGTCATATAAAAACGCTTATCGGCGCGTTTGACGGTGACGCGGAATTTACCTGTTTTCGGACTTATTTCCGCGGCGATCCTACCGATTTCTTCGACGTCTGTTTTGAGTTTAACCGTAGGGCTGACGCTGTGTATACCGAACACCTTGGTAAGAGCGGCAATAATATCGTCTTTATCTTCCGGCGCAAAGTTTTCCACATAGTATCTGCTTTGCGAGCGCACGAACTCATAGTTGTATCCGCTTAAAGCAGATTTAATATTTTTAATCAACAAGTTTTCAAAGTAGTAGCGATTGTCGCCTTTTAGGAAGATTTCGCCGAACCTGATTAAAATGCTATTATATTCAACTGCCATATTTGGATAACTCCTTGTATAATTTTGTGTATTTAGCCGCAAACTCCGTTGCTTCTTCGATGGTATTGTCTATAAACAAACTAATGCGCGTAACGCCGTCGATGTATTTACCTTTAAGTCCCAAACCTTCCGCAACGCGCCGCGAAGCTTTGTTGGATGAACACGCGCTGCCGGTGCCGACAAGTATTCCTTCCCGTTCCAAAGCATGCTGCATAACTTCTCCGCGCACTTTCGGAGTGGAAAACGTAACGATATACGGGGAAGACTCCGAGTCTGAAAGTATTTTTATATCCGGTATATCCTTGATTGCGTCAAACAGTACGGCACGGATGGCGTTTAGTTTGATATGTGTGGCGTTAAGTTCCGAATAGCGCGCTTCCGCCGCTGCCTTAAACGCCATTATTGCCGGTGTGTTTTCGGTAGAAGAGCGCACGCCGCCCTCTTGCCCTCCGCCGAAAACTATCGGTGAAAGGTTTACGTTCTTTGCGCAATATAACGCGCCCAACCCTTTCGGCGCGCCGATTTTGTGCGCGCTCATAGAGTAAAGATCCACTTTTGTTGCGCGCAGATTTATTTCGATTTTACCGAATGCTTGCACGCCGTCGCTGTGGAACAAAGCTTTAGGCACAATTTCTTTTGTAAGGGCTGAGAGTTTTCCGATATCGTTTATCGCGCCGGTCTCGTTGCTTACGTGTATAACGGAAACGAGCGTCGTTTCCGGCGTCAGCAAATTTAGGAAGGCTTCTTCGTCTACGGCGCCCTTCTCCGTGACGGGCGCCAAAACGACGTCAAAACCGCGTTGCTTCAATTCCATTGCCGTATAATATACGGCAGAGTGCTCTGCGTTGGATATAATCACCCTACCGCCCTTAACTTTTTTGGAGCCGAGCAGCGCAAGATTGTCGCTTTCCGTGCCTCCGGCGGTAAAATATATCTTCCCGTCCGCATGGAGTTTTTTGAGGATGGTCTCTCTTGCGGATTCCAAGTCTTGCTTTGCACAAATTCCCTCGTGGTACATGGATGACGGATTAAAATACTTTTCCCGCATATATGTATTTACGATATTTATGCTTTCTTCGGTGCACTTAGTGGTGCTTGCGTTATCAAAATAAATCATGTTATTTAAGCGTTGCTATGGTGACGCCGCGCTCGCCCTCTCCGTATTTTCCGTCGCGGTATTCCTTTATCGCGGGGTGAGTTCTCAGACAATTTCTTACCGTTTCGCGTAGTTTTCCGGTTCCGTAGCCATGTACGATGCGCACTTCGTTTACACCGGCAAGTATCGCCTTGTCCAAGAATGCTTCGAGATTATGTCTTGCTTCTTCCGCCGTTTGCCCGATGAGCAAAATTTCCGGGCTGAATGCCTCGTTTCTGAGGGTTCTTGTCGTCGGTTTAACTTCCGGCTTGACGTTGCGTTTTTTTGCTTTAAGCTTGATGAGATCGTCCAATTTGAAGTTTGAGGTCAATCTACCGAGCCTTATCGTCGCCGAATTTTTTGCATAGTTTATGTTGGAAACTTCGCCTTCCGCTTTCAGCGGTTTGACAAGCACTGTGTCTCCTACATGAATTTCGCCTTCGTCCTCTTCGCCGAAACCTTCGAATTCGTTGTCCTCTTGAATGACGTATTTTTCCAACGATTTACGTAATTTTCTCGCCTTAAATAAGTTTTCTTCCGTCGGAGTATCGAGAATATCGCGCAATGTTTCGATTATTTCGTTTGCTTCCGTCATGGCGTTTTCTACAAGACGTTTGGTCTCTTTGCGCACGTTCTCGTTCAATTTTTCACGTTGAGCATAGAGCCTGTCGCGTTCGCGTTCGACGTTTTTTTGCATCTCGTTAGCGGTTTTGAGTGCTTCGGCTGTTTTTTGTTCGTTCTCGGCTGCGTTCCTGCGCGCTACTTCAAGGGATTGAAGTACGTTTTCAAATTCAAGCTTACCTTCTTGTATACCTGCCCTTGCGGATTCGATTATCTCGGATTTAAGACCGAGTTTTTTTGCAATAAGTAATGCGTTTGAGGCGCCCGGAGTCCCTACTATCAGTTTGTATGTCGGATTATAGGTTACGGGATCGAAATCCATGCTTGCGTTTTCACAGCGATCCGTGACCACCGCATACTCTTTAAGTTCGTTGTAGTGTGTGGTAATTACCGCTTTTGCGCCGCTATCGCGCAAATATGCAGAAATTGCCGTGGCAAGGCTTGCGCCTTCTGTCGGATCCGTACCTGCGCCCAATTCGTCCAAAAGCACCAACGAGTCCGGCGTTAGGTTATCGATTATGCGCACGATGTTGGCGATATGAGAAGAAAACGTAGATAAATTTTGCTCAATACTTTGTTCATCTCCGATATCGCAAAATACATTTGAGAAGATTGAAAGCTCTGCTTCGCGAGCCGGCACATACAGACCGCTTGCGCACATCATCGTCAGCAAGCCTATGAGTTTCAGCGATACCGTTTTACCGCCCGTGTTCGGACCTGTTATAAACAGAAGATCGAAGTCTTTGCCCAATCTGATATCTATCGGGACAACTTTGTCTTTGTCGATTAGCGGATGTCTGCCGTGATCGATTCTGATTATTCCGTTGTCGTTGACGGTCGGCAAAACCGAGTTTGTCGCGTTTGCGTAGTAAGCCTTGGCAAATATCACGTCAAGTCGCACGATAATGTCGAAGGTGCTTTTAATACTTTCGGCACCCATGCTTACTTTGAGCGTAAATGCGCGCAGTATGCGTTCTATTTCCGCCTGCTCTTCCAAAATATAAGTTTTGAGAGTGTTGTTAAGTTCTACTATTGCCATCGGCTCGACATATACCGTTTGTCCGGAAGCGCTTTGGTCGTGTATAAGTCCCGGGACTGAGCCGCGATACTCGGCTTTTACGGGTATAACATACCGATCTTCACGTACGGTGACGATGTTATCCTGCAAAATTTTGGAGTATTGCGGAGATGTGGTATACGCGTATAATTTAGTCTTGATCAGATCGCTCGTACGTTTGATTTTACCGCGAATCGACGCAAGCGCCGGTGACGCGTGATCATACATTTCCGTATCGGACAGTATAGCCCTATCGATTTCTTCCGCAAGCGAAGAGTCGGTATAAATTGCGCCGGCAATTCCTTTAATGTGAGTCAACTCATCGTCGGGGACCTTGGCGATAGCGTACTTTACCGAGCCCGCTACGCGTAGCATACGGCTGACGCGCAAAAGTTCTCCCATGGTAAGCACGCTCATAACGCTTGCCTTGTCCAAAACCACACTTATATCATCGAATGCGAAGCTGATGTTGGTTGCGTATTCGAAGGCGATTTTGTCCGCCTCGTACACCTCGCGCAAGAGTTCGCGAATATAATTTAGATTTGTATAAGGGCGTATAGACTTAACCGCCTCCCGCGCGGGAGCGGAGGAGGCGTAAGTAGCCACTGAGTCTAAAATCTTATAGAATTCGAGCGATTTTAATGTTTTTTCTTCCATTACCTTAATTTTATGCCATAGGTGTCGTATAATTTTTGGAGTATTGCCTCGATTTCGGTATTGACCTCGTCGTCTTTAAGAGTGCGTTCCATGCTTTGGAAGGTGAGCTTGACGGCTACACTCTTTTTGTGGTCTTGTGCCAGGGCTCCGCCCGTGTATACGTCAAAGATACGAGCGTCCACCGGCAGTGAAACGGTAGCGTTTTTGATTGTGTCGAGCAACGAATCGGCTTCCAACTTAATATCGCATACAAGAGCTAAATCACGCTCCATCGCCGGGAATTTGGAAACAACTTTGAATTCCGTGAAATCGGACGCGTTATCTTCGAGATATTCCTCGTCGAGTTCGGCAAAATACAGTCGTTTGTCAACGTCGTACTCGTTAGCGACGACTTCGGATACTTCGCCCATGTAGCCTATAATCATGCCGTCATCGGCAATTATTTCTGCCGTGCGCGTGGGGTGCATGTACGGTACGGAAGCGGCTTTGAACTTAGCGTTTATGCGCAGAACGCTCAACAAGTCCTCTATTATAGACTTGAAGCGATAGAAATTCTCTTTTTCGCCGTACGCGCCGATAGCGAGCTTATTCTTTTCTACGGGAAGCTCTTTAAGCGGCAATTCTTTGGGGATGTAAGTTTTTGCCACTTCAAAGAATCTGCCGAACTTATTGCCGCGCAAGTAGTTTGTCGCCATGGTCTTAATCATGCTGTGAGCAAGGGTCGTGCGCATAACGCTGTAATCTTCTCCGAGCGGACTCAACAACTTGATCGCGTTGCGCAAAGAGCTGTCCGAGGGAAGGTGTAAAGAGTCAAACGCTTTGGGGCTTACGAACGAGTAAGTAACTATTTCGTATGCGCCTTTGCCGATCAACAGATTCTTGATTTTATCGGCAGTAAGTTGCTTTTTGTTTTTGCCGCCGGCAACGACTTCCGTATCGGGTAACAGCGTCGTAACCAAGTAGTCGTACCCGTATATACGTATGACTTCTTCCGCGATATCGTTTATGCCTACCATATCTTCGCGGTATCCCGGGATCGTTGTGTAAATCATGCCGTTATCAGCCGTTGTTTCAAGAGTAAGCGAGTTTAGGATACTTATAATCCTCTCTTCGGGTATCTCGATGCCGAGTATGCGAGCAACATCGCTTGCGGTATATTTGAGCACTTTGGTTTCGGGCTCGGACGGGAAATTGTCTATCGTTCCGTTTACGGGAGTACCCCATCCGTTTGCGACAACCAGTCCGATTGCTTTTTGCATTCCATAGACTTGAGAAGCGTAGTCCACGCCCTTTTCAAATCTTGCCGATGAATCCGAACGTAGCCCTATCGAGCGCGATGTGCGCCTTACGCTGTCACGCGCAAATCTTGCGGACTCGAACACCACGGTTGAAGTATCCGGCATGACGGAGTAGTCTTTTCCGCCCATTACGCCTGCAATAGCCATAGCCTCTTTTTCGTTTGCTATTACCAAGTTGTCGGAGTTCAGAGTATATGTTTTGCCGTCGAGAGCGACAAGTTTTTCATCATTTTCGGCTCTGCGTACAATTATTTTATTACCGGCGATAGCTCTTAAATCGAATGCGTGCATCGGCTGTCCGATTTCCGTCAAAACGTAATTGGTAATGTCCACGATGTTGTTAATCGGGCGCAACCCTACCGCTTTCAAACGACGTTTGATGTAGTCGGGAGATTCCGTTATAACTACGTCCTTTACCATTGTTGCCATATATCTCGGGCAGAGATCGGTGGCATGATTTTCTACCGTCAATCCGTCGATAACGTTTACGTTTTCGGATAAAGACGCGTAGTCGGCGGGGATGTGCAGCGGTTCTCCCGTAACGGCAGACACTTCGCGAGCTATGCCGAGAATGCTGTTTGCGTCCATACGGTTTGCGGTAATGCCCACGTCGAGGACGATATCGTCGGTACCCATAATTTCGTTTATGTCTTTACCTACGGGGGTGCCCGGCAACAAGCGCAAAACGTGATCTTCGCCGGCGCCCGGGTAGTCGGATTCGGTCAAGTTCAATTCCGAACCGCCACAGAACATGCCGTCCGAGTATACGCCGCGCAATTCGCCGCCGGATATTGTTTTGCCGGACGCAAGACGCGCTCCGTCAAGAGCAACGGGAACGATGTCTCCTACAGCAAGATCCACGTTGTTTGTAACGATTGTCCTGTCTTTTCCGTCTGCGACGTCAATCGTGCAAACGATTAGTTTGTTTGCGTTGGGATGCGCGTTGACTGCCGTTATTTTGGCTGAAACAACGCCTTTTACTATGTCTTTTTGGTCTATAACGTTTTCTATTTCAAAACCGCACGAAACAAGCTTATCCGCAAGTTCTTCGGTAGATATGTTTACGTCTACAAAATCTTTGAGCCATTTAATCGGAACTAACATGTTTCCCTCCTATTTGAATTGTTTGGAATAACGGACGTCGTTGTCGAACAAAAGACGCATGTCCGGGATAGCATACTTAATCATAGTAGCCCTTTCTATGCCCATACCAAAGGCAAGTCCGCTGTATTCATTGGGGTCGATACCGCACATTTCAAGTACCGCGGGGTTAACCACGCCGGCTCCGAGAATTTCAATCCAGCCGGTACCCTTGCAAAGACGACAACCTTTACCGCCGCACATGGCGCAGCTCAGATCGACTTCCACGCTCGGCTCGGTGAAGGGAAAATACGAAGGACGGAATCTGACTTTCGTGGAAGGATTAAAGAATTTTTTGGCAAATTCTTCCAAAATACCTTTAAGATCCGCCAGCGTGACGTGTTTATCGATCACAAGTCCTTCCATTTGTTGGAACATGGGACTGTGCGTAGCGTCGTCATCGGGTCTGTATACTTTGCCGGGACATACTATGCGAATAGGCGGTTTTTGCGTTTCCATTGTGCGAGCTTGCACGCACGATGTTTGAGTACGAAGCAAGATTTCAGGATTGATGTAAAAGCTGTCCGCAAAATCTCTTGCCGGATGATCCGACGGTATATTCAACAATTCAAAGTTATACTTGGCGTATTCGATTTCGGGTCCGTCCGCAACGCTAAAGCCCATTCCGCAAAAGATATCCAATATCTCGTTTTTAACGATGGTCAGAGGATGCAATGCGCCTTGCTCCACATCCGGGACGGATAGCGTAACGTCAAGGGATTCTTGCGCCTCTCTCGCCGTTCTTTCGCGTTCTTTGACTACGGCTTCCGCTTTGCACAGTGCCTCTTCTATTTTCAGGCGCACGTCGTTAATGAGTTTGCCGACTGCCGGCTTATCCTCTTTCGGAACGTCTTTAAGTTGTTTGAGCAGCGTCGTGATTTCGCCGCTTTTTCCGAGGTATTTTACGCGGAGGTCGTTTAATTCGGAAGATCTATTGGCGTGAGCTATAGATTCCAGTCCGGATTCTACGATATGACTGATGATTTCTTGTAACAACATCTCGAGTCTCCTATATTAGTTATACTGTTGATTATAACACCCGCGCGCACGCAATGCAAATTTTTAGAGTAAAAAACATATAATATTGTGTGCAGAAAAATAAACGCAAATTCAAAGTAAAGGTTTTTTTGATATTGCTTACGGCGGCAATGGTTTTTGTTTGCGTTTCATATTACCGCAATACGATCTCTCCGCTCGTCGCTCAAACGGCTGAAGCCGAGGTCAAAGCGCTTGCTTCACGCATCATAAACGAATCCACCCTCAAACTGAAAAATTACCAAGCGTTTTACGACGCCTTTTATACTTACGAAAAAAACGACGTCGGCGAAATCACGCTGGTTCGCGCGAATACGGCAAGCATAAATTTGATGACTTTATGCGCAAAGGAAGCCGTTCAAAACGGACTCGATTCATTATCCGACGGCAAAGTAAATATTCCCGTAGGCGCGTTCAGCGGACTTGCCTTGCTCGCCGACAAAGGTTCGGATGTCAAAATCAATGTAGTTCAAGTCGGCACTGCCGATGCGAAAATCAACTCGTACTACTACAACGAAGGCGTCAATCAAACGTTGCACCGCTTGGTGCTTAGAATAACCGCTACCGTCAGAATGCTTATCCCTCTCAAAGCCGAAGACGTCGAAATCGTAACCGATATAGTTCTTGCGGAAGATATAGTCGTAGGCAGAGTGCCCGATAGCTACATTACCGGTATATCGGACGACAACATATTCGATCTACTGCCTTAATTCTTTAGAGAATAGTAGTAATTCTTCATCGAAAGAGCGTCTTCTGCCTGAGTGCCGTCAGACTCGCATATAACGCAGGGCTCCAATTTACGATCGTGTATTACTTCCATCAACGGACGATAATCCGGACCGTATTTTTCATCCGCAAACGTCAAATGTCTGATCTCGCCTTTTGCTCCGTACTCGATTTTGCTAAAATGTATGTGCATACCAAAAACCTTGTCTTTTGGCATGTTGTCGTACAGTTTTTGAATGATAGTATTATAATCTGAGGCGCATTTTAGAATACCTTGCTCTCTCGCGTTGATATGTCCGAAGTCAATACACGGGTAAAAATTGTCAGCCAATGAGCAAATTTCTATAATCTCATCCACCGTACCTATCTGCCCGAGCTTGCCCATTGTCTCAAAACAAATTTTTATATTGGCATACCCTTTTTCACAAAGCTCTTCTCTTAGTAAAGCCACGTTTGCAAGCACTGCTTTCATAGCGTCATCTCTTGTAAGCTTACCTTGCGATGCAGGGTGCACAACGACTCTGTCCGTAGAAAAATCCAAGGCTTTTTTGCAGGAAGCGGTTACGTAGCCGATAGACTTTTTGATCATTTCGGGATCTGCGTTTGCAAAATTGATAAAGTATGGGGCATGTACGCTCATACTTACGCCCTCGGACTTAAATTTATCGCCTATCGTTCTTGCGGTTGCTTCCGGCAGCGTCACTCCGCGTCCGAACGAATATTCAAATATGTCGATGCCTCTTTCTTTGCACCACTGCGCGGCTTCAATCGTCGCTGAGTGTCCCTCATCGAAAAAGCTTCTTGAATTGCCGGCTACTCCGAATTTAATCATTTTCCTGTAAAACTCTCCGTATATCTTTATCTATTTGTGCTTTCAGTTCGGGAACGCTTTGAAATTTATGTATACCTCTCAGTCGTTCCGCAAACTCAACGCGAATTGTCTTGCCGTACAAATCGCCGTTAAAATCGATTATATGAGTCTCAACGCCTTTTTTTGCATTATCGAAAGTCGGGCAACCGCCCACGTTTGTTACCGCCTTGTAGCGAACGCCGTCTATAAGCACTCGCGTGGAATAAACGCCTTCCTCCGGCAGTTCTTTATTGTCGGGCGCATAAATGTTAGCTGTTGGCATTTGAAATCCGTTCCCTACGCCTCTGCCGTGTGCTACTTGCCCATCTATAAAGTATCTGCGACACAGTAAATTTTTAGTTAGCGCCACTTCTCCGTAGTTCAACAAACGGCGTATGTCTCTCGTTGATATTTTTTTACCGCCGACGCTTATCAACGCTTGTATGACCATTATCTTATCGGTTGTTTTTGCCCATTCGCCAAGTTCTTTCACTCCGTACTCGGCGCCCTGCCCGAAACGGAAATCTTCTCCGGCGACGATACCTTTTACGTTGTTTTCCTCTAAATATTGCAAAAATTCTTCACCGGATTTGTTTATAAACAGATTTGACGGCGTGGCGACAAATATTTTATCTATGCCGATTTCGTTTCGGATAATGCTTATTCTTTCTTCCAGCGTAAATATATACTTCAATTCCGGCATGCCGAGCGCGGCGTAGAAGTCGTCGTCGAACGTAAAAACCGCAGGTTCCAAATCGTACTTTACGGCAAGCGCCTTGACGTTCTGCATCAATTTCCTATGCCCGTAATGTAAACTGTCGAAAAAACCGAGTCCCAGCATATATCCGCCGGTAGTTTTTGTTTGTTCCGCACAAGGTTTAAGTTCTTCGGTCAAAATATCTGTCATCTCAACAACCTCGATTTAACGATAACGCCGCCGTCTGCGTCCTTTGTTCCTATTCCGGCAAGCTTGCCGTTGGCGTATACTGTAAAATATCCGTCGGGTGCGCCGGACACTCGTAGCGGAACGCCGTTCAGCACAAGTCTTGCCGTCTCACCGCAGATTTTTAATTTAGGGAAATCGGACAGAACGTCATCCATCGGTATGATTTTGTCGGCGATGCAATCGCTTGTATCTATATCGCTAAGTTTATATGCTTTATCCAGAGTAAATTTACCGCTTTGCTCGCGACAAATATATCGCATGTAGCCGTATGTATTCAAAGCGTGCGCCATATCGCGCGCTATACTACGTATGTAAGTTCCGCTACCGCAAGTTATTCTAAACGCAAACGCTTCGTCTCTTCGCCCCAAATAATCAATTTTGTCGATACGTACTCTTTTGGGTTGTAAACAAACTTCCTTGCCATCGCGGGCAAGATCGTAGGCGCGCTTACCGTTAATGGATTTTGCGGAATAAATCGGCGGAATTTGATCCGTTTCCCCTAACATATCGGGAATTATTCTCAAGATATCGGACTCGCTCGGCACTATGCCCGATTGCTTAATTACGGTACCGCTACCGTCTAAGGTGTCCGTTTCCGCACCGAAAACAAATTCCGTGTAATATACTTTGGTTTTTTCGGTTATATAGTCAAACAGTCGCGTTGCTCTACCGAGAGCGACAGGCAAAACGCCCTCACCGTCCGGATCGAGCGTACCGGTATGTCCGATCTTGTCAAACTCGACGCCGTGCGCACGCAATATGCCTTTAAGTCGGTTCAATACCCTTGCAGAGGTCATCCCTGCCTCTTTGTTTATGACAAGGAACCCGTCAATCATTGCAAAAGTGTTTCCGCCGTCTTTACGAGCTTATTTATCGCGGTATCGTAATCGGCGTAGATACGACACCCGGCAGCGTTAAAGTGACCGCCTCCGCCAAACGCTTCTGCGAACTCCGCCGCGCTTGCGCCATCCTTAGAGCGTATACCGATCTTAAACGCCGTAACATCGTCCATTTCTGCAAGAGATACGGCAAACTTAACGCCTTTTATGTTTATGACATTGTTAATTATACCGTCCGTGTCTTTCGGCGTCGTGCCGGTTATGGCAAAATCCTCTTTACGGAAAGAGACTATACCCAATTGTCCGTCAAAAAAGAATTGCGTTTTGGATAATACGCGTGTTTTCAGCGCAAAAGCCGCAGGCGTTTCCTCTTTCATTAGCTTAAAAATAATGTTGTATCCGTCAATGCCGAATTTAAGCAGATCCGCGCCTATTTGCAATGTCTCTTGCGTGGTATTGCTGTAAGAGAAGGCGCCGCAATCGGTAACGATTCCGGCATACAGACATTCGGCAACTTCCTTATCGATGAAAACGGGATTGGTTTCTTTGAAGAACTTGTATAATATTTGCGCCGTTGCGGCAACGTTTTCAAACACGAGTGCTTCAACAAAGGGCTCCGAGGAGGCATGATGATCGAAGCATGCGTGGTCTGCGCATTTATCGAAAAATATACCGGCTTGACGCCTGCCGAGCCTTTGTGCGCTACCGCAATCGAGTGCGATACCAAGGTCGTAGTGTCCTGCCGGCTTAGAATTTATTACTTTAATGTTAGGTAAAATATCGTATTTAGACGATATATCCGCGCTGTTTTCGGCAAATACGCTTACATCCAAGCCCATATTTTTTAGGTATTTATACATTGCAAGCGCGCTCCCGATGCAGTCGCCGTCGGGATTGATATGCATAAACAGGGCTATTGTACTTACTGAAAGCAACTTCTTTGTTATACTTTCGTACATATCTAAACTTCCGGGTCCTCTTCTGCGGGTTTGATGTCCAAACTTTTGAGTATTTTGTCTATCTTGAATCCGTAATCTATGCTGTCATCGAGTATGAACGTCAAATGCGGTACCGCACGTATCTTTAAGCGTCCGTACAGTTCGTTGCGCATAAAACCTGCCGACGCGTTTAGTCCGTCCACTACTTCTCTTGCGTTTTCCGCGCCCATTATGCTGACGTAGATACGGCAATATTTCAGATCTTGCGTCGTATCTACGCGCATTACGCTAATCATCGCACCGGAATCGGCAACTCGCGGATCCTTGATTTCATGCGATACCAAGTCCATCACTTCTTTGCGAATTTCGGAATTTACTCTGTCTATATTCATAACTATCTTTTTTCCTCTACGATATTGAACGACTCGATTATATCGCCTTCTTTTATATCGTTCCAGTTATCCAAGCCTATACCGCATTCATAGCCCTGAACGACTTCTTTCATATCGTCCTTCATGCGTTTCAAAGAGGCGATAGACGTATCCGCAATAACTATGTTGTCGCGTATCAAACGCACTTTTGCGTTACGCACAATCTTGCCGTCAAGCACCATGCAACCTGCAATCGTGCCGACGCCGCTGATCTTATAGATTTGTCTGACTTCGGCTTTGCCGAGATATTGCTCTCTGTATTTAGGCGCAGAAAGACCTTTGATGGCATTCGTAACATCGTCTATTGCGTCGTAGATTATGCGATACAGTCTGATTTCGATCTTTTTACTATCGGCAAGAGCCTTTGCTTTTGCGTCGGGACGTACGTTAAACCCTATGATTACAGCTTTAACCGATTCCGCCAACGTGACGTCACTTTCGTTAATTGCGCCTACCATCGCATGCGGTATGACAACTTTTACTTCATCGGTAGAAAGTTTGAGCAAGCTTTCCGTAATAGCCTCCACGGAACCTTGAACATCCGCCTTGACTATTAGGTTGAGCGTCTTCATTTTGCCTTCTTCTATACCGCGGAATACGTCCTCCAAAGTTACGCTCGCATTGTTTATGCGACGTTCTTTGTCGCGCGCTATTCTTTCGGCGACAACGTCTTTGAGCAGTTTTTCGTCATCTACGGCAAGAAGTTGATCTCCGGCGTTAGGTACTTCGTCCAAGCCGAGAATAACCACCGCGGAGGAAGGTCCTGCCGATTTAACAGCCTTACCCTTGTCGTCTTGCATGGCGCGCACTTTACCGGTTACGACGCCTGCGACGACGTGATCGCCTACATGCAACGTACCGTTTTGGATGAGAACCGTCGCAAGAGGACCTTTGCCTTTATCGAGTCGCGCTTCGACAACCGTGCCCTGCGCATTGCGCTTCGGGTTGGCTTTCAATTCCATTACTTCCGCTACGAGAAGAATGGTTTCCAACAATTCGTCGATGCCTTCTCCCGTCTTTGCGCTTACTTTCACAACGGGAGTCGTGCCGCCCCAAGCTTCGGGGAGCAGATCATATTCGGGTAGTTGAGACATGACCCTATCCGGATCTGCCGCCGGCTTATCGATTTTGTTGATGGCAACTATAATATTGCTTCCGGAAGCCTTTGCGTGGTTTATAACTTCAACGGTTTGAGGCATGATGCCGTCGTCTGCGGCAATAACGATTACAACTATATCCGTAACGTTTGCGCCGCGAGCGCGCATTGCGGTAAACGCCGCATGCCCCGGGGTATCGAGGAAGCTGATTTGCTGTCCTTTGACGTTAATCGTATATGCGCTGATGTGCTGAGTAATACCTCCGGCTTCACCTGCGGCAACGTTTGTCTTTTTGATGCAGTCGAGAATAGATGTTTTGCCGTGGTCAACGTGTCCCATAACGGTAACTATCGGCGGACGCGGCACAAGATTTTCATCGGAATCCTCTTCGACGTCGAAGATCGATTTGAGTTTTTCTTCGGAAGTTTCCTCTTTTTGAAGTTCGAGAGTAATCCCGAGATCGTTTGCCACAAGTTCCGCCGTATCGAAGTCTATGGAATCGTTAATGGTTTTCATGATACCGAGTTGGAATAATCTCTTGATAATCTCGGTACCGGTTTTCCCTATTTTTTCCGCAAGCTCTTTGATCGGCACGTTTTCCTTGGTGATTACGGCATGATCTATCACTACGGTTTCAGTCAAGTTAAATTCCTTACGTTGGCTACCGCCTATTCTGCGAGAACGCTTCTTGACGATATTGTTTTCGTAGAGATCGTTGCCGTCGTCATCGTAGTTATTGGAGTTGGGTATATTTTTATCGTCGTAACCTTTGCGTGAAATTGCCCTTTTGTTAAGTTGCGTCTTGTCATCGGGACGAGACGCGTCTTGGGTAACTTTCTTTTTGGAATTGTCCTTTGTCGGCATTAGGGGCGCGTTGTTGATACGCTCGATTGCACTGTGCTGGCGATTTTGCGTATTGCCGTTATAACGCGGAGCGCCGTTAGAAGGGTTGTTACCGTTTTGCCTTTGCGCGGAGTTAGACGCGTTCGGCGCGCGGCGACCTCTGTTGTCGTCCGCCGGCGGAATGTATACGCGGATAACCGGCTTGTCGATTTGTTTTTTCGGCTTAGCCAATATCGATTGAACCGCAGCTTTCGCCGCTTCGAGTTGCTTGGAATTGCCCTTATTGTCGGGACGCTTTTCCGTGGCAGCAACGATAGGCTTTGTCGCGGGCTCGACTTTCTTTTCCGTGGGATTTTCCGCGGTTTGGATCGGCGCTATGTCGGCTTCCGGTGCTTCCGGTTCGACGCTCGGTTTTTCATTCGCAACGATCTCCTTTTCGGGGACCGTTACCTCCACGGCAGATTCCTCTTTTTGATCGAGTTCTTTGCTTATCGTTAATTTTTGCAGAGCTTCAGCCTCTTTGCGAATGATTTCCGCTTTCTCTTTTTCTTCTTTTTTTCTTGCCAATTCGATCTCGTTACGCTCTTTGATCTCGGCTAAAAGTTTTTCACGCTTATCCTGCGCGGCAGTGCGTGCTTCACTTAATTGCTTACGCTTATCCGACAATGTCTTTTGGATCTGCGGTTGCCTCATTTTGAGGTAATCGTCGATTTTATTGACATATCTGAGGGTGTTGTTTTCGCTGTTCGCGGTTCTGTTTGCGTTTTCTGGCATTTCTCGTTCCTTTAATTATTTAACTGCTTGATTATTGCTTCGGCAAGGTTTTTTTCTTTTATACCTACCGCTTTGCAGGCTTCCGGCATACCGAATTGCTGTAAGTCATTAACTTCTATTGCGGTGTGTCCTATAGCTTTTACCGCATTGCTCAACTTATTTTTTGAGTTATCGGCAAGGCTTTGGGCATACAGCACAAGTATCGGGCGTTTCAGGGCGATTATATTATCTACGCCCATCACGGTTTTGCCGGCTTTTGTCGCAAAGCCGATATATGCGCTAATCTTCGTTGTAGAACTTTTCGAGTTCGGCATATATCTCCTCCGGTACCGCTGTTTTTAAGCTCCTGTTCAAGAGATGCTTTTTTGCGCACTTAGTCAAACATTCCTTTGACTTGCACACATATGCGCCTCTGCCATCGGCATTGCCGAGCGGATCGAGCCTAAATCCTTCCGAAGTACGTACGATACGTATCAAATCCGATTTTGGTTGCTTTTTGTGACAAACGCAACAAATTCGATATGGAACGTATTTCATTTATTCTTCCACAGGTGCTTCCGTCATGATATCGGCGTCGTCTGCTACCGCCACGGAATAAGGTTTTACGTCGATTTTGTATCCGGTAAGTTTAGCCGCAAGTTTTGCGTTTTGACCGCCCTTGCCTATCGCGAGTGAAAGTTTGTCGTCCGGGACGATAACTTTGGCTTGCATTGCGCTTTCGTTGAGTTGAACCATGATAACCTTAGCGGGAGAAAGTGCGCGCACGATATACTCGGAAGGGTTGGTGCTATACAGGATAACATCCACCTTTTCTCCGTTAAGTTCGTTAACGACTGCGTTTACACGGGAGCCCTTAGGTCCGATGCAGGAGCCGATGCTGTCGATATTGGGATCGTCGGAATATACGGAAAGTTTTGTTCTGAGCCCTGCTTCGCGAACGATATTTTTGATTTTTACGAGATTGGAGCGAATTTCGGGCACTTCCACTTCAAACAGCTTACGCACAAAACCTGCGCAACTGCGAGAAACGAGTACTCTCGACATTCCCTTGAGGTCGGTTTGGACCTTTTTGACAAAGACTTTGATTTTATCGCCTACCGCGAGCTTTTCACCGCGAACTTGATCACCGGTACCCAAAATGCCTTCCATTTGAGTTCCGACTATTTCCACAAACGCCGTGCCGTTGGGCTCTACTTTGCGGACGATGGCTTGCATCAATTCGCCGGTACGTTCGCTCATTTCGCTCATGGCTTGTTCGCGCTTCGCTTCGTTTATGCGTTGCGTAATTACCTGTTTAGCTGTTTGCGCGGCGATTCTCGAAAGGTCGTCGGGATCGACGTCCTCGCCTATCATATCGCCTACTTGCGCGTCGGGTTTGATTTCGCGCGCCTCTTCCAAAGAGAGTTCGCTATCCTCTTGCGGTTCGCCTTCGACAACCGTTTGGTAAGCGTAGAAACGGATTGTGAAAGTGTCCGGGTTCATTTTAACCGCCACGGCGCGACTTTCTCCGCTTTCCTTTTTGAATGCGGAAGCCAAGCCGGCTTCGAGAGAAGTGATCAGCATTTGTTTGTCGAGTTTATACTCGGCTTCTAATTGATCGAGAGCTAAAAACAGTTCTTTGTTTTGCATTTGTGGATTCCTCCGTATTAAGTTGTTATTTAGTTGTTATATTCGAGCCTATTTCGATTTCAGGCTTTTCATATCGATGTACGGGCGCAAGAGGCTTATGTCGGATTTGAGTACGGAAACCTTTTTACCTTTTACGTCGAGGTATATTTTCTCGTCGTCGTGATCAAGGAGTTTGCCTACTATTTTTTTTGTTTTGCCGATCGGCTTAACGTAGATACCCTCTACAATTTCGTCGATGTTGCGAGCATAATCCTTGTCTGTGACTATGGGACGATCGAGTCCCGGAGAAGAAACGTTAAATTCATAAGGCGCGCCGTGCGTTACGTCCGCAAGTTCGAGCGGCATATCGAGTTCGGCGTTTACCGTAACGCAATCATCAAGGGAAATACCGCCTTTTTTGTAGATAAAAACGGTAAGCGAATTTTTTTTGCCTACGCGTTCATAACGAACTTCGACTACTTCGTAGCCGAGTTTTTCCACGACGGGGGTAATAATTTCCTCCGCGCGTTCTTGTACGGAAAGTTCAAATTCCATTGTTATCCCTCATAATACCGTTTGAGAGCGGTTTGACCCGCTCTCAAGTATCGGTTACTTTAAGCATTTATATATTAACACACGCGTGTATTATTTAGCAAGTGTTTTTCGCAAAATGTTCAAAACATCGGTAAAATAGTCCGGCATCGGAGCGGTAAATTCCATGTCTTCTTCGGTCGTGGGGTGCTTCACGACAAGCCTGTATGCGTGCAGAAGTTGCCCGTTCAAATTGAATTTATTACTGCCGCCGTATGTTTTGTCGCCGACTACCGGATGATGCATAAACGCGCTGTGTACTCGTATCTGATGAGTCCTTCCCGTAAACAGTTCGAACTCCACAAACGTATATTTCCCGAACCGTTCGAGAACGGTAAATTTTGTTTTTGCTGGCTTGCCGTCCTTGCTGACCCACATCTTTTTGCGGTCCGTTTTGCAACGATCTATCGGCAAGTCTATTATTCCGGTATCTTCTTTGATATTACCGTCCACGAGTGCGAGATAGTATCTTTTTGCCGATTTTTCGGCGATTTGCTGAGAAAGCGACGCGTGCGCAATATCGTTTTTGGCAACCATTATCAAGCCGGAGGTATCCTTATCCAGGCGATGCACAATCCCCGGGCGTAATACTCCGTTGATTCCCGATAAGTCCTTTACCTGATAAAGCAGCGCATTTACGAGGGTGCCGTTCGGCGAACCGACGGCAGGATGCACAACCATCCCCTGCTTTTTATTGATGACGAGAAAATCGTTGTCTTGGTAAACGATGTTCAGCGGAATATCCTCGGGCTCTACCGAAAGCGTAACGGCTTCCTCTATATCGATTTCAACGATATCGCCTTCTTTGACGGTGACTCCGCATTTGTCGACGCGTTCTCCGCGCAAACGCACCAATCCCATTTCCACGCAGCCTTTTATTCGGCTACGGGTAAATTCTTCGAGATGCGACGCCAAAAATACGTCGAGCCTTACGCCGTCCTCCTCTTTACTCACAACAAAAATAGATGTTTCCACTATTGGTTAACCTCATTGTTTTTCGCATCGTTCCGAGCTTTATCGCCGTTTTTATTCGTTTTATCGGCGCGCAAATAGAAGAACAAGATGTATATAATCAGCAATCCCGCGCCGACGCAAAGTCCGCTGTCGGCAAGATTGAATACGGCAAAATCAATCAATTCGAAATAGATGAAATCTCTTACGTATCCGAACACGAGCCTGTCTGCGATATTGCCGACGGCACCTGCTATTATCAAAACGAGTGACGCACGATAAATGCCGTTGCGTTCTTTGATCGTTACAGCCCAAACGATGATTAAAATGACCGCCGTTACGATGGAAACGATAGTCAAAACGCTTGTTTTATCGCTGAATATACCGAATGACGCACCGGTATTCTCTACCGGCGTCAGGCGCAAAACGCCCTTTATGAGAATAATATCGGCGCTGCCGTTTGCCATCGGACCGTATAGGAAATGTTTGGTGAGCAAGTCCAATGCCAAATAAGCAAGTATTCCGGCAAATTCGATTGCAAACCAAATCGGTAGTTTTTTCTTTTGTTCAGCCGTGAACTTAAATATTTCGGGAACTTTCATACAGCTATTATACACTACTGAATATGCTATGTAAAGAGAAAAACGCAAGGCAAACAAACATCAGGATATAATCGTCATGCCGGGAGGCGTAAGTAAATACTTACCGGACGACGTTTTGACAATTTTACCGTTTATGGCATACACTGCGCCTGTAAGAAAGTCAAGCGTTCTTTGTGCGGATACCGCGGTGACGTCGGTAAATTCCGTAAGAACGCCCTTGCCTGCTTTCAGTGCGTCGATTACGCGTTCCGCGTCCTTACGAGTTTTTACCGAGCAATTTACCGTTCCCGTTGCTCCCGTTAGGGCGTCGGGACGACGCTTTGCCATAAAAACATCATACGGCGTAAGCCTTTTCGTTTTTGACTGTTTTTGCGGTATTTTACCGTTTTTCAGAGCCTCGATATAACTCATAATTATAAATTTCAGCTTATTTTATAATACTCAACGCCTTTCTCCGAACAGAACGCGCCCCAATCTAACGGAAGTAGATCCGCATTCCACGGCAATTTTGTAGTCTTCGGACATGCCCATCGACAACACTTCGTAACCATATTTGTTTTTTAGTTCGACGTATAAATCGTTTACCGATCCGAATAATTTTCTGAGGTTATCGTCGCCTATTCCCTTTGGCGCGACAGCCATCAATCCGCATATTTTAATATGCTCGTAATTCGTATTTACGTATTCGATAAACGGTATGACGTCGTCTATGTACAGTCCGCCCTTGGCTTCTTCCGCTCCGGAATTTATTTCGACCAAACACTTCTGCGTGAGATTGTTTTTCCGCGCCTGTTTTTCGATTTCGTCCGCGAGCGGAATTCTGTCCAAGCTTTGAATATACCTAACCTTGCCTATGACGTACTTAACTTTGTTGGTCTGCAACTGACCTATAATGTCCCAAGTCAAAGACGGCGTGTACTTACTCATAAACTCCTGCACGCGATTTTCACCAAACACCGTTACCCTACCGTCCTTGGCTACGTCGAGCAAAGTTTGCAAGTCTCTTGTCTTGCTTGCGCCCAATATTTCTATGTCGCGCGAAATTCCGTTTACGAGTTTGATTTTATCTATTTCGGCTATTATCGAGTTAAGATTTTCTATAACGTTTTCCATAACACGATTATACACCGAGCCAAGAATATTTTCAACACTAAATCGTATTCTCGTTCCTTTCGTCGACATCGTCGGACTCAGAGCCGTACCCTATTCTTCCCACGCTGATTTCGTAAGCCACGCGCGTTTCCGAAGAACCGTCATCCAATAATTTTTGATACTCTCTACTCTGAATTCTTCCGGACAAAGTAATTTTGTCCCCTACTTCGAGCTTTGCCGCAAATCGAGCGTTGCGTCCCCAGGCAATACACGGAATATAATCGGACTTATTATAAGCCCTGTTTACGGCAATCAAAATATCGGCGATTTCGCGTTTGAACGGCGTTGTGCGGAATACCGGCGGCTTACAAACAAAACCGGTAAGTTCGATGTTGTTGGCGTTTTGTATTTCGTTTGCGGGGTCGAACAGACTCCTTACAAACACCGTAAGCATAAGCTTCGATTTTCCGTTAACCAATTTGTTATAGCTACGGAATTGCCCGTCGATAGCCACTTTGTTTCCTACCGCAAAATCAGAATCGGCAAGCAGGCGTTCCGAAATTGTTACGGGAATGACGTCTTTTTGCCCGGAAAGACGTTCGATCTCGATTGCCGACTCATAGAAACCTTCGCCGAATACGCTATGAGAATAGACAGGTTCCATTGCCGTTATGCCGGAAATTGTTACTACGTTGTTATTCATAATGTCATCCATTTTATATCCTCCGGATGTAAATTAATTATTTTTGATTTGTTTTCCTTGCGAATCGATGGTGTATCCGTTCGCATATACAAGTTCGTCAAGTCTTACCGCCCTCAGATTTTTATTTTTTATCGACGTTATTACAATAGGCAACGCATCGAGTATGTGGTCGCTGTTGTTATGGAATAGCACAATCGCGCCGGGCGCAAGTTTCGGAGTCACCCTTTCCGTAATCTGTCCGCCGGAAAGCCCCTTCCAATCCAAGCTATCGATGCTCCACTGAATGCACTGCATATTTTTGTTTGTCAATGCGTTTATCAGTTTGTTGTCATATTCGCCGAAAGGCGCGCGAAAGTACGTCGCCGAATAACCCGTCAGCGTCAGAATTTTGGCGTTGACTTCGGTTATCTCGTTGTCGATATCGGACGTTCCGAGCTTGGACATATGCTTGTGATTAAGGCTGTGGTTAGCCACAAGATGCCCTCGATCGTAAATTTCTTTGACGAGTTCGGCGTTTGCGTCAATCCAAAACCCTGTCAAAAAGAACGTTCCGCGCAATCCGTTCGCTTCCAGTATGTCCATTATTCCGCGAGTTTTATCGGAGCCCCAAGCCGCGTCAAATGTAAGAGCGACCTTATTTTCGGCGGTATCCACGCTATATATCGGTATCAGTCTATTAGTCGAAACGCTCGTGAATACTCCGGCGCCGGCAAGCGCGACAATCGTTATTACGATAATAAGCGCGACAGCCGTCAGCAATACGGCTCGCTTTTTACATACTATGAACATTTCTCCTCCCGATTTTAAGCTTTTTTCAAGGTGGAATTAAGGCAAGTATTGTCGATATTTGTCATAAAACAACACAAAAAAAGCACATCCGATTATAGATATGCTTTTAATAAAGTTTATATTACGAGTTAATGAAATTCTACGTAAATATCTCTATGATTTCGCTATAATATCGAGTAGTCGTAATTAGACCACACTAAGTGATTTTTATAGAGCTTCTCTTGCGACGAGCCGATGGTAATTTTAAGCGATCCGTCGGCAGTGTTGTCAATGGGAGCAAAGTATGCACCGGGAAGAGATACGCACGAACTTAGATTGATATTCAGTTGCTTGCCTGCGCAAACATTAAATGCGTATTTGCCGATTCTTTGAATCGTGTCGAGATTAAATGTCGTCAAGCTATCCGCGCCGTAGAATGCGTAATCTCCTATATAAGTGACGGTGGACCTGTTTATGCCGAAGTCGGCTATGCCGTCTACGCCTATTATTGACATGTAAGATATACCGGCAAGTTTTTTGGCATTCGAGAAAGCATAACTGCTTATCGTGGTAAGTCCTCCGGAATAAATCATTTGAGTTAGGTTTTTGGCGCCATAGAAGGCGTAACTTGCTATTACTTTTACTTTGCTCGGCACTGTAAACGCAGACTGCTCTTTCGAGGCGGGATAGGCAATCAGGAGCGTCCTGCTTGCGTTGAAGAGCACGCCGTCTTGCGTACTGAAAGACGAATTAGAGCTCGGCGCGCTTATGCGTTCAAGAGCCGTGCAATCCATAAACACGCCCGTACCGATGGAGGAAACGCACTTCAAATCTATATTCTTTATCTCTTTGAGACCGTATAACGCGAACCTATCCAAAGTGCACACATAGGATAAATCCAAAGATAATACGCCTTGGGCGTTACCGAACGCATAAGGCGCGATGTAAGTTACCGCCCTGTTTGAATACGATTCCGGTATCTTGATATATACGTCGGATCCGCGATACGCAAACACTCCGTAAGTTCCGTCTTTACGCTTATATAACAGGAAGTTATTTATATCGTTAATACCGTTTCGATAAAAATAGAAATCCTCCTCGGCATTACCATACGGCGATACGACGAAGTAATTGTTATCGAAATAGACAGTAGATTCGGCGTTGAATTTATCATTGAGAATTCTTGCCGTCGCATTTGCGATACGCGCTACTTCGGAGAGATCGTTTATTTCGAATATGTAGAAGTCGTGCCCGTATTTGGCTTTCACCGATACGGCACCGCAAATATAGCCGGCGTAGTCGGATAACGTATTGTCAAAGACCTTATATAAGTCATACCGATTCTTTTGATACGAGACGGTAAAGCCGTAGCGGTTGAATAACTGCAAATTTTTCTTATAGGAGCTTTCCAATCCGAATACATATTTTTCGGAATCGCTTATCTGTTCGAACTCGGCATAAATTTCCACTGCCGATTCGGGCATTGTAAAGACATCGCATATCGGCGTATAACCGTTATTCGGTTCCACAATGTTTAGCGATTTGAGTTTGTACCCCTTATTCGGGCTTACGTTCAATTTAACCAACGTGCCTGCCGCTATTCCGCCGTTTCGACCGACGCTAACCGTGCCGCCGCTCGTCGTGCGTACGGTTATGTAATAGCTACGCGATTTGTCAGTCGTGCGATGTGCCGTACTTGCGGTTACGCTTACGGTGTCGCCATGCTCTGCTTTGTCGGCAGTCAGTTCAAATACGTTCGCGGAGTCCAAAAGTTCGGTGTACGTGCCTATCGCCACGGACAATTTTACGTCTTCCGTAAGGTAGTCTTCGTACGCACCCACATTGAAGTAGACGTTTCCGCCTATTTTGAGTGAGGTCGATGAAGGCGTCGCGTATATTTTGCCGTCGTCGTACGCATCTACGCCGAATACGCGGTCAAATTTTGCCGTAACGCATACGTTATCAGCGTCGGGCATTGAGAACGAGTCGTTATTGCTTAGCGACAGTGTTTTCTTTTCACCGTTAAGCGTATATGTAACGGTTATGCCTTTATCGGCAAGCACATAGCCGTTTATCGAGGCTGCCGTAACCGTAACGCGTTCGTATTCGCAAGCGGTAGTTTTATCCGCCGTTACGGAGCCGCCTATCGCCGAGTTGAGTAAGTTCACCGCGTGCGCGGTACCCTTTTCTACAACCTTTGCGTATATCGTTACATCCTCGTCGGGCATAAGGAAAACGCCGTAATTTATTCTTACGTTTTCGTTATATACCAATTTTTCATATGCAAAAACATATCCTTCGTCGGGTATGATGTCAACTGTTATTTTATCGCCGTATGACGCGAATTCCGCAGACAACACACTCGTAAACTTATCTGAATCGGTCGCTTCAACCGATATACTGTGCCCTATCGGCAAAAAATCGACGGTAATGTTACAATCAGACTTAGGCATGTAGAACGAATCGCCGGCAACGTAAATGCCGTTTGCATATACTCCTCCCAGCCCGTAGCCATTGTCTGCTATGGTCGAAAACGATATTTTTTCTCCGGCTTTATATGAATTTTTAATATCTTTGATATTGATTTTGCCGTTAACGGGTTCTGTTATCGTCAACTCATAGTCTTCATCGTTTTGCTTATCGATAACGATAAAAGATGCGCCGACGCTTACATCGGACGTCGGCATTACGAAAGAATTGCCGGATAGGCGCGTGTATACGCTTGCACCTTTGACGGAATACCTGACAGTGATGCCGTTTAGCATATAGCCGTCGATCGGAGTCGCGGATATTTCCACATATTCTCCGGCGTTCGCTTTTGCGGTATTTAAGATAATTTGTCCGTTCGCGTTGTTATCGGCAGATACGGAATAGTATGTTCCGCGATCGATTTCCTCGAATTCCGCAATTATCGTTACTTCTTCCGCGCCCATGTAGAATAAACACGTATTGCTTACGCCCACATTTAACGCCGTGCCGTCTTGGAAGTAGATGGATTTAAGTTTGTAGCCGTAATCGGGCAAAATCAAAAGAGTGACTGCGTCTCCGCTTTGAGCTTTTTCAACGCTTCCGACAACCGTACCGTTTGGTTCCGACAGCAGCGGATCGCAAAGAACGGTTACGGAATGCGGTTCGAGCTCGAATTCGCAAGTAACCGTTACCGGTTCTGCCGGCATGACGAATTCATAGTAAGCATAGCGTTCTTCCGATTGCGTCAACGCTATACCGTTTGCTTTCAGTGTGCCGTCCTTAACGACATATCCGGCACCGCACTTAATTTCTACGGTAACGACATCGCCTTTGCGCGCCCTTTTATCTTCCGGCGTAACGATCTCAATCGTCCCGTTTTCGGAAGTAGTCAAAACGGTAATGGCATGCCTATACGTTTCAACGCTTTCCCACCCTGCAAAAATCGTGATATTGCGCTTAACTCTGTACGTGGAAACGTTTAATCTGTACAAACAATCCTTGTCGATATACCAACCGGTAAATACATAGCCCTGCCTTTCCGGAGGGTTTTCCGGCAAATTTATGGAGGCGTTCTCTTTGAGATACATCGTATCCACCGGAGTACCGCCTTGAGTGTTGAAAGAAATTATATACAAACCACGCTTATTTTCGTCATTGTTGCACGCGGAAAGAACACCCGCGCACAGGCACGCGCACAACAAGAGGAAAAGTATTGAAATCAAACATTTTTTTAAGCGCATATTTATATAATACCTTATACAGCCGTCATGTCAATATTTTTTGAACTTTTTATGAAAGACTTGCGAGCTTTTTGAGAACTTTGGCAGTCGCAATCGTATCGTATAGAGCGCGATGCGCGTTCGTCAGTTCGATATCGAATTGTTTGCACAAGTCGTTTAATGTGTTTTTTCTATCTCTGCGGAAGATTTTTTTTGCCATCGCCAGCGTGTCGATCACCGGGTTATCGAAGTTATATAAGTATTGCCTCCCGTGATAAGTGATGAATCCGATATCGAACGGCGCGTTATGTGCGCATAGCGTAGCGCCATAGGAAAATTTATAAAAATCCCCTACGACGTCTTTGAATATCGGCGCGTCCTTTACGTCCTCGTCGTAGATATTGTTTGTTGCCGAGGCTTCTTCGGGAATATGTTCTTCGGGATTTATCAATGTCGAGAAAGTCTCCTTGATAACGCCGTCTTCCATCAATACGGCGCCGATTTCAATTATTTTGCAAGAACTTACCTGCAACCCCGTCGTTTCAAGGTCAAATACGACGATCTTGCCTTTGAGCAATTCCGGAAGCTCCTCTTCTTTTTCTTCAAACAAATTCCCCTGTTCGGACTCCGAGTAAGGCTCCGGGAAAACTTTGTAATACTCATCCGGCACGGTATTGTACACAACGTCGGTATTTATACTTGCATAGTCAATGTCGCAAACGGCAATGCGACGCACCCAAAATATAAATCCTCCGGATTTCTCATCCATCCGTAGTTCGCCTTCCGCGACTATGTCTATGTCCTCCAATAGGTAAGAACGCATCGCTTCTTGTTGTTTGGGGAACCTCGGGAATATCATGCAATCCACTTTTGCCGTCGTATCGTCTATTGAAAATCGAAAATAAACTTTACCGTTTTTGGACATAGCTTCGCGCACGTTAGACAGCTTGCCGCAGAGAGTGACGTTTTCCGACTCCTTTTTAAGTGCGTCCACTATGTATACCGGTTTACGTCCGATTGTTCCTATCAAATCGACTTTAATTTTAACATTTGCAACGCGCAAAGTCGGTCTCACTGAAGAAACGGATCTGATTTTGCGTATACCGTCATAGCTTTTCTTTTCGGTACGGAAGAACTCTACTTCAACGCTTTCGAATATTTGACCCTCCAAGTAATCCGAAAGTTGTTTATCGTATCCGCAGTCGGCAAGATATCCGAAAACATCCGGCGGTGCGCCTACTTTAATCTTAACAAGGCAATATTCGATTTGTATGTCAAAAGTGACGTCACCGAGTTTAGAGAACAACAGACTGCTTTCTTTGTAAAAAAAGTCGTTGATACATTGAAGAATATACCTTTCGCTCGTTTCCGTTTTTTTGTACACTACATGGAAAATAATGTTTTTCGGCAAAATATCGCCGATTATGTCCGAAACTTTATGCTTTAACTCTTCGTTGAGGCGCGTATCGTAATTGGTAGCGTCCACAAGCAACGTAATTACAAGCTCGTCCGTTTCGTTGATAACGGCATGCGACAACTTGAATATACGCTCTTCTTCATTCAAGGATTCATTCAGAAGATAATTAAAGGCGCCGTTATCCATTGTATTCCTCCGCGAGGGCTACAAGCTCATCGATAATATCCTTGTTTTCTACTGATTTTTTGAGTTTACCGTTTACGTATATCGCGGAGCGAGTTTTGCCGCCGCACACACCGAAGTCTGCCCCGACGCTTTCTCCGATACCGTTGACGGCGCAGCCCATTACCGCTATTTTGAGAGGTTTTTTGCTGTTTTCGGTCAGAGCTTCCAAACGCTCGGCAATTCCCTTCACATCGATTTCGGTTCTCGCGCAAGTCGGACAAGCTATCACTTCCGTAAATTTTTTGTCCATGCCTATGGCGCGTAATATTTTTCGTCCTTCCGTCACTTCGAGTATGGGATTGGCTGTAAGCGAAACGCGTATGGTATCGCCGATTCCGTCAAGCAACAATGAACCTATCGCAATATCCGACTTTGTTATGCCGAGTTTCGGCGTACCGGCTTCGGTCAGTCCTACGTGTAAAGGGAGATCTGTAAGCTTACTAAGCGCGCGGTAAGCTTGCACGGTTTTATTTACGTTGGATGTTTTAACGGCAAGTACGATGTTTTCTATGCCCAAGTCCATAAGCTCTTCTGCCGAGGCGCACGCCATATGCGCAAGCTCTTCCGCCGTGCGCACGGCGCCTCTTTCCGAGCCTTCGTTTACGCCTACTCTTACGGGAATACCGCGCTCGGCGCAAACGCTTGCAAATTTATGTAGTCCGTCTTTGGGGAAATTGGACGGGTTTATCCTAACCTTGTGCGCGCCTGCAAGTATCGACTCGATTGCAAGGCGATAGTCATAGTGTATATCGGCAACCACCGGAATGGGTGAAAGCTTGACAATTGTTTTTAGGCTTTCGGCAGATTCCGCGTCCGGCACGGATACTCGGACGATGTCGCATCCGACGCCGGATAGTTCACTTATTCTTTCGAGTGTCGCGCGCGTATCCGCTGTCGGCGTATCCGTCATCGATTGGACGGTAATCGGCGCGCCTCCGCCTATCGGTATATCTTTAACGTAAATGCGTTTTGTCATAAGTAGTACCTCGTCAAGTAGTTACGAATCGGAATATGTCTGCAAATATCGCAAATCCGAACAATAGTACCATTCCTACCGTGTGTATAATAGCCTCAACCTTACGATTGACGGGCTTTTTGAAGATCCATTCAATCAGACAGAACACCATTCTCGATCCGTCAAGAGCAGGTAACGGCAACAGATTCATTACGGCAAGGTTTGCAGAAACCAAACACACGACATATGAGAGCGTGGCAAATCCGCCGCTCGCCGCTTCACTCATAACCTTGATGGTAGTAACGGGACCGCCTACATTGTTAAAAGCAAGTTTCCCGGTCAACAAACTTCCGAGTATCGCAAAAATTTTGTATACGAGGAAGAACATAAACGTAAACGAGCGAGCAAACGCAAGTAAGAACGGTAATTTTACCGCCGATGTATAAGAAGAGAACCCGAAGCCGTAATTCGTTTCGGTTTCACCGGTGTCGCTGTTTATTTTGGGCGTAAAGTTGCCTTGCTCATCGAATTCTCCCAACGTATACACGTTTTTGGTAATGGTTAATTTAACTTTTTTGCCGTTGCGCAACACGACCACGTTTGCGGTATCACCGGCTTTGGAAAACGCCGCTTGCGCGTCGTCCAAGGTAAGAATATTTACCTGTTTGCCGTTTACGCTCAGGAATGCGTCCCCTGCTTCAAGCACTTGCGCGTTGGGAGAATCGGGATAGACTGCGGCAATATTAGGTAACACTTGTCCGTATGCGGAAAAGAAGATCACTATGATTATCCATCCCGAAACCAAGTTGAAAAAGGCGCCGGAGAAAAGTACTATCAACCTTTTCCAAGGCGGTTGATTATTGAAAGCTTGCGGATCGGAATTGTCCTCGTCTTCGCCCTCGAATTGACAAAATCCGCCGAGAGGGAAAGGACGTATAGTGAACAAAACGCCGGTTTTTTTGTTTTTATGCTTAAATATAGCGGGTCCGAAGCCGATACCGAATTCATATATTTTGAATCCGAGCAGGCGTCCGGCGAGGTAATGCCCGAGTTCATGGACTACCACCATAAACATAAGTGCAAGTATGGCAAGCAGTACATACCCGATGGTTGCCATGACGCTTGCAAACGTTGCCGATATCAACATTCCTCACCTCCGAATTTACATATAATATATTCCCTTACCTCGCGTTCGATACTCAAAATATCTTCAACGGACTCGATTATTCCACAGTTAAACTTGTTCAACGCGCATTCTACTGCGTCTGAAATGCCGTAGAAATTCAGTTTGCCGTTCAAATATAAGTCAACGGCAACCTCATCGGCTACGCAAAGCACCGCGCCGAGGTAGTCCGATTCCGACGCCAACACCTTCTCCGCGAGGGCAAAGCAAGGGAATTTATCTCTGTCCGGCTCCGAAAAAGTCAAATTCGACAGCGCGCAAATATCCAAAGCCAGCGGCGCGCCAGTAATCGGACAACGTTTGGGATGCGTAAGCGCATATTGAATCGGTATCCGCATATCCGGAGCATAATAAACAAGTTTTGACGTGCCGTCACGGAACGTGACGGACGCATGGATCAAGCTTTCTCTATGCACAACGGCTTTAACGTTATTCGTACCGAACAGATGTTTTGCTTCAATCAGCTCAAACCCTTTATTCATGAGCGTAGCGGTGTCCACCGTTACTTTTTTGCCCATTTTCCAGTTGGGATTGCTCAATGCGTCTTTGTGGCTTGTTCTGCTTATCTCTTCTTTTGAGAGATCTCTGAACGCTCCGCCGGACGCCGTTATCGTTATACCGTCCACGCAATCCGATTCTTCGCCGTTTAGGCAGGTCCAAATCGCTGAGTGCTCGGAATCAATCGGAAGTATGCGTTCTCCTACTTTTGCGCCGAGCTCTTTAGCCATACGCATGAACAATCCGCCACCCGCGACAAACGTTTCTTTGTTGGCGGTGATAAGTTTGGCGCCTGCTCTGAGAGCCGCGAAAGAAGGCGCGATTCCCGCAAATCCGCTTATGCCGTTTACTACTACGTCTATACCGTCGAAAGTCGCGGGATCTCCGAGCGCTCGGGTAGTATGGAAATGCTTGTTAGCGTCGGAACCGTCAACGGGATAGTCGTCGTTAGAATAAATTCTTACGACGGAAGGGTAATTCGCGAATTCATCGCGAAGCCGTCTGCCCTGTTTGTTCGCGGAAACCAACGCAATAACGTATTCGTTCCCGAGAACCTGTCTGACTTGCGTTCCGATAGAACCTGTTGCCCCGAGAATGGCAATTTTTTGTTTATTAGCCCTATCCATCATGCCGGTATCGGTGTAAATGCCATCAAAACGGCTGTAAAGTATACGGCGAATATAATGCTGTCAAGCCTATCGATAACTCCGCCGTGGCTGCCGAGCAAGGTCGAAAAGTCCTTGATTTCAAATTCTCTTTTGATTTTAGAGGCAAACAAGTCTCCGAGTTCGGATATGACGGCTATCGCCGTACCGGTCAAAGCATAGAACAAGATCGGATTTTTGAATACGTCGGAGAATCTGAGCGCGTCGTTTACCGGGACCCCGGCATACTCAAACATCGCATAAACTATCAGCGCGCCTCCGGCACCGCCGAGCAAGCCCAAAATCGAACCAGAGTATGTTTTTTTAGGGCTGATCGTCGGGAAAATCTTCGGACCTTTTATTGCGCTTCCGGCATAAAACGCAACGGTATCCGAGAGCATCGCCGCCGCTGCCGCCATAAGGATGGGAAGCATGCCGTAGTAATGCGTCATGCTCAAAGCAACGCCGAACGGAAGCGCCGCATACACCGTTACGAGCAAAGTATACAGCAATCCGTTAATCCCTATTTTTTTATCAAAGATAAAGAAGATAAATGCGAGCATTGTTCCCACGCCGAATACGGTCCAAAGTCCTTTATAGCCGAAGAACCAAATCATCGGATAAACGGCAATGAGTTCCAAGGCAATCGGAATTACGGCAACGTTGTAGCCGTGCTTTTTGCCCTGGCTAATCATTTCGTAGGTGCAGAATCCGGATACGATAAGCAAAAGCGCGTCAAAGAACGGTTGTCCCTTGCCGTCCCACAGCCCGGTGAGGAGTACAAAACCCATCAATACTCCGAGCATTGCCAAACCGAGAATTGTTTTTTTGAGCATTTTCATTATACGTTACCGAAATTCCTTTTTATTTTCTTATATTGCTTCATCACGTCGTACACGTCGCCTTTGTCTGCGTCCGGGAACAACTTATCGAGGAAAAACATTTCCGCATACGTCGTTCTGAACGGTAAATATCCGGACAACCTTTTGTAACCGCCGTATCTTATCAGCGCGTCTACCGGAGGCAAAGAGGCAGAATACATATATTGTTCCACTTCTTCTATTGTCGTAGACGTATAATCGGCGTTGACGAGTTTTTGGGCAAATACGTAATTAAACGCCTTGGTTATTTCGTCCATGCCGTTGTATGCAAACACAAACGCAAGCGTCATGCCCCTATTGTTAATTGTCGCGGCATTGGCTTTGGAAATTGTTCCCATCAACTCCGGAGTCAAGCTTTGGTAATCTCCCACAAAAAACAAGCGATAACCGCGTTCTTTGCATATCGGGAGCAAAGTGTTTTCGAGGTAATCGGCGTATACGGAAGACAGCGCAAGCGACGCGCCGGCACCTCTCTTTTTGTTTTCCGCGCTTGAAACGTAAAAAGACACACACGCGAGCCTAAGCTCGTCGCATGCGTCTATGATATCGGTTATGGCGCGTGTGCCGTACAAGTAACCGTTTACTCGCGGCAAATTACGTTTGGCGGCCCACCTTCCGGCGCCGTCGGGGATTACGGCAAGATGCATGGACCTATACGGACATGATCTCCGTTTCTTTGTCGGCGGCTATTTTTTCAACGTCCGCAATGGCTGTCGAAACGATTTTTTCAACGTCTTTTTCTTGTCCGTAGAGATCGTCCTCTGTCGTGATGCCGTCTTTTTTGTATCCGCGCAGAAGCTCTATGGCGTCGCGACGGATGTTACGTATGGCAACTTTGGCGTTTTCCGCCGTGCTTTTGACCTCTTTCACGAGGGCGCGACGACGTTCTTCGGTAAGTTCGGGAAATACCATGCGCAATACTTTGCCGTCGTTTGTCGGGAATATTCCGAGGTTGGCTGCAATAATAGCTTTCTCCACGGATTTAAGCGCACTGCCGTCCCAAACGTTGATGATAAGCATTCTTGCTTCCGGGACGGTAATGTTAGCCATTTGATTTATGGGCGTATCCACGCCGTAGTACGGCACGACAACTTTATCCAAGATGTGAGGGTTGGCTCTGCCGGCGCGGAGCGATTGATATTCCGTATGCAGATTCGCAATCGTTTTGGCAACGCGTTCGTTAAGATCGTCAAATACCATTTGTACTTCCATTAGTTCGTAGGACATATATTACCTCACTTGATTTCTTTTTAATTATAATAACATAGCGCGCGCGACAATACAAGTGTTTTTTATAAATCGGTACTTACGTAGTCGGGACAGAATCGGCTAAAAAAAGAGCTGTTAACGACTCATTCATTAACAGCCCCTATTCTTATACGTAAGGAATTACCACTACGTTTTGCGCTTTGAAATCCGTTTCGGAAACGACTATGTTAAGTATTTGCGCGGCGTCTTCGAGCGTTAAATCCTCATCCATCACCACAACGTTTACATTGTCGGTGCTGATTGTTACAACGCAGTCTTGGAAGCCTTTGGCTTTTATCAGCCCTTCGAGGACGAGTTCGGTTTCCATCGCGCTTGTCAATTTGAGCTTTTGATTCTCGGCGCCTTGTACCGCGCTCTCCGTTGAAGTTGCGGATGCGATTATGTCGTCAAGGTACGCAATTTCTTGAGTACGAGTCGCTTCCCTATCCGTTCGATACGTCGAGAAGAAAGTCGCTTGCGAGCTTGCGTTATTCACATCGGTTGAGGATCCGTCGGCGTTCTTTTTGACGTTCAAAAAGTAATTCAAACACCCTGTCGCTACCAAAAGCGCAACCATACAGGCAATAACTATAATTTTCTTTTTGTTGGCTTTCAATATGCCGGCGAATTTAGAAAGTTTGCTGTTTTGCTTCATACATCTCTCCTTGTAAATATTTGTATAGAGTTTGCGTTAACGCCGAGTACCGTTGCAGTTGCCTGTAACAAGCGGAGTTTGACCATAACGTTATCCGCGCCTTCGGCAACTATGATTACGCCTTGAATTTGCGGCATTTTTTCTTGTAGTACAATTACATCCGAATTGGTTATTAGCGGTGAAGACGTAGTAGTTGTCGTAGTTGTTTGTCCGTTGCTTCCCGTCGTAGTCGTCGTGTGCGAATTATTGGTTGACGCCGTCACGATTTCGGAAGTCGCGCTGTATGTAATCATGACTTTTACGCTACCGGCTCCGTCTATTTCCGAGAGAATATCGGCAAGCCTCGATTCAAGTCCGTCCGTAAGCGATGAAGTTTCTTTGGCGGCGGATTCCGTGCTTGTTTCCTTAGTCGTCTTTTCGTTTACGTTAAAGTATATTATCAACAGTACCGCGATTATGATTACTCCCACAATAATTTCTATATGCTTTACGGATTTTATCCTTTGAGCCAGTTCTTTAAGTTTATTCATAATCGAGCCCCGCAATTGTAATGTTTTCACCGTCAACGTTTATAGAAGTTTCTATAATTTCGGTAATGTCTGCAATAATATCTATATTTTTCTTTTCGGGAGATATTACGGCATTGGTAAAAATAGCCACAACCTTTTCAATCTTTTCGCCGTTATAACCCGTTATTTCGTACACGCTTACAAAAACGCCCTCATATCCGTGCTTCGATAAGCTCTCTACGCAAAGTGTTTCTTTCCGTGCCGTATCGGCGTCATATGCCGCTAAGTCCTCAGCGTCGAATTCACTTACCGACGCCGTCCGCGATTCTGTATCGAACAACTCCGCAATATCGAAATCCGAATTGACTAACTTCGGAATCGGATAAATTATAACAGCAAAGACAAGTAGCGCGGCTATGCCTTTGACATACTTTTTCGTCTCCCCGTCCGCAATAAAAACGTCTATAAGCGTTGTCAAACAAACAACTCCGACTATGCTCATTATATACGCGGTAAAGCTCATACCACCCCCGCATTGAATGCGCCGATAACCGTCATGAAAATTACGAATATCATAAATCCGACGCCCGCGCAGGAGGCTATCGGCAAAGATAGATTTTGCGCCGTATTGTAGAGCAAATTTGTTACCTTTGCGTCCGTAACCGGCTCCAACAGCCCGGATAGCAGCTTAAGCGCAAGCGAGTAACAAACGGTTTTAATTATCGGCACAAGCGTAATCAAAAGTATCGCAATAAGCAGTGCCAGCCCGAAAGCGTTTTTTATCAAAACGGCGCTCGCGACCACAATATCGAAACCTTCCGCCAAATATCCGCCGAGTATGGGAATATAGCTCGATAACGCGAATTTCGCCGATTTTATGCTTACGGTGTCGATACTTGCACCTACCAGCCCTTGAGCGGAAATCATTGCGGTGATTATCGAAAATGTCAGTCCGAGCGTCCAACTTCCCACGGATTTCAAAGCTTTGGAGAGCTTGTCGAGTTTGATGTTGTCGCTCATATTGCCTATTATCGTAAATACCGTAACCGCGTAGAAAACAGGCAAAACGAACGTAACGATGATTTTGACGGCAAAACCGCAAAACAACGTTACGCAAGGCTCCAAAAAGCCCACGGTACCCGTTCCGCCTATCGCCGTAATGATAGTTGCAAATATCGGTACGGATATTTCCGTCAACCGAGAAATACTCGTGATTACGTTTTTTATATCGATTATCAGATTGCTTACCGAAATACCTATCGTTACGGCAATTCCGCCGTATACCGTCCAATATACGAGCTGTTTTGTGCTTTCTCTTTTGAAGCCCGATGTCAGTTGTTCGCTCATTCCGTAGAAAATCGCAAGTACGGCGATCCCTGCAAGAGAGGCAAAAGTCGCGCTCAAATTTTTAAGTACGGCTTTAATTAAGTAGTTAAGGATTTCTTCCGAGCCTATCGATACGTTGCCGTCAATGATGTTTTTGAGCAAGACCTTTATACTTCCGCCGAGCGAGGACTTCAACGCTTCGTCCAAAGAGTCGAAATATTCGTCCAATTCCTTTGAATCCAAACCGTCGATGACTTTGTCTATCTCGTTTTCCATCTCTTTTTTTATGTCCTCTTCTTTTGCGTTCGCAACGCGCTCATTTACAGGCGCAATGCCCAAAATCAGCCCTATAAACGTAGCTATAGCTACAAGTATTGCTATTTTATGATACTTGCAACGGATGTTATTACTCCGGAGATTATTGGTAACGACAGTCCCAAAATACATACTTTACCTCCGAACAAAATTTTTTTTGCAATAGACGGCGAGCCGTAATCCTCCGCAACGTTTCCGCTAAACTCCGTTATATACCCGACGCCTATTACTCTTATTACGGTTTTGATTATTTTATTATCGAGACCGGCAAGCTCCACGAGGCGCATGTATTCGTCTAAGATTCCCGTAAATTCATCTATCAGAGAAACTACTATGATTATCCCCGTAACAATTCCCGCAAGAGCGGCAAGCGACGGTTTAACCTCTTTTAGCACGGTAGAACATATAAGCCCGAGCATGCCTATTCCGATGATTTTAATGATGCTCATCCGTATAGATTAAAGAGCGATTGTACCGTTCCGAGGAGATCGGAGACCATATTTATAACCATAACGAGAACGACTATGAGCGCGGTAAGCGTTACAAAAGTTCCGAGTTCTTTTTTGTCACTTTTGTCGAGTATGGTATTTATAACCGCGCTTAGAACGCCCACACCCGCTATTTTAAGTAAAGTTTCTATTCCCGTCATAGTATGATTATCAATAACCCGACGCCCAACAATATCAAGAGTTTACCGGCGAGTTCCCCCTTTTTAGATTTATCCGCCGTGGCGGTTTCTTTTAGTCCGAGCGCTGCGGCATATGCGCTTTTGAGTATATTGCGTCGCGCCTCGAAATCGCTTCTTGCAAGTTCGTTTATGAATACGCAAATATCGTTTACGGCTTCTTTGGGCAGAGTCTTGCACTCGAAAACGGCTTTGTTGTTTGACTCCAAGCCGTCCGCGCATTTTGTAAGCGAGTTTTTGAGTTGCTCGGTGCGCGCGCCGTAATTACGCATAAGTTCGCATAGTCCTGTTCGCATGAATTCTGTTTCTCTCTCTACATAAGCGACAAATGAAAGGTAATCTTCCGCTACTGCAAGACGAATCTTGTAGTATTTTTCGATTTGAAAGCCTATGTAAGCGAAACCGATAACTATTACGGCGCCGAGGAGCAACTTGTATATCATAACTTCACAATGGATTTTATGCTTCCCATTGTCGGCTTATTACTCAACGTAACGGCGTAATCGAAATGTTCTCCGATAATTTTCTTGATGTGTTCCGGTGCGGTTTTGTAATCTTTGATGTGCGCGCTGGCAATGATTTTTATACCGGATGAGCTTAATTCGGCAAGAGAGGCGACGTCGCGACTGAAATAAAGTTCGTCGCATACGACTACTTCAGGTGCCATTGCGCGCAGAATACCCTCCGCGACTATGCTTTTGGGTGCGTCGGACATCACATCCAAGTACTGTCCGAATCTGTAATTTTCGGAATAAATTTCTCCGCGTTCGTCAATTATCAATGTATCGGCCCTCTC
Source organism: Ruminococcus bicirculans (ex Wegman et al. 2014) (assembly GCA_963642145.1). Lineage (GTDB taxonomy): Bacteria > Bacillota > Clostridia > Christensenellales > DTU072 > Stercoripulliclostridium_A. The sequence goes on from CAVIFU010000001.1 coordinate 96,396, forward strand.
CGAGCTTATGCGCGCCAAGTCGCGTATCAACGTGGTTTTACCGCAAAACGGCGGCGACATCAGCAACACACCCTTTTCAGAGTCAAGCAAGCGTTGCAAGGCGTTCGCGCAGCCAAAAATCTCATGCGGTATTCTGATATTTAACGACGTTGTATTTTTTATTGTGATAATTCTGCTTCCGTCCGTCACCGCTTGTCCGCAAATTCCTATTCTGATGCCGTCAAAGGTAACGTATCCCCTCTTAATCTCGTCTTGAAACGCATATAAAGAGTTTTTTGTAGCTCGCGCGAGTATGGTTTGGATGTCGTCCTTTGTCGCTGCGACGCGCAAAGTGCGCCTTTCCGTACCGTTTTTGATTACGACGGCTCTGTTTGCGCGCACGCAAACTTCCGTCAGTTCGTTTGTCTTAAATTCGGCGGTTATTTCCGAGTACAATGCAGCCCCGAGCAAATAGTCAAGCATATAAAATTGTACTCGGTAACGGGCAAAAAAATAACGGCAACTTTCGTTGCCGTTTGATATAATTTCTTAGTTGAGATTAGTTAGCTCTGGACATATATTCGCCGGTACGAGTATCCACGCGGATCATCTCGCCTTCTTCAATGAAGAGCGGAACTTGTATTACGTAACCTGTTTCGAGTGTTGCGCCCTTGCTTCCGGGTTGTGCGGTAGCTCCGGGGATGCCGGGATCGCAGTGTGCTACTTGCAATACTACAAAGTTTTCCGGCTCAACCGAGAACGGGGATCCCTTGTAAAACGCTACGTCGACGAGACTGCCTTCCTTGATAAAGTGGAGAGCGTCTTCCACGAGGTCGTGGTTCATGGGGATCAAATCGTAAGTTTCGTTATCCATGAAGTAGTAAAGATCTCCGTCGTTATAGCTATAGGACATCTTTTTGCGCTCGATGTATGCGAGCTCGAATTTTTCGCTGGGGTTAAAAGTTCTTTCAAGAACACTGCCGGTCATGACGTTACGCATTTTAACGCGAACGAACGCCGCACCCTTACCGGGTTTAACGTGTTGAAAGTCTATAACCACTTGCACGGTGTTGTCGAGTTCGAACGTATCGCCTTTTCTTAAATCGCCTGCTAATCTGTTTGCCATATGTACCTCCGATTATTTCTCTAATATTATCAATTGTTTGGGAGAATTTGTCAAGTTATCCACCCTATTTTTTCTAAAAACAACTATATCTTCTATTCTAACGCCGTATTTTCCCTCGATATAGGCGCCGGGTTCCACACTTGTGACCGCTCCGGCGGGTATTTTTGCCGTCGAACGAGGACTCATGCCGGGCGCTTCGTGTATATCGACTCCGAGAGAATGACCCAAAGAATGAGTGAAGTACTCGCCGTAACCGCGTTCTTTCAAAACGTTGCGCGCGATGGCGTCGCCTTCCGTTCCGGTCATTCCGGCGTGCAATTGTTCAAGAGCTGCGGTTTGCGCGGCAAGAACGGCGTCATACAAATCCGCATATCCTTCCGGAGGATTGCCTATTGCAAAACTGCGCGTCATATCGGAACAATATCCCGCATATTTCGCGCCGAAATCGACGGTAACGACATCGTCTTTTTTAAGTTTATTTTGGGACGGATGCGCATGGGGACGAGATGTGTTTTGTCCGAACGCGACAATCGTATCGAACGCAAGCGTGCATCCTCTTGCATATATGGCGGAATTCATGAAAGAAGCGACGTCGAGTTCGGTCATACCGGGACGTATATAGTCTAACAGCATGGAAAAGACCTCATCCGTAACGGCTTGGGCTTTCTTTATGGCGGCAACTTCCTTTTTGTTCTTTACGGAACGCGCTTTCAGAATGTAATTTTCGGCTTTTTTGAGCTTAAATTTATAGTCGCCTGCGCGCAACGCAAGATAATCTTTGTGCAAAATGTGGTTGTCTTCGTAGCCTATGCTCTGTACACCCAGTTCTTTTGCGATATTCTTCGCGGTTGTCAGGTATCCGTCGGAGCCGCAATCAACTACTTCGAAATCGGGTAATAATTCGCGTGCTTCTTCCGTAATACGCTTATCGGATACGTAATATTTTTTGTCTGCTGTTATCAATATAACGGCGTCATCGTTGGCGTATCCCGTGTAATAGAACAAATTCGACGGAGTTAAAATAATCAGGGCGTCGATCCCTCTTGCTAATTTCTTCATACGCATATTATATACGCGTAAGCGTTACAAGTCAATAGAACACGCTCAGTTATTTACTTTTCGGCGTTGCGATGAGCCCTACGACAAAGCTTATGAATATAACTCCGGCAATACCTGCGCTCACGGCTTCTATTCCGCCGGTGACGGCTCCGAGTAAACCGTTGCGTAGCGCGCCTTGTATCGCACCTTTTGCGAGGTTGCTCCCGAAGCCTACGATCGGCACCGTCGCGCCGGCTTTGCCGAATTCCTCCACGTACTTATAAACGCCTATCGTTTCCGCAATAACGCCGACAAGTAGATACGATACGAGTATTCTTGCCGAGGTAACCTTGGTGCAATTAATGAATATTTGCCCTATCATACATATTATACCGCCGACCAAAAATACTTTCAAATAATCCAAAATCATATTATTCCCTCACAAAACTTATCGCATGCGCTATTCCGGGGATACTTTCTCCTTGCAGAGAGCTTGTTTTGGACACAAGCGCGCCGGTAGGTATCAGCAAAACTCTGTTGAGTTCGCCTGCAAGCATTTTCTTATAGATGTATCCGTTAAAGACAGTACTCGAACAAGCCGCACCGCTACCGCCCTGACCGACGTCTTGCGCAGCGCGATTGAATAGAATTATCCCGCAATCGGAGTAATTATTGGTTATATTCACGCCTTTATCCTTCATCAGAATAGTCAACAACCTATGCCCCGCTTCGCCCAAATCGCCGGTTGCGATCAAGTCATAGTAGTCTACGTCCCTCTTTGTCCCTTCCAAGTGCGCAAGCAACGTTTCTCTTGCCGCCGGCGCCATTGCCGCGCCCATGTCATTCACATCGGTTACGCCGTAATCTACGACTTTTCCTATCGTTGCGCAATCAATGCTTACGGATCCGTTCTTTTTATTCAGCAACGTCGCGCCGACTCCGGTTGCCGTCCACTGCGATAGCGGAGTCCTTTGATTGCCGAGTTCGAGCGGAAAGCGATATTGCCTTTCGGCAGTACAAAAATGACTTGACGTTGAGCAAATTATACGTTCGAAGTTCCCGCTATCCAAAAGGCACGAAGCGAGTATCATACTTTCGGCAAACGTCGCGCAAGCGTTATACACTCCCATAAACGGTATGTCGAATTCTCGCATTGTAAAATTGCAACCCGCGATTTCATCGAGTAAATCTCCGCAAATGCAAAGATCTATGTCGGATTCCGTCAATCCCGTTTTATTCAGTAAATATCGTATAGTCGATATATGCAGGCGCGTTTCCGCCCTCTCGTGGCTTTTCTGTCCGAGCAAGTCGTCTTTTGCCGTTTTGTCGAAATACTTGGCTATCGGACCGTCTGCTTCTTTGGGGCCTACAATCGTTGCCGTATCTTCTATCAAAATTTTGTTTTTGAAATAGATCGTTTGGTTTCTCATCAGACAAACGCTCCTCTGAATATCATTACAATGATACCCACGACTATCGATGACGATATTCCGAAAACTATCACGGGACCGGCAACGGTAAACATGTTGGCGCAAAGCCCCAAAACCACGCCTTCACGTTTATGCTCTATCGCCGGCGACACCACGGAGTTCGCAAATCCCGTTATCGGCACGATTGAACCGGCACCGGCGTATGCACCTATCTTGTCGTACACTCCGAATCCTGTCAAAATTGCGGTTATCAAGATTAAAGTCAACGTCGTTAGCGCGGAAATGTCTTCTTTTGCCCAAGTCTTAAACAGCGCGGTATAACCGTCGTTAATGCCTTGTCCGATACAACAAATCAGCCCTCCGACCCAAAAGGCTCTGAACATCGTAAGCAAATGCTTGGACTTGGGCATTTTTTCTTTGATGAGCTTCAAATACGCGTCGTTAGGAGCGTTCATCTCTTTTTTCCTCCTTGTCTTTGACGGGAGGCATATAAATTTCGGATTTTACTTTTTTAACTCTCTTCACGGAAAACACCTCATAAATGATTTTCCGCAATAGTCAAATATTTATACTATGTCAGAGATTCTTTTAATTTAGCGAGTATTTTCGCTTCTATTCTGGAAACTTGGACTTGGCTTACGCCGAGCTCTTCGGCAACTTCGCTTTGAGTTTTATCTCTGAAATAGCGTAACATTATTATCTTTTTTTCGCGTTCCGGGAGTTTGGATATGAGGTCCTTTATCAAACGCGAATCGAGAGCGTCGTCAATATCCGTGTTATCGGCGATTTTATCAACAAGAGTCAGTCCTTCGTCTTCGGTTTCGGCGTATATCGATACGGGATAGCGCGTACTGTCCAATATAAATACAAGCTCCGCCGTATCCAAACCGAACTTATCGGCAATATCTTCCGTTTTTGGGGAATCTCCGTATACGTTGCGATATTCATCGATGTACTTATTGATTTCCAATGCTTTTGCTTTGACGGAGCGTGAAACTTTAATAGCGCCGTCATCGCGAATAAACCGCTTAATCTCTCCGGCAATCATAGGAACTGCGTATGTGGAAAATCTTACGCCAAACGCCGTGTCGAAATTATTTATAGCCTTAACCAAGCCGAGCGTTCCGAGTTCGATCAAATCATCATACTCAATGAGCTTGTTTTTATAGCGTCGCACGATGCTTTTTATAAGCGGCGTGTTGTCTATTACCAACTCAGTCTTGGCTTGCATATCCCCGTTTTGGGCAGATATGATTTTTTTGTTAATTTCTTCCGTACTCAGCATTATTTGCTCAGTTTTTTGGTCATAATGACGGTTGTGCCCTCGTTCGGGTAGGACTTGACTTCAAGCGAATCCATAAAGCTTTTCATGATGGTAAATCCCAAACCGCTGCGTTCCTCATCGGCTTTCGTGGTATAGAAATCCTTCATCGCTTCCTCGACATTGGGAATACCCGTTCCGGAATCCGATATTCTTAGATCCAAAACGTTCCCGACAATCTCGGCATAAACGTCTATTATTCCGGCGGGATCGTTTGCGTATCCGTGCACTATGCAATTGGTTACGGCTTCGCTTACCGCCGTTTTCACATCGGAAATGACATCTAACGACGGATTTCTACGCGCACAATATGCGCCAACCGCGCAACGCAGAAAGCTTTCGTTGGACGCAAGTGCGTTTACTTTAATGCTTAATGTATCCATTTTTACCTCTTTAACGTAGCAATAATCGTGTATAAACCGCTGACTTTGAGTACTTTGTCTGCTATGGGAGAAGGATCTTTGAAGTAGACAGCCACGTCTCGCGTTTTGAGGAGCTTATAACGGCCCAAAATCAAACCGACCGCGGTGCTGTCCATAAAAGACACTTCGCTCAAATCGAAGACAAATTTATCGTATCCGCCGTTCTTAATCAAGCTATCCACGGCAACGCGAAAAGACGGCGCGTTTGCGTGGTCTATATCGCCGTCGAGCTTAACTGTCAGCGTGCCTTGATTCAGTTTATAACGTAACATTTGTTTACCTCCGTCGGATCAAAAACATTGTACATCATATTTTTTGTCGTATTTTAATTAAACATTAATAAAAATGACATAAAATGTAGACAAATAAAATAAGCAAATGTTATTCAAATTGTAGCCTGTATCCGCGATATTTGATATAATGTTTACATAAACTAACTTGGAGATACGGATATGTCTAAGAAAAGAAGTTTAACCGCAATAATTATAGTTTTGGCGTTATGCGTATGCATGACTTTGGCTCTGAGCGGTTGCATCGTCACCAATGTTCCCACCGTCAACAGCGACGGCAACAAAACATCGAGCACGAGCACCACAACCACCACAGCGCCCACTACGCGCAACAATTACACCGTGGAGGTAAATACCGCTACGTCTACGGCAGAGCCGACATCATTGGTTGAAACGGTAAGCAATATACAAAAATCCGTCGTAATCATCAGCGCCGTTACCGAGAGCGGAACGAGTTTGGGTTCCGGCGTTTTGTACGGAAGAGTCAAAGATTCCTCTACCGGCGAATATGTTGACGCAACGATGGTTATTACATGTTGTCACGTAGTGGACGGCGCAAGCGAAATTAAAGTTACGCTCAATGACGGCGACACAGACGAAACAAACGACGTAACTCTTTCGGCAACTTTAATCGGTATGGACGATGAAAGCGATATCGCAATACTCCAAATCGACGGCGACTATTCCGAATATTCAGCCACAATTCGCGACACATCCGCAAGTCCCATTCGTTTGGCGGAAACCGTAATAGCCATCGGCAATCCTTTGGGACAAGGCATAAGCGTTACGACCGGCATCATTAGCGGAGTTTCCAAAACGATCAACATGGACGGCGTAAATATGTCGCTACTGCAAACCGACGCCGCAATAAACAAAGGTAACTCGGGCGGCGCGTTGTTCGACGAAAGCGGACTCCTTATAGGCATCGTCAACGCAAAATCGAGCGGCGACACCGTAGAAGGCATCGGCTATGCAATCCACATCGAAGACGCCGTAAGCGTAGGCAATTCTATAATAACCACATCCGGAAACGACCAATACAACGGGCTCGGATATGTAGAAGGTAAAATAAGACTCGGCGTAGTGGTAAGCGCATTGACAAAAGAAAATGTACAGAGCACATTCAGCAATATCCCTACTTTACCGGGCGATAACGAATACTTCTATTACATTTCCCCTAATTACGACATAAACGCATACGGAAGCGTAGCTTTGTCGGAGAACGCGAGTAAAGTCGCCCAAGGCATGCTTATCACGGCGGTAACGTACACGAAAGACGGCACGCAAACGACGGTTAAATTCACATCGACGTCAACTTTGCAAGATACTCTCAAAACGCTTTCCGTCGGCGATGTAATTACACTGCAACTGATAACGCCAAGCACAAGAGGATTTATGGGCTCACAAGGATACACTTACACTACTTCTTCCGTGGACATCACATTGCGTCAATACGTATACGGCTACAAAGGCTAATATCGTTGAAGCAAAGAATATATAAGCAAAGCGCTCGTGCAAACGGGCGCTTTTTTGTCGGTTTATTGTACGGGAATCAACGTTTACAAATGGTTTATAAATGGAAAAAAGGACTGCGAAACTAAGTTTCAAACAGTCCTCTTTTCTGGTGGGCAGGGGTGGATTCGAACCACCGAAGACGCTGTCGGCAGATTTACAGTCTGCTCCATTTGGCCGCTCTGGAACCTACCCATGTATTTTTTAACTGGAGCCGGCTATCGGAATCGAACCAACAACCTGCTGATTACAAATCAGCTGCTCTGCCAGTTGAGCTAAGCCGGCACGTGTATATGGTGGCTTGGGACGGAATCGAACCATCGACACGGGGATTTTCAGTCCCCTGCTCTACCATCTGAGCTACCAAGCCAAAAAAGTGGCGATCCGGAAGGGAGTCGAACCCTCGACCTCTAGCGTGACAGGCTAGCGTTCTAACCAACTGAACTACCGGACCGCATATTGTGTGGTGGGCCTTCACGGACTCGAACCGCGGACCAATCGGTTATGAGCCGACCGCTCTAACCAACTGAGCTAAAGGCCCACACATTGCGTGCATGTTATTAATGTACTGGTCGGGGTGAAGAGACTTGAACTCCCGACATCTTGCTCCCAAAGCAAGCGCGCTACCAAACTGCGCCACACCCCGTCGGTGCGCTCACTCATTCGCGCTCTAATAATATACAATATCCGTAGGCGTATGTCAACGAATTTTCCTAAACTTATAAAATTTTTTTGTCGCGAGCGCATACAGTCGGGACAAGTATTTTTGTAGGCTCCGAAAAATGAAACCACTCGTTTGCATAAGCAACAAAAATATGTATAATGTTGCTTAATATGCGCGCGCGAAAAAATAGCACTTGCATTTTGCCGGTCTATGCTATATTATACTATTGTGGGTCAAATCGACTCGTGAGGATGAAGATGGACATATTTACAACTATAGGGAACTTTTTCCGCAAACTCTTCAAAACAGACGGAGTGCGAGTTAAGGACGATAGCCTTAAACTCAAAAATGCGGTAAGGTACGATCCCGATATCAACGTAGGACTTACCGAGATGCAAGTATCGGAGCGTACCGAAGACAAGCTTCTGAACGAACGTCCCGTCAATCACACAAAGTCTTACGGCAGAATAATCTTTGAAAACGTATTTAATTTTTGCAACACGGCAACCATAATTCTCGTAGCCCTATTGTTTATAGCCGGCGCCGGGATGTATGCTTTCAGTTCGGTAATCGTCATACTCAATATGGCGATTGGCATTTGGCAAGAGATCAAAGCCAAACACAAGGTAGAAAAACTCTCTATGGTTATGGAGAGTCACTATGACGTCATACGTGACGGCAAACATACAGATGTCGTCAACAAGCAACTTGCTCTTGACGATATATACATATTGCACGCCGGACAGCAAGTCCCCGTCGATTCGGTAGTCAAAGACGGTATTTTAGAAGTAGACGAGTCAATTATCACCGGAGAATCCGTACCCGTTCGCAAGATGCCGGGCGATTACGTCTTGGGCGCATGCGCCGTCGTTTCCGGCGAGGCAACATTACGCGCGGACAAAGTCGGCAAGGACTGTTACATCGAAAATGTCGCACGCGTCGCGCGCAGAGTTTCCAAACCAAAATCCAACATATTTGCAACGTTGGATAAGATAATCAAAATAATTTCCGTAGTCTTATTCTTCCTTGCCGGCTTTTTGCTTATATCTCTGCTCGTTACAGACGCTGAGAGCACATTCCTTTTGGAGTCCGGCGCGGATCTAAGCCAAATATCCAAATTCCAAGGCGTGGTCATCACCATATCCGCGGCAATACTCGGCATGCTCCCTATCGGTATGTTCTTGCTTACGTCCACTACCCTTGCCGCGTCAACGCTGAAATTTGCCAAACGCAACACGATTCCGCAAGATCTTTACAGCATCGAAATGATTGCCATGGTTGACACCTTACTCTTAGACAAAACCGGCACGATCACCGATGGCAAGTTGGAAGTGATAGCGCAAAAAGACTTTTCCGAATCCAAGCATCCCGCCGACGCGGTGTTCAGCACCATTCTTCTTGCGACAAAGGACGCTAACAGCACCGCAGAGGCTGTCAGGACGCATTATATTTATGCAAACGCTCTCGATTACGTAGAATACTGCGCCTTTTCTTCCGCGCGCAAATTCAGCGCCGTAACCGTTGCAGACGGCACGACATATGTAATGGGCGCGCCCGACTTTGTATCGTCCGGTAACGACATGCTCGACCAATTTGTCGATGCCAATGCAAACGAAGGGCGTCGTACGTTAGCGCTTATGGAGTTTGACGGCAGTATCGAAGATTATTCCCCCGCCCTTGCAAAATGCATTTGCGCGCTTACTCTCGAAGATCGCTTGCGCGGAGACGTCAAAGAAACACTCGATTGGTTCCGTAATAACGATGTGGACATCAAAATCGTATCCGGAGACAATCCCTTGACAGTCAGCAAAATCGCCCAAAAATCGGGCGTTGAGAACGCCGACAACTATGTCAATTGCAAAGATCTGACGGACGACGAACTCTTGGAAAAGTTAGAAACGACTACTATATTCGGCAGAGTTTCACCCGAGCAAAAACAGCTTATTGTCAACGGTCTGCAAGCAAAAGGCAAGACCGTAGGCATGATCGGAGACGGCGTAAACGACGTACAAGCGCTCAAAGAGGCGGATTGTTCGATATCATTTGCTTCCGCCAACGAAGTTGCCCGTAATATTTCCAGAATAATACTTATGGACAATAACTTCAAAACTCTACCGTCCGTTGTACAGGAAGGCAGACAGGTTATTTCCAATATCCAAAAGGTAAGCTCCCTGTACATTATGAAAAACATCTTCGTAATGTTCATGGTCTTCATGTTTACGATTTTGACGTTCATTACCAAGACAAACAACTACCCGTTTGACACCAAACGTATGTTGCTTATAGAATTCTTTGTCATCGGCGTGCCTACATTCTGCTTTGCGTTGCAACCGAACAAAGCCAGAGCAACAGACCACTTCCTTGCCAATATCCTGCGAGCAAGTATACCGTCTGCCCTCGGGCTGATACTCGGCGTAATGTTCATATTTATTATGCTCGGTTGCTTCAAAGGCGACATGTCGTCGTTTGCCACTTACACAAACGCTTCTACCGCGGCGGTGGGTTTGGCTGCTGCGGGATTTGTCTGTCTGATTATTATTTCCATGCCCCCGGATTGGTTCCGTTTGGGACTTACTTTCTTTATGATGGGACTGTCCGTACTTGCCGTATGGCTCGACTACAACTATGCGGTACCGCTTTTCGGCGATGACTTTCTGCATATAGATTGGTACATACCTGCATACAATTGGATTCTTATCGCCGCTTGCGCCGCCATTGCCGGCGTTGTCACTATAGGATTCCGATTCGTAATAGACGCTATTGCCAAAAAATACGGCGACAGAATGTACGAGCGTACGGAACGCTTGGGTCAAAAAATCGCATCTTTCAAGAATGCGATCAAACAAAAACTTTTCGGACACAAAAAATGATTGAACACGTAAAAAACATGCTGTCTCGTGCGACAGCATGTTTTTTATGTTCTCTTAATGGAAATTATCTCGCTCATGTTTTCCAATCGCTTAATAATGTAATCGAGCTCTTCCGTGGATTTAACTTGTAATCCTACGTAGAACATGCCTATTCCTTTGTTTACTTTAAGTTCGAGAGAGTTGATCGATATACCTTGATTCGATATTACCGTAAGTATTTTGTTGCCGAGCCCCGTTTTATCGATACACTCTATTTGGAGTTTGGCAACGAACATTGTATTGTCGGTATCCGCCCAATGCGCCTCCATCAACCGCTCCGGCTCCATATTCTTAACGTTCGGACAATCGGCTCTGTGTATCGATACGCCCGCGCCTCTCATCGCATACCCTATTATCGGGTCTCCCGGGACAGGGTTACAACACTTGGCAATTTTCATCAGGAAGTTGTCAAAGCCTTCAACGATAATACCGCTCGTAGAACGACTTTTTCGCGGTGCGGCGTCTTGTTTTTGCTGTATTGCGGCTATTTCTTCCGCCTTGCGGATCTTGGCTTGCTCTTTGCGATATTTGTCCACAAGCTTGATCAGCACTTGACTTGTTTTTAATGCGCCATACCCTATCGAGGCGTACATATCGTCTAAGGATGTCAGCTGGTACCGCTTGAAAATCGTTTCCAAGACGTCGGTTTGCGTCAGAAGATCGGACCATTCCACGCCCTGCGTTTTTGCCTTTTTCTCCAACATATCTTTACCGAGTTTGATATTCTCGGCAACCATTTCTTTCTTGAAAAAGGCTTTGATTTTGGATTTTGCTTGCGAAGTAACGACAAATTTTAGCCAATCGCGAGTCGGACCCTTGCTTGCGTTTGATGTAATGATTTCGATTACGTCGCCCGTGTGCAATTCCGTGTTCAACGGCACCATTTTATTGTTTACGCGCGCGCCGACGCATTTATTTCCCACCGCGGTATGCACTCTGTACGCAAAATCCACTGCCGTAGCGCCTACGGCAAGGTCAAACACTTCGCCTTTCGGAGAGAAAACGTAAATCTCGTTGGTCACGATATTGTGCTTGAATGTGGCTAAATATTCCTGACTGTCTTTGATGTCTTCCTCAGCCTCCATGACCTCTCTGACCCACGAAAGCTTTTTATCTATCTCGCTGTCGAGTCTACCGTCAGTCTTGCCTTCTTTGTACTTCCAGTGCGCCGCAATACCGTATTCGGCGACCTTGTTCATCTCTTGGGTTCTTATCTGAATTTCAAAGATTTGACCGAAGTTTGACACTACCGTCGTGTGCAAGGACTGATAGAGGTTGGGCTTAGGCATCGCGATGTAGTCCTTAAATCTGCCGGGCACGGGCTTCCACATGGAGTGGATTATTCCAAGTACCGCATAGCAATCTTTCACATCGTCAACTATTACCCTAACGGCTATAAGATCGTATATTTGATCCAACGTTTTGTTTTGATTTACCATCTTTTTGTAGATGGAGTAATAGTGTTTCGGACGCCCCTTAATTTCGGCTTCGATACCGGCGGCGTCCAATTCCTTTTCTATGATCTCGGCTATCCTCTGCACTTGCTGCATGCGCTCGTCACGCTTGGCGTTCAGTTGCGCGCACAGATACGCGTATGCGTCCGGATAGAGATATTTCATCGATAGATCTTCAAGCTCGCATTTGATTTGAGATATACCTAACCTTGCCGCCATCGGCGCGTATATGTCCAAAGTTTCACGTGCTATGCGTTGTTGTTTTTCGGGCTTAAGGGAATCCAAAGTACGCATATTGTGTACCCTATCCGCAAGTTTTATAAATAGCACTCGCAGGTCCTTAGATATGGCAAAAAACAATTTTCTTATGTTTTCCGTCTGCTCTTCCTCTAAGGAATTGAATTTGTACTTCAGCTTGGAAATCTTTGTGACGGCGTCTACAAGCGTAAATATTTCTTCTCCGAATTTCTTTTTGAGCAACGCCGGTTCGCACGGCGTATCCTCAACGACATCGTGTAGAAGTCCCGCGCACACACACGCAGGATCCATCCCGAGATCTACCAAAATTTGCGCCGTCTCTATCGGGTGATTTATATAAGGTTCTCCCGATACGCGCACTTGTCCCGCATGACATTCCGTGGCGAAGTCCAAAGCGTATTTTATGAGTTGATAGTCGCCTTCGGAATACGCGTTTTTACATTTATTTAGGAATTCGTTAACGGGCATTGTTACCGCCTCCAATTGCTTTTAGAATCTTAGATTGTCCCAGTTCCTTCTTTTCGGAGCTGATTCTCATAATATCCCCTTCAAAATAAATAACGCCGATTTCGGTGAGTATATCCAGCGCAAGTTCATAGTATACGTAGCCGCCGTCATATCCGCAACCTATCAGGTTGGCATAGGCTTGCGTCCTACTCGGGAAACGTTTGCCGTTGTAGCAAGCCTTTATATAGCTAAACACCTTGGCTAAATCATTCCTCGTGGGTGGCGCAAACCGCGACATATCGCCTTTTATCGCGCCCACATGCACCTCCGCACCGAAATTGGATCGCACGCCCTCAACATAGCTTGTCGGCGGTTCGTCATACAACGTAATATCCCCGTAATACTCGAAGCCGTAGTCGCTCTTGGGCGCAAGCAAAATAGTATTGTACGGATTCTGCGTTGACAGAGTACCGAGCGCGCAAAAATATTTAGGGTACAGCTCCCGCAACGCACTAAACGTTTCATTCGTCCAAGTAATCAGCAACCTACCGAACATATCGTCGCAGGTACGCTTAATGCTCGATTTTCTCGGCTCGAATTTGGTTACGTAACGCTCCGCATATCTGAGAATAAGCTCGCTTTCCGACGGCACGATCTCGTTTAGTTCCATATTTTTATATGTACACCTCGCCGATTCTTTGCCTCTGAAGACATCTTTTTCAACCGAATAATATATTGTTTTACGCATCGGCGATCTAAACAAGCTCATATTATCGGCTTCGTTAAAGGCAATAAAATCGGTTTGCTTGCCTATTTGTGCTTTGAGATGCGGCGTATTTTTAATTTTGGAAATATCGATTGCGTTGCATTGTGCGGAGAATACGGGTTTAGGGTTACCCATCCCGAACGGTTCAAACTTTTTAAGATCGTCGGCAAAGCCGATATCGATGTCTTCAAAGTTAACTTCCGCGTCGCTGTGATACGTCGGCAAAAACGGTTCGTCGCCGTATGTTGCAAAAACGTAGGCGTTGCAAGCTTCTCTAAACGCGTCTATGTTTTTGGGCTCGATGCTGAGCCCTGCCGCCATGGCATGCCCACCGAATTGCAAAACAGTATCTTTTGCGTTATACAAAACGTCATATATACTGACGCCGTTGATACTGCGGCACGAACCCTTATATAAATCGTTTTTCTTAGAGAATAACACCGTCGGGCGGTGGAATTCCTCCGCAATCTTTGCGGCTGCTATACCTATAACTCCGCCTTCCCACTCGTCGTTTTCAAGCACGATTATGCGATATTTGCTTAGATCATAGTCGATCAGCATTTCTCTGGCGTTAATAATGGTAGCGGCGCAAAGCTCTTGTCTTTTTCTGTTTTCAGCTTCCAAATCTTCCGCAATACGTCGTATTTCGCATGCGTCGCCGGAGGTAAGCAGCTTAAATGATTTTTCCGCGTCGCTCAGTCTGCCGGAAGCGTTAAGGCGAGGCGCTATTTTGAACGCAATATCTCCGGATGTAACCGGCAAACCGTTTTTATGTCCCGAAACTCTAAGCAATGCTTTTACGCCTTCTCTCGGATCGGACGTGATACGTTTTAGGCCTACGCTTGCAATTATTCTATTGTCCATTGTGAGCGGAACAAGGTCTGCAATCGTAGAAATCGCGCATATATCTATATACGAAAACGCACATGCGTCACCGAAAAGTTCGCGAATCAATGTAAAAGCAACGCCACAACCGCAAAATTCTGTGGCATTCGGGCAAAGTTTCGGGTTGATTATCGTGCAATCCGGCAAGATGTCTTGCGGCTCGTGGTGATCCGTTACCAATACGTCCAACCCGAGACTTTTTGCATACGCAACCTCTTCGGATGCGCTTATACCGCAGTCAACGGTAATAAGGAGTGTCGGGTTGTGTTTGTTTATCGCGCGTTCGAGAGAAGGGACAGACAATCCGTATCCGTCTTCGACGCGTGAAGGAATAAACACGTCCGTATCTATGCCATGCGATGTTAGCGCCAAATACATTATGGCGGACGCCCCTATTCCGTCGCAATCATAGTCGCCGTAAACTAAGATTTTACCGTTTTTGTGCTTAAATATTAGCTCTTTTGCCTCTTCCAGTCCGCTAAGAACGGTAGGCGCGGACAACTTATCGATAGTCGGATTCAAAAAATCTCGTATTTTTTCCGCATCGTCTATTCCACGGTTAATAAGGAGCTCCGTCAGAACTCCGTTTAAGCCCGTTTGCATAGACAACGCATATGAATTTTGTTTTTCAATTTTTACCGACATATCTTTTTTATATGCAAAAAGAGCCCGTAAACGAGCTCTTTTTGTTATTTTTTGTTATCTTCTTTTTGCTTTTGCTTTCTTTGCTTTGCCCTTCTCGCCGTTCTTTTGCTTGGCGGTCATCATAAGACCCCACAAGCTCGGAGCAAGGAACAGAGAAGAATAAAGACCGGACAAGATACCGAATATAATCGGGAGCGCAAATTCGGTTATGGATTTAATCCCCCAGCATGCCAATACGGTAATTGTAATCAGCGTCGTAAAGCTCGTAAACAACGCTCTCGTAAGGCTCTGCGTTACGGATGTATCGACTATATCACCGATGTTTACTTTGCTCTTATCTTTGTGTTTGTAGGGAGCCATATTTTCTCTGACTCTATCGAATATTACTATCGTATTATTTATAGAGTACGCGACTATGGTAATCAAACCCGCAATCAAAGAGCTGTTGATTTGGATACGGAAGATTATGACAAGCGAAAGCATTATAACTATATCGTTAATCTGCATAACGAATGCCGCAATACCGCTGAAGAAGTCGAACCTGATTATGGTATAGATAAGCATTATGAGCATCGCTATACCTACGGAAAGGAGGGCTTTCTTAATCAAATCGCTGCTTGCTGTGGCGTTAATGCTTTCTGCCGCCGCGGTAATGCTCTTGGCATTGGGATAAGCCTCTTTCAGTTTCGCTTCGGTTTCCGCAATAATCTTGTTATTCACGGCTATCATAGCCTCTGTCTTAGATGCTTCGTTATAGTCTTCGCCGTTAATCGAGTTCGGATATCTGACAACCAAAGCGTTCGTTCCGCTGTTCTGATCTGTAGAAACCGTAGCTCCGTTGGCTTCAACGACTTCGGTAATCATCTCGATAGTCTTTGCACGATTTTCGCCTTGAACGTCTACGCCGTCAAACTCGACGGTAAGAACGGTACCGCCCTTAAAATCGATACCGACATTTGCAAAGCCGTCGTATTTATTGCCGCTCTGCGAGTAAACGGTACCGCATACCAAAGCTATAAATATGATAGCTAACGGGCAAATAAACCAATAGTACGCGTTTTTGAATATCGGAAGCTTCTTATTAAGATCCAATTTAAGAGATTTCGTCTTCATTAGGCTTTAACCTCCTCCTCGTTATCCGCTTTTTTAACTTTTAACGAATAGTATTTATCGTTATCGTCATTAAATGAAAGCGAAATCATAAACAACAATCTTGTGATCAAAATTGCCGTAACCATCGATAGAATGATACCTATGAGCAAGGTTATACCGAAGCTCTTTATTGAAGTCGCTCCGAATATTATCATAACTATTGAGCCGATTATCGTTGTCACGTTGCCGTCGATAATTGCGGGCAAGGCTTTTTTGAAGCCGGCTTGCACGGCGCTCGGAATGGGTTTGCCGAACAATCCCCTTTCGTCTTTGATTCTCTCAAAGATAATGACGTTTGCGTCAACCGCCATACCTATACTTAGGATAATACCGGCGATACTGGGAAGCGTAAGCTGTACCCACGGCACAAGAGCCAATGCGTATATCATCAATACCGTATAAATCATGAGCGCGAGCGAAGCGATAACGCCCATGCCTTTGTAAACCACAAGCATAAACACGACGATTATCGCAAGACCTATGGCGCCGGCTATAATGCTACTCTTAAGTGCGTCGTTACCCAAGGTTGCGCTGATCGTTGCGTTTTCGCTCGGAGAAAGCTTGACTGCAAAAGTACCTGCTTTGAGTTTAACGGCAAGTTCATTCGCGTATTGTTGAGTGTAGTTACCGGTAATAACGGCATTGCCGTCGCTTATCGTAGCGTTTACGGTAGGCTCTATAACCTTTTCGCCGTTAATGTAGATTGCAATCTTTTTGCCGATATTTGCGGACGTGGCTTGCGCAAACGCCTTGGTGCCCTCATCGTTGAAAGTTAGGCTTATCGCGTAAGAACCGTCGTACAGAGTCGCGGAAGCGTCTTTAAGGTGTTTACCGCCTTCTATCAAGACATTGCCGTCTTCATCGCGGAATTCAAGTTCTGCCGGCTCGCCGATAAGAGCCATGAGCGACGCGGTATCGTTAACGGACGGAATCTCCACGCGCAATTTACTTGTACCTTGACGAGTAACGGTTGCTTCGGTGTAGCCCTTGGAGAACAAAAGCGCTTCCAAATTGCTGATCGTACCTTCGATTGCCTCGGTTTTTTGAGATTCTTCGATATCGGAAAGATCCATGTCGTACACGACATACATACCGCCCTCCAAATCGAGACCGAGTTTAATAGACTTAGACACCCAATAAACGTCATATTTACCGAGTTCCCAAGAGTCCTTACCGTTGAGCGGGAAAATGCACAACGTCATAAGGATTACTATCACGGCAAGGATCACGGAAATGACTATAGATTTCTTCTTGCTCACGAGTATGCCTCCATACATTAGTCTATAACATTATAAGACTTTCTCGCTTGTAAGTCAATGAATTCATTTAATAATATAAATATAAACAGAAAAAACTTTGTATTTTTTCTACATCGCATTGTGCATATTCGTAAATAAGTCCTGCAAACGCGATTTTTTTGACATATACGGGCAACGTCGATCATAAATTCTAATCGGAGGCTGTATGAACGACAAAGTAAAAATAAAGAAGACAATTAACTTAAAAGCGATCAAACTCGACAAACAGAACGTTATAGACATAGTCCGAGCCACACTCACAGCCGTAATAATATCGTTGATATCCGTCCTTGTTTTCGGTATCGTGATCAAATTAACCAACGTTCCGGATAAAATAATCCTGCCGATAAATCAAGTAATTAAAGTTATAAGCGTGCTTCTCGGATGCCTGCTCGGTTTCCGACAAAAGGAAAAAGGCGCGCTCAAAGGCATAATCGTAGGCGTCCTCTATACCGCCCTATCCGTCTTGATCTTCTGGATAATTTGCGGATCTCCCAAGGGAAGTTTCGGAGCGCCGGATGCCGTAACGGGTATAATTACCGGTGCCGTATGCGGAATTATTGCTGTTAACATAGGCAAACGCAAATAATATCCGCTCGAAATTCGGGCAAAACAAAACCATACTCCCTGCGTATTTTGGGAGTATGGTTCGATTAGATGTAAAATTTTATTTAGGCTTAGAGCTTGCTCCTTATTGCGTTTTTGACAATAGTTACGTTAACCGGATTCTCATCGGAACCGACGTTAATGGTATAGCGATCGCTTTCGGCGTTGATTTCGACTATGGATCCGACAAATCCGCCAATGGTCATTATTTTATCGCCGACGGAAAGGCTGGACATCATATCTTGCATTTTCTTTTTTTGTTTACGTTGAGGGATAATGGTCATGAGAATCATTGCGACGAAGAAAACGCCGAGGATGACAAGCATTATCCAACTGTTATTGCTGTCCGCGCAAAGCAGACCGAGATTTAATACGTTCGACATTAATATTTACTCCTAATATTTAGTTTATGATATCATATCATACGCAAGGTGATTTTTGCAATACTTTTTCAAGGTAAAATAATTAAAATTACCTTAAAAGAATTATTTGCATGCAATTCGACTAAAACTTATAATTTTCCAACATTTCGTTTCGGAAATCAAGCAGTCTGTCATTCCATATCGCTTCCTTGATTTTGGCAGTCAACCTATGCAGGAAGTGTATGTTGTGTATGGAGAGCAACCGTCCGCCGAATATCTCGTCCGTGTTTATCAAATGCCTTATGTATGCGCGAGAGTAATTACGGCAGCAATAGCAGTCGCATCCCTCTTCTACCGGCGTATAGTCGTCTTTATATCCGGCATTTCTTATGCAAATATCGCCTTTGAAAGTCATCGCGGTACCGTTACGAGCTATACGAGTCGGCAACACGCAATCAAACATATCTATTCCGCGTACAACGCCTTCAACGATGCAATCGGCACTGCCTACGCCCATGAGGTAGCGCGGCATATTCTTGGGGTAATGCTCCTTCATTACATCAAGCATATCGTACATTATCGGCTTTTCCTCGCCGACGGAAAGACCGCCTATCGCTATTCCGCACTTTGCATACGGTGCGGTGCGTTCTATGGCTTCAAGCCTCAAATCCGCATACATGTTTCCTTGGATAATCGGGAACAAAATTTGATTTTCACATTCTTCCGCGCGCTTGTAACATCTGTCGAGCCAAGCAACGGTTCTGTCAAGAGCCTCTTTTGACTTCTTATGGTCGGTACCGGCGGCGGTGCATTCGTCAAACGCCATCATTATGTCCGAGCCCAATGCCTGCTGTATGGCTATGGAGTCCTCCGGACGTAAAAAATGTTTACTGCCGTCAATGTGGCTATGGAACATTACGCCTTCATCGGTCACCTTGCGTAACGTCGACAAAGAAAACACTTGAAATCCGCCGGAATCCGTAAGGATCGGCTTATTCCAGTTCATAAACTTATGTAATCCGCCTGCATTGCGTACAATTTCATGACCGGGTCTCAGATATAAATGGTAGGTATTGCTCAGCAAAATTTGGCTACCGCATTCGGCTACTTCTTCGGGAGAAAGCGCTTTAACCGTACCTAACGTGCCTACCGGCATAAATACGGGAGTTTCTATTACCCCGTGCGGAGTGGTTAAGCGCCCGATGCGTGCGCCTGTTTGCTTGCATTCTTTGATAATTTCGTACTTAAACATAGTGCCTCACAGAAATAATGTTGCGTCGCCGAAACTGAAAAATCTATATTTTTCCTTAACGGCTAAATTATATAATTCCAAAACTTTTTCGCGCCCGACAAGAGCGGAAACAAGCATAACGAGCGTGCTTTCCGGCAGATGGAAATTGGTTATAAGTCCTTTGACGACTTTGAACTTATACGGCGGATATATGAATATGCTCGTATAGCCTTCCCCTGCTTTAACTTTTCCGTTTTCGTCCGCGGCACTCTCCAATGTTCTTACGGAAGTCGTCCCTACGGCTATCACGCGCCGCCCCTCTTCGATTGCTTTATTTATTTTTTCGGCGCTTTCTTCGGTGACTTTGTAATACTCCTCGTGCATTTTGTGATCGAGAATGTTTTTACATTTTACCGGGCGGAACGTGCCTAACCCGACATGCAGAAGCACTTCCGCAAATTCAACGCCTTTATCTTTTAACGTCTGTATCAATTCGGGTGTAAAGTGAAGCCCTGCCGTAGGTGCGGCGGCGGAGCCGTCAATCTTTGCGTAGACCGTTTGATAACGAGTCTTGTCTACAAGTTTTTCCGTAATATACGGAGGCAGCGGCACATTGCCGACTCTATCCAAGATATCCTCAAAAACTCCGTCAAATTCAAACTCGATAACCCTGACGCCGTTATCCGGGTCGATTGACTTAATTGTCAGTTTAAGTTCCTCATTTATGACAATTCGGGAGCCTATTTTAGCTTTTTTCGCCGGACGTAGAATTGCTTCCCATTGCGTGTAATCGATTCTTTTCAGCAACAGAATTTCGTACTCGCGACCTTTTTCGTCGTAACCGAACAATCTTGCCGGGATAACTCGAGTATTGTTAATCACCAACAAGTCGCCTTTACGCAAAATGTCAGGCAGATCGTGAAATATACGATGCTCCACTTTGTCTTGCTCCATATTGTAATAGAGCAAACGCGAAGAATCCCTCGGCGTTGCCGGTGTTTGCGCTATAAGTTCTTCCGGAAGCTCATAAAAATACGATGAGGTGTCGTTTAGATCAACTGTCACTGCCATTATCCTCCGTATTCCAGTTAAGTAAAGTTATTTCTTTGCGTTGTTTATATGCCGTATCCAGCCCGAGATGCTCGTAGGCGTGGCTGAGACATATTCTACCGCGTGGCGTGCGCGCTATAAAACCGAGTTGTATAAGGAACGGCTCATATACGTCCTCTATTGTCGTTGGTTCCTCGCCTGTCGCCGCAGAAAGCGTATCCAAGCCCACGGGACCGCCGTCAAACTTTTCTATTATCGTTCTCAAAATAAGCCTGTCGATGTGGTCAAGCCCGAGTTTATCGACCTCCAAGCGCGCGAGAGCTTTGTTTGTGATGTCAATATTTACGGACGAGTTTTCATATTCCGCAAAATCTCTTACCCTGCGCAACAGCCTATTCGCTATACGCGGAGTTCCGCGAGAACGTGAAGCGATTTCAACGCTTGCGCGATCTTCTATATCGATATTCAAAATTTTTGCGGAACGACGCACAATCATACCGAGCTGTTCCGGCGTGTATAGCTCGAGTCTGCAAATTATACCGAATCTGTCTCTTAGCGGTGCGGAGATATTGCCGGCTTTGGTCGTCGCGCCCACGAGTGTAAACGGTTGAATATTCAACTTCATCGTCCTTGCCGAAGGTCCTTGTCCTACGACAAAATCGACAACGTAATCTTCCATCGCCGGGTATAGCAGCTCTTCCGTCGTGCGATTCAGCCTATGAATTTCATCGATGAAGAACACAGCTTTGGGTTGAAGGTTGGTAAGATTCGCAACGAGTTCCGCATTTTTTTCAAAGGCAGGACCCGATGTCGACTTAATATCAACGCCCATCTCGTTGGCAATAATCTTGCTTAAAGTGGTTTTGCCGAGCCCCGGAGGTCCGTACAAAAGCACGTGATCCAACGCTTCCCCTCTTGCCTTTGCGCTGTGCATAAAAACACGCAAATTTTCTTTTATGCGATCTTGTCCGATGTATTCGTCAAGAGTTGTCGGACGTAAAACATTTTCGTTTTCGTCAGACGGCAGCTCATCCGGAGTTGTTATGCGTTCATCAACGTTACATCCGTCAAAATCGTCGTGCACTTCAAATTTCTTGAAGTAATCGTCGTCTGAATACATTATTTATCCATTCTCCTTAACGCTTTAATGATTAAGTCTTCCAAACTCGTGGCTTCTTTACGCACTGCGCTTACAAGCGATATTGCTTCGGATTGTCCTACGCCGAGCGCTTTGAGGGCGTTTATCGCATCGGATGAAAGCTCATCCAAACCGGAAGTTATCGTTACCGTTTCGCCGGATATGTAATCGGTTTCAGTATCTGTAAGTTTCTCTTTAAGTTCGAGTACTATACGCTCCGCCGTTTTTTTGCCGACACCTTTGATCTTTGCTATGGATTTGATATCGCCTGTCACTATACATACCGCCAACGAGCTCGGCTCCATTCCGGAAAGAATACCGATCGACGCCTTGGGCCCTATTCCGCTGATAGATATGAGTTTGAGAAACATCAGCTTTTCTTCTCTGGAAATAAATCCGTATAAACTCATCTCGTCTTCTCTGACGTACAAGTAGGTATGCAACTTAACGCGCTCGCCTATCGGCGGAAGTTTGTTGAGCGAACTTACCGATACCGTAATTTCGTAACCTATGCCTCCGACATCCAAAGTGACAACGTTGCCGTTAACGTAAATTAATTGTCCGTAAATATAAGAATACATCAGTGAACTCCGAAATCTCCCATTTGAGAATTGGTTTGCGCAAACGTAACTGCTACCGACAAGGCATCCGCCGCGTCATCTGGCTTAGGTATTTCCTTTAATCCGAGATGCACGGTGATCATGGATTGTATTTGTTTTTTGTCCGCTTTGCCATATCCCGTGATCGCTTGTTTTATTTGCATGGGCGTAAACTCATACAGCTCAATGCCGGACTTTTGAGCCACGTACAGCACGACGCCCCTTGCCTCCGCCACCATGATTGCGGTCTTTTGGTTGTTGTAGAAAAACAATTCCTCCACGGCTATCGCATCCGGCTTATAATGGACGATTAGTTTCTCCAACTGTTCGCCAATAAACGCAAGCCGTTCCGGGAAATTGGTCGTTTTGGGAGTTTCTATGGCTCCGTAAGCAACGGCTTTATGCTTAAAGCCGTTAGTTGCGATTACTCCAAAACCCAAAATTCCGTATCCGGGATCGATACCAAGTACAACCATATATTATAGTTTACTTTAATAAACTAAATAAGTCAATAAAAAAGCCCTAACTCAATACGTTGCGACGGGGCTTTTCGTTTGGATTAAGCGCCCTCCTCAATCAATTTTAGATTCTGCCAAAATAGCGTTTATGTTTCTAAGAATCTCTTCTCGATTTTGCATTTGAACGTGAGCGCGCAAAGAAACTTCTGCCGGACGCCCGGAAAGCACGATGAGTTCGTCCGCAAGACTAAACGCCTCGTCTGCCTGATGGGTAATGATAATTGTCGTTCTTTCCTCGTTTTTAAGGAGTATTTTAAGATAATCTATCAATCTTTGTTTTACTCCGACGTCCAAACCTCGGAACGGTTCGTCGAGTAGAATGTATTCCGACGGATACACGAATGCACGCGCGAGAGCAACGCGTTGCGCCATGCCCGTGGATAATTCAGAAGGAAATTTTTTTGCGTCGTCCGAAAGCTCGACCGTTTTCAGCACATCTACAATCGCGCGTTTACGCGTCGCCTTGTCCTTGATTTTATGTTTGATGGCATACTCTAAATTACCTTCGACTGTTAGGTTCGGCAACAACGCCGGATCTCCGAAAACGGCGCCGACTTTTCCGTTCATTTCAACGCTTCCGTCGTATTCGGTCAGTCCTACCATTATGCGCCCGAGAGTACTTTTGCCTACTCCGGAAGCGCCCATGATTGCGGTTACTTTGTTTTCGCTTATTTCAAGATTGAAGTTCTCGAAAACGAGCTCGTCATCAAATTTTTTCGTTATGTTTACAAACTTCATTTTTGCCACCTAATCGTTATGCGTTTGATAAGATATACGATCGATTCTGCAAAATAGCCGAGCAAAATTGCT
Source organism: Ruminococcus bicirculans (ex Wegman et al. 2014) (assembly GCA_963642145.1). Taxonomy (GTDB): domain Bacteria; phylum Bacillota; class Clostridia; order Christensenellales; family DTU072; genus Stercoripulliclostridium_A. The sequence goes on from CAVIFU010000001.1 coordinate 120,306, forward strand.
ACAATCGTCCAAGCCAGTAATGCCGGCGTATCGAGATAAGCTCTCGAAATCTGCATATTGATTCCCATCGATGACGATGTTTGCGCAAGCACTTCTCCCGCGATTGTCACTTTAATCGAAAGCGAAATTCCGCTACGTATTGCGTCCAAAGCCGATGGCGCAACATATGGTAAATACATTTTGAAAATCTTACGTAGCAAAGGCACCTCGAATGCCTTACTTATATCTATCAATCTTTTATCCACATCGTTAAGTGCAGACGAAAACGAGCCGTACAACACCGGAAATACCAACAGGAACGATACAAGCAGCGGAACGGTTTTTGCGCTCAGCCAAATAATCGCCAATAAGATTATAGACATTGTAGGCACTGCACGCGCTATAACGACTATCGGCGCAAAAATTTTACCGACAGGCGGACATAAATAAGAAATTACGGAAAGTACCGCAGCAACTCCCAAAGCAACCAAAAATCCCGCGATTGCGCGCAAAGAAGTGCCTCCTACCGCCAACCAAAACTTTTTGCTTTGGAGCAAGAGCCACAATTCTTTAATAGTCCGTCCGGGCGTAGGCAAAATCATCTCGATGTCGGTTATCAATGCGATGATATACCAAATCAAGACGAAAATTGCCACGCCGATCAACGGATATATTACGTCTAAAATTTTTTTGAGAGCAGCTTTTTTGCGCATTGACTATTGTGCGAAGAACTCATCATCCGGTATGCTTCCGCCTATGGCGGTAGGATTGGATGCATACAAAACGCTCAAATATGCATTCACTGCCGATTTTGCGTTCTGCGCCTTGACCAACTTAATATTGCAAGACTCTACTATTTGCGGAGTCAGTACGGTGAGCGCGGTGGAACCGCCGGCTTTCAACGCTTCGAGTGCGGTTTGGGCGTTGTCTTTTACCCAAGAGTTATTTTCTTCCAACAACCCGAGCAAGTAGTTAATCATATCTTTGTGCTCGGATGTCAAAAGTTCGGAACGCGCGAACAAACTTGCCTGAGGGAATCCGCCGGTTGTGCCGGAAGCCTCGTTCCAAATGTCTTGTATGGACAGTAGCGTCGTGGTAGCCGCGTTATTATTGCATTGCGTGACGGCAGGTTCGCCCAAAACGCCGAATTTTGCCGTTCCCTTTTTCAAAAGCGGAATTAACTCTTTACCGGAAGAAACGTAACGCAACGCAACGTATTTCGCACTTTCCGTTTCTGTATTTTGATATGCGATGCCGTAATGATCCAAAACATATCTGAATGTAATATCCGGAGTCGCGCCTTGTCCGATGTTATATACCGTTTTCCCTTTGAGCGATTCGAGTTTTTCCTGCAAAGTATCTCCGCTAAGGCTTTCTTTACCGACCATGTAAAGAGAACCCTGTATGTCCGTTGCCAAGAGTTTGATGTTTTTACCGCCTCTGTTGTAGATCGTAGCGCCTATGTTGGTGGGGGCAATTGCTATATTGGCTTCACCGTTTTGCAACTTTGCGCTAATTTTGTCGGCACCGTCGACGATTGAAAGATTAAATTCATATCCCGCATAAGTCGGCTTATCCTTGAACAACTTTGCAAGAGCAATTGCCGGGGAGCCGTCCGGAACAATAATATTTACAACCGTAGTCGTTGAGTCATTGTCGTCCGATTTGCAAGCAAATAAGCTTATCGAAAGTACGGAAATAAGCAATATACAGAAAATTGCAACCAAAACTTTGTTTCTTTTCATTTTATGCCTCCACTGAAACTATTGCGGATTTAACGCTTATCGCGTTTAGTCGCCCGAGTTTACCTGTCATTGCGGATATTCTCTCATTTGATCCGCTGACAACTACGCTTATCGCGTAAATGTCTTTGTCCCTATCCGGTATGCCCATACGTCCGCGGATAATATCCGCGTTGTCGCTAAGTATAGCCTGTACGCTCGGCACAACATGCCTGTCGGTAACTATTATTGCTACGACTCCTATTTTTTCCATGAAAAAAGCCTCTCCTTTAGTATTCGGAAAGAGGCATACGATATATGCAAAATCGGCTTATTTCGTCAATGCTTACTCTCCGAACGTGTCATCGATTCAGGTTAACTATGATTATAATACAATATATTTATTCTATTGTCAACGATTTCTCGTATGCGATATCAAACATACGGATTGATTTTGTATCTATAGCTACGTTAAATGAATCCTTACGTGCGGAAACAAGCAAACGCTCCCCGTTTTCGGATGTTGCGATCATACCGCCGCGCGAAGAATAATCATATCTTACCGGTATAAACTCCCTGCCGTCGCTCTGCTCGATAAGGATATAACTAAACAATACTTCATCCTTGAAATACTCCGAAAGTTTATAAGTCTTGCCGTCAAGCATAACGCTACCGTTATTGACGCAAGCTATGCCGTGCGTTCTGTCCGTGCAAAAAGCCACGTCCGTAAAGTATCCGTCGGGATTGTTTATCACGGCGTCATGTGTTCCGAAATCAATCAACTTTCCTTCATTTATAACGCCGAGTTTGTTGCCGAATTTCAACGCTTCGGAGCAATCGTCGGTTGCAAAAATAACATTGCCTTCTATCTTTGACATTTCCGGCAAAAGCTCTTCAAATAAACTAACGCGTGCATAACCTGTCAAGCAGGCAAATATGTTGTCTATCAACGTAACGTCCGCCCGACGCAATGCCGCGCGCGCAAGCGCAAGTCTTATCGTTTCCGCATCGCTTACGCGGTAAACCGGTTCCTTCATAAACGGCGATAAGCCGAATCGATTTGCGACATCGTTAACTATATCCGAAACATCGCATTTAGGATATTTGCGCAGCTTTAACGGATAGCTCAGATTGTATTCAACGGATCGAAAATCAAACAACCCCTCTTTATCGGAATAAACAAGCCTGACGCCGCGCTGCTTCGGTTTTAAGCGCGTGATATCCGAGCCGTTGACAATAACGGAACCTTCTTCTATCGGATAAAGCCCGGCAATTGCTTTAAGGAGAGAGGTTTTTCCGCCTCCCTCCTTTGCAAACAACGCCAAACTTTCGCCGTCTTGCAGACAAAAAGACATATTGTCTACGGCTTTCCTTCCGTAAAAATATCTTTGATTTACGTTGTTTAGTTCCAGCATTACTTGATAAGGTACTTATCCGAAACAAACATATCTCTTTCAAGAGCGTAATCGAGGTCTGCGTCGCTATCGTTACCGAGAACAGAGTGTCTCAAGCATTCGTAGCCTTCTCTTCCGAGGAGTGCATACGTAATATTCTTACCTTCTTCAACACCGGGTTGGTTGAATGTGTTTATATCGAGCATCGCTCCGATATATGCGGTTTCAAGCATAAAGAAGTACATCAATTGTCCTATCGTATGCGGCGTCACTTCCGGCAAAACAATCATGTTATTCGGGCGATGTTTATTGGTTAATGCATGTCTTGTCGCAAACATCTCTACTTGGATAAGCTGATTAAGAGAGTGTCCGGACAAGAAATTGACTCCGGGTAAATCTTCGCAACCGCCCGGAATATCCACGTGCTCGCGGAACTTCTTTACGCCTATAAATGTGACTACTTTATCAAACGGACCCTCGGTATAAAGTTGTATTTGGCTGTGCTGATCCGTAACGCCGAGCGCCTTAACCGGCGTTTGTCCGACGTAAACCTTTTCGCCACTGTTATTTTCGGCTTTGCCTAAGCTTTCACCCCAGAGCTGGCAATACCAGTCCGCCATCAGCTTTAAGCTATCCGCATAAGGCATCATTACGCTAATGTTTTTGCCCCTCTGCATTGAAATATATTGCAGTGTTGCCGCCATAAGCGCGGGATTTGTTTTCAAATCGGCTTTACGGCACTTTTTGTCCATGTATTCGCACCCTTTCAGTAGCTCTCTTATATTTATACCGAGCACCGCAGCAGGCAAAAGTCCTACCGGGCAAAATTCACTGAATCTACCGCCAACACCCTTGGGAATTGCGTAAGTTTTAAGATTCTCTTTGCGCGCAAGCTTAATCAAATTACCGCTATCTGCGTCTGTAGTGGCTATGACGTGCTCGTCTATGGTATCGCCGAATTTTTCTTTGAGCATATCCATAATAATCAAGTATTGGCTCATCGTTTCCGATGTGGATCCGCTCTTGGTTATAACGTTGAACAAGGTCTTCTCGGGTTTGATTACGTCAAACAACGCAGACATCCTTTCGGGGTCGATGTTGTCCTCAACGTAAAATTTAGGACCGCCGCGCCAACGTCTCGGAAGCTCGTTATGGTGCAGATGACATAAAGCTTGGAATACGGCAAGAGGTCCGAGAGCCGAGCCGCCTATGCCGAGCACAACAAAGTATTCGGTATTTTTGCGGATAAACGAAGCCGTGGTAATTATATCGGAGACGACATCCGCTTGGTTGTACATAAGCTCCGTCCAACCCATCATTCCGGTTCCGCGATGCGCCTTGAAGTACGCGTGTGCGGCTTTTGCCTTTTCCTCGACGGACACAATATCGTTTTTCGTGATGCCCTGCGCTTCTCCTATAGTGTCGCTCATCATACCACTATAGTCGAATCTTATACTTTCAAAGTTCTTTTTTGCCATTTATATTTATTCTCCTTTTAGCCTCTTTGGGCTACTGTTAAACATTTGTTTAGGTAATCGAAACTGCGTTTCACGTCGTCAAACGAGTCATAATTTTTTGCATACAACTCCATTAACAGCGGTCCGTCATAACCGACAGCTATCAACTTGCGGAAAAATCCCGTAAAGTCGAATTCTCCCTTGCCGGGGATTGCCAAGCTCCCGTCGCTATGATAATCGCATAGATGCACGGTAACAAGATTTCCTGCCATCGCTTCAATGTATTGTTCAAGAGGCGCCTTGCTCTGCATCGCCTGCTTGATGTCAAGGCAAACTTCGACTTCCGGATATTTTTCTTTCAGATTCTCTATAAATTCCGGTGAATTGAAATACGTCCAGTGTACGTTTTCGTAAGCAAGTCTGCAATTGCCTCCGTATTCGGCAAGAATTCCGTCAAGGTGTCTGACTCTATCCGCTATCCAATCATAGTTTAATACATACGGTATGCGTTTAAGTCTTGCGGGACCGTGGAACGTGTAAGAACGCGCGCCCAAACGTGCGCAAGCTTCGGCACATTGACGAAAGAAATATTCGCAATCTTCGCGCGTTCTTTCTGCGACGTTAAACAACTCGGGTTCGAATTGCTGATTGAGCGAGTGCACGCTATGCACGGTAAGATCGCCCTTGCGTTCAAGCAGCAAATCAATAAACTCCTTCCGGTATTCCCGGAAGGTAGTTAGAAAAATCTCTATGGTCTTTACGCCCATTGAGCGCATTACGCTTAGACTGTCTTCCGTTACCGCTTTGGTAAAGAAAGAAGCCGTAGACATACCTATTTCCATATTAATATTCGGGCGTAATTAAGCCGTAATCACCGTCATGACGTTTGTAAACCACGGAAACTTTGTTGTTCTCTGCATTGACGAACACGTAAAAGTCGTGGTCCAATAATTCCAATTCCGCTACGGCATCATCAACAGTGATGATGGAAATATCAAATTTCTTGACTTTTACGATCTTGCCGAGATGTTCGCTTGGCACGGTTCCCTCTTTGTCTTCCTGTTCGAGAGGCAGTGCTTTTTTGGGTTGCTTACTGTTTTGACGATCGCGGAACTTAACGATCTGTCTTTCGAGTTTAGGCAGGATCAAGTCGATATTATCGTACATATTGCCGGAAGTTACTTCCGATCTTGCCATTTGACCATTGAATATTATGGTTATTTCCATTGTGAATTTATCTTTTCCCACTGTGGATAATTTCACTTTGGCTGTAGCATCCTCCGGGAAATACTTGTCAAGTTTGGTTAGTTTCTTCTCGATTACGGAAACGAGTCTGTTGCCTTCGTTGTAACCTTTGGAAATCAATTCGATACGCATAGTAGTACCTCCTAATGTTTTTCTATTTCGAACGCGAGTTCGCCGTCGACGATGTCTACGGTTACGTCGCAATCGTTTTTAAGTTTACCCATAATTATTTCTTCGCTCAACCTATCTTCGAACATTTGACGCACGGCGCGCTTTATGGGACGCGCTCCGTACTCCGAATCCGTACCGCGCTCGGCTACGTAATCGATTACAGCTTGCGTATAGCGGAGTCTTATTCCCCTTTCCGCCAATATCTTCGTAATTTGTTCTATCATTATACGAGCTATTTTGTCAAGAACTTCAACGTCAAGTTTTCTAAAAATAACTATATCGTCTATTCTGTTAATGAATTCCGGGCTGACATTCTTCTTTAACAACTCCATTTGCCTGTTTTTAAGCGCTTCATAGTCGTTGTAGCCTTTTAAGTCTACACCGAATCCGACCCTTTTGGTATCGGCGATTTCCCTTGCCCCGAGGTTGGACGTCATTATAATTATAGTGTTCTTGAATGACACCGTTCTGCCGTGCGAATCGGTCAATACGCCGTCGTCCAGAACTTGCAACAAAATATTGAACACATCGGGATGCGCTTTCTCTATTTCATCAAACAGCACCACCGAATAAGGTTTTCGTCTTACCTTCTCCGTCAACTGACCGCCTTCGTCGTATCCGACATACCCGGGAGCCGCGCCGACCAAACGGGAGACGTTGATTTTCTCCATATACTCGCTCATATCCAAGCGGATAATCATGTTTTCATCGCCGAACAAGCTTTGGGCAAGAGCTTTTGCAAGCTCCGTTTTCCCGACGCCCGTCGGACCTAAGAACAAAAATGTTCCTATCGGTTTGTTTGCGTCTTTCAGCCCTGCGCGAGCACGTTTAACGGCGCGCGCTACGCTGCTCACAGCCTCGTCTTGCCCTATGACGCGCTTTTTAAGATCCGCTTCAAGGTTGATCAGACGTTCCGACTCTTCTCTATCTAACCCCGAAACGGGTATATGCGTCCATTCCGATACGATTTCCGCTATTTCACGCTCGCCCACAATGAGCTTATCGCCTATCAAACCCTTTCCCCATTCGGCACGTTTTTCTCTAAGAGATTTATTTATGGATTCTCTTTCCGCTTTCAGCGTATTGGCTTTGACGAAATCTTCGGATTTGGTTGCTTGCAGTAGACTTTCGTTGAGAATATCCCTAGTCTTTTCCAATTCGAGGATCTCGGGCGGCGTAACGAGTGACGCTACTCTCAATTTGCTTGCCGCTTCATCTATCAGATCTATCGCTTTATCCGGCAAAAACCTATCGGCGATATATCTATCGGAGAGCTTTACCGCGGAAATCAACGCTTCATCCGTAATTATTACGTTATGATAATCTTGGTATTTGCTTCTTAATCCGCGCAGTATTTCAACGGCGTCTTCAGGCGATGGCGGATCCACAAAGATAGGCTTAAATCTTCGTTCGAGCGCGGCATCCTTTTCGATATACTTGCGATATTCGTCAAACGTCGTTGCGCCGATCGTCGGGATATCTCCGCGCGCAAGCAATGGTTTCAAAAGATTGGCAACCGTTGCGCCTCCATCGCTGTCGCCTACGGACAAAATCATGTGCATTTCATCAATGAAAATTATTGTAGAGCCGTCATCAAGCTCTTTCAACATCCTCTTGAAACGCTCCTCGAATTCACCGCGGAACTTTGTACCTGCGACCAAAGAGCCCAAATCCAACGCAAAAATCCTTTTGCCTTTCAACGTATCGGGCACATCCCCGCTTGCTATTGCTTGCGCCAAGCCCTCTACTATTGCCGTTTTCCCGACGCCGGGTTCTCCTATTATGAGCGGATTGTTCTTCGTGCGCCGAGTAAGCACGCGCATAATTTGCTCAATTTCTGCATTTCTGCCAATTACCGGGTCAAACTTGCCGTTTTTTGCGTATTCCGTCATATCGAATCCGAACGGATTAAGATCTTGGACAGAGTCGCCCGATTTGCGCTCATCGCGATCGTTCGGCATAGCAATTGTTTCCACGCTAAACTGAAGCTCCGAATCTTTTTCTCCAAATCCGTTTGCGAAAATTCTGCCTATAAGGGAAGCAAGATCATCGGCGTCAAAAGTTTCTTCCACATCGTTATTTTTGCCGATACCGTTTGCCGTCATACTCTCCACGATGGGTTTCAACTCATTATAGCCGATATTAAACTTTTGCAGTATTGCCGATGCGCCGCAACTTCTGTTACATGTCAAAGCAAGCAATAAGTGTTGCGAGTCATACAATTTATAACCGGAATGTTCGGCAATCATGGCGGCATAACTCATGGCGCGCCGTACTTGGTCTTCCGTCATAAGTTTGTTTTGATGAGAAGCATTCATGCTCCTAACCATACCGAACACGGTATCTTTATCTACTTTTAACTTCTCTAAGATATCAAAAGCATAAGTGTCCTCAACGATTAGCATCGCAACAAGTATATGCTCGGTTGCGAGCGGCACACCGGACCTGCTTGCACAATCCCTTGCTTTGTCTAATATTTTCTCTACGTCGCTTGTGTATCTGATGTTAGCCATATTAAACTCCGACGCTACGTTGTTATTTTTGAGTTATAAACCTCTTGAGCTTCTCTCTTAATTCCGCATCTCTCAACGCAAAATCTATATTCGCCTGCAAAAAACCGAACGTGTTGCCTATATCATATCGAGTGCCGTCGAATTCATATGCATAGACGTTCTGTACTTTTGCCATAAGGTCTATAGCCGACGGCAAATACACTTCGCCGTTAGATACCGGTTTGGTTTTGCCGATATATTCAAATATGTCCGGGGTTACGATAAACCTTCCGAGACTCGTAAGCGTGGACGGCATATTGTCTAACGACGGTTTCTCAATAAATCCACGCACCCTCGTATAACGTCCTTTTGATTCAGCCGGATCGATTACTCCGTACATGACGGCGTCTTCTTTTTGCATTTTTTGAACACCGACTATAGCGGAAGCGCAAGTAGTCTCGTACGCGTCAATAAGCTGTTTTGTAACGGGTTTTTGCGGACTGTAAATAATATCGTCCGGAAATAGTATGGCAACCGGGTCGTTGCCGACAAACTCCTTGCAAAGCTCTGTTGCTTTTCCCGTTCCTCGCATATCCGGTTGAATGACGAAATACACATTCGCTTTCCCGCGATATTTATTAACGATCGGCAACCAATCGCGCTTGTTTGCACGCGTAAGAGCGTCGTCAAGCTCCGGTACGGCGCCAAAATATCTGATTATGTCCTCTTTTCCTCTTGAAATTACGATGCAAATATCCGTAATACCGCTATCCAAGCATTCCTCCATCGTGAAATCTATGGCAGGTCTGTTTAGTACGGGCAACATCTCTTTGGGCACGGCTTTAGTAACGGGCAACAGCCTCGTTCCAAATCCCCCGGCGAGTATTATTGCTTTCTTAAAGGTTTTCATATTGCTCCTTATCCCCATAATTATTATATAACAAACTCGTTGCGATTGCAATAGTAAATATTCTATTTTACTACTCGGTGCTCAAATGAATTACGGATTTTTACGTTTACGTAAAGAAATTCCGATATGCTATTTACAAGCGTGAGATTTAGGAATATAATTAAATCGAGGTGAATATGAAAAAGAAAACAAAAATACAACAGCCGGAAAGCAACCCTTCCGAAGAAAAGGCGGAACTTACGCCCGAACAAATCAAACTTAAACGCAAAAACAATATTATCAGGATAATAAAATTCGTATTGTTTTCGGCGTCTGCCGGCTTAATTCAAATAGCGTCTTTTACGTTATTGAATGAAGTCGCAAAACTGCTCTATTGGCCGGCATATCTGATTTCGCTTGTCTTATCGGTAATTTGGAACTTTACCTTTAACCGCAAGTTTACTTTTAAGTCCGCAAATAACGTGCCGATTGCCATGCTTAAAGTAGCAATCTATTATGCCGTTTTCACGCCTCTCTCGACTTGGGGCGGTAACGCTCTCAAAAATATAGGTTGGAACGAATACCTTGTTCTTGCCATTTCGATGGTACTTAACTTAGTAACGGAATTCCTATACAACCAATACGTAGTATACCGTAAATCGATGAATACCAACGATCTTGGCAAGAAGGAGGAAGCAAAAATGGCAGAAGCCGGCAACGTTAACGATGAAAACGCGCCTGAATCCGAGGTTGTCGAGCCCACCGAAAATTCTTCAGTGAAGAGCGACGAGCCCAAAGAAGACGCGTCCGAAACGAATACGGGAGCTTCTGACAGCGCCAAAGAAGCTGCCAAAGAACCTGAATCTGCAGATTCTGAAAAAGAATAATTCTCACCAAACAAAAACAAGCTCGCAATTTGAAGTGCACTTCAATTGCGGGCTTGTTTTTTTCGGATTCACTTTTTTGAGTCGCCCAACTCAAACAGTGCGGCGAACTTTTTGAACGTAGGTCGAAAGTCAAAAAATTTATCGAGCAATTTAGAGAACAATCCTATTATCGTTCCGTTTAGGGCTGCCATTACCAATGTTCCCCATCCTATTCCCTCTATTTTACGGAAGAAACAGTACGTCATAACCAAGCTTGCCACCAAACAAGCTAAATCAACTATGGTTTTTAGAACGGGTAACTTAATTCCGTATCTCAAAGAAACGGCTTTGACAAAAAAGTCATACACTTGCGGATACAAATATGTCTTATAAAACAAGGCAACGGAAAACGACGTCAACAGCATGCCTATAACAAACATAACTATTTTAAGCCATAAATCTATACTGCCCGGAGTGGTTATCTCGGGGTTGAAAAACGGTATCATCCGCCATAAATCCAACACAAGCCCGTAGACGAGGCAAGTTACAAAGGAAAATAAGTACACAAACTTAAACTTCCTAAGCACGATACACAGGACAATAAACAACCCTGCCTGTATGACATATTCCGCCTGTCCGAAGCTCAGAACTTGCACTTTTAAGCTCAACAGATAGGCAGGAGCGACTATCATTGATACGCCGAAATCGGTTGATGTCAAAATTGCTACGGCAAGAGATAGTAATACTATTGCCAGTAGATAGGCAACTTCGCTCGATATAGTTAATTTTTTCTTCATGCGACAACAGATTAGACATACTTGATATAATCGTCTTTACGCTTTTTGGCTTCCGGTATCGGTCCCGACGCATATCCGAGGGCTACCGCGCCTACTCCGCGCAATGTTTCCGGCAGACCCCATTCTCGCAACAGCTCTTTGCCTTGTGCGCTATCGAACATTTCACGTTCGCGGTGTATCCATATGCTTCCGAGTCCCAACGACGTTGCCGCAAGCATCATGTTCTCCAAAACGCAACTGCCATCCTCCACAAACGTCGGCACTGATCCGTCTGCCAAAACCAAAATAACTACGGGAGCTCCGTAATACGGATCCGCGTCTCTTCCCATCACAGACGCGTTCAAACGCGCGATTTCTTGACGATAATTCTCCGTCGCAACGGCGATTATTGTCGGCGATTGACGTCCTCCGCCTGTCGGCGCATAAGTTCCCGCTTCAAGCACGGCGGACAACAATTCCTGCGGCACAGCGTCCGGTTTGAAAGCCCTGACGCTTCTACGTAACTTGATGTTGCTAAGCACTTCATTTGTCATATACGGTTTCTCCTTATAAAAAATCGCCATACGTATCTTAACGCGTATGGCGAAAAATGAGTTTCTTTCTCAGAAAAAATCCATACAGATTTTTGTACTCTTATGATATTCGATTCGAATCGACTTGTCAACATTTTTATGGTGTTTTTTTCGTTACCGACTTCATAAAATTTAGTCGCGCATCCTCTGACGAGTTAACACGCTAAATTTATGGCTTATAGTGTGAACGTATACCACTCTTGATCGACGCGAGAAAACCCTACGGACTCAAACATGCGGCGGCTTTGCTCATTGAAAGAATATATATTGGCTTTAACCGCACTCATGCCTTTTTCGGCGGCAATCTTTATCATTTCTCGGACGCATTGTCTACCGATATGCCGATTCTGATATTCTTTGCAAACAACTATTGCGATTTCTCCGTTATCTCGGAGGGAAACGTCCCCTACCAACGTTCCCTTGTATTCGATGTAGTAACATTCGCCGTGTGCGCAGAGATAATCATACATTCGATGCAGTAGTTCCGAGTCGTATGGCTCATCTCTATTGTCAACTTGTTTGCATACGTCCACATTCAGATACCACGGTAACGATATTTCATCGTTTCTGCAATACGGTATCAGCGTTATGTTTTCATTGACAATACGTTCTTTCATTATAGGCTCTTGACTCCGAAATAGTCTGTTGAGTAAAATAAAACGAACTCAAGAGTATTTCTCGGGTTCGTTTTCATTTTGTCTGGTGCGGATGACAGGACTTGAACCTGCACGACCTTGCGATCATAAGATCCTGAATCTTACGCGTCTGCCTATTCCGCCACATCCGCGCACCTATCTAAGTTTATATTGATTAATGAATTTTGTCAAGTGTTCTATAAGATTTGTTTTTAATGATGTCTTGTGTTAAAATAATCCATGTCGATATTATGAGTCGAACAAAATATATACAGGCACAACAACATATGGACGAACAAACGAACGCAACAATGATACCCGAAAACAAAAGTAATGTGAATAAGGTCAAGGCAAAAAAGACTGCGGTTATCGCCACCAAAGAGATTGCCTACATCGCGTTAAGCGTAGCTCTGCTTTGCGTATGCTCTTGGATTTCGCTCCCTATCGGAGAAGTTCCGTTTACGCTCCAAACGTTTGCCGTTACATTGATAGCGGTTATGCTCGGTTGGAAGCGCGCCGTGCCTGCCGTCGTAATCTACGTTCTTTTAGGAATAGCCGGAGTACCCGTACTGCAAGGCTTCAAAGCCGGCATACCCGCATTGATGGGTGCAACGGGCGGATATGTATTCGGATTCGTTTTGATGGCATTCTTTACCGGAATCGCAAAAGCAATAAAGGCGCAAGGAAAAGCTCGGTTCTTAGTCATATTTTTGAGCTCACTGCTCGGGCTTATCGCTTGTTACGCTTTCGGCACGATTTGGTTTGTTAACGTCTATACCGCCAAAGCCGGGCAAAGCATTACGTACGCTTCCGCACTGATGCTATGCGTTGTCCCGTACATAGTACCGGACATAGTCAAACTGATAATCGCGATTGCTATCGGGTTGCGCTTGGAAAAAACGATAAAATAAATTTTGCATATTGCAAAAAAATACTTGACAGCCATACCGAAAATATAATATTATGTCGAACGTTAAAAGTAAATATGTGAGTCCGTTCGGGTGTTTTTTAAGGTTGTTTCCTTAAAAAAAAACACCCTTTTTTCTTTTTTTGAGCCCGATAAAGACTTAAATCACAAAAAAGGAGTAAAAAATGGAACACACAAAGTACGTATTTGTTACCGGAGGCGTGGTATCGGGTCTTGGCAAAGGCATTGTAGCCGCTTCACTTGGGAGACTATTAAGACAACGCGGATACAAAATCGCCGTTCAAAAGTTAGACCCGTACATGAATATTGACCCGGGCACGATGAATCCATTGGAGCACGGCGAAGTATTCGTAACCGACGATGGTGCGGAAACGGATCTTGATTTAGGCCATTATGAGAGGTTTACAGGCGTCAGTTTAAGCAAATATTCCAACTTAACATCAGGCAAAGTGTTTTATAAAGTGCTTGAAAAGGAACGCCGTGGCGAATATTTAGGTAAAACGGTACAGATTATACCGCACGTAACGGACGAAACAAAAGATTTTATCTACAAAACCGCCGAAACGACCGGAGCCGACGTTGTTATAACCGAAATCGGCGGAACCATCGGAGATATAGAATCGAGGCATTTCATAGAAGCCATCAGACAATTTGCATTTGAAGTTGGCAGAGAAAATTGCGTCTTCATACATGTATGCTTAGTGCCGTACATAACGGGATCCGATGAATATAAATCAAAACCGACTCAACATAGCGTTGCAGAGCTCCAAGGTATAGGCATTACTCCCGATGTAATTGTCATACGTTCCGATGGTGACGTCGGCAACGAAATTCGCCGCAAAATTGCCCTCTTCTGCAACGTTTCACCAGATTGCGTAGTGTCCGACATAACTTTAGATTGCTTGTATGAGACCCCTATTGCCTTACACAACAACGGCTTGGACAAAGTCGTATGTCGCAAACTTAAACTAAAAGGCAAAACCGATTTGAAAGATTGGCGTCAATTCGTCAAGGCAGTTAAATCTGCAAAGTTGAATGTAAAAATTGCTCTTGTCGGTAAATACGTCAACCTCCATGACGCATATCTTTCGGTTGTTGAAGCGCTTAAAGCCGGCGGATACGCCCTCGGCGCAAATTTGGAAATAAAATGGGTAGATAGCGAGTTCGTCACGCGTGAAACCGTATGCGATATTTTAGGTGACGTTGACGGCATTATCATCCCGGGCGGATTCGGAGTCAGAGCGACGGAAGGGATGATAGAATCATGCCGTTATGCGCGCGAAAACAATGTACCTTGCTTTGGCATATGTCTCGGCATGCAGATGATGGTTATAGAGTATGCGCGAAATGTTTGCGGTTTTACCGACGCAACTTCCGGCGAGTTCAATGATAAGTGCGCACATAAAGTTATCGACCTAATGCCCGACCAAAGGAACGTTAAAAACAAAGGCGGTACCATGCGTTTGGGTGCCTATCCTTGCACGATCACAAACGGAACCAAAACTTACGATGCATACGGAGTAAACAATATCAGCGAACGTCATCGCCACAGATACGAATTCAATAACGATTATCGTGAAGTCCTGACCGCAAACGGCTTAACCCTTGCCGGCACATCGCCGGACAATCGCTTGGTCGAAATCGTTGAGTATTCCCCGAATGCCTTTTATATCGGTTGCCAATTCCATCCCGAATTCAAATCAAGACCGGATGTCGCCCATCCGCTTTTCAAAAGCTTTATCGAGGCAAGCCTAAACCACGCAAATAACAATAAAAAATAACCCTACTCCCACAATATAAACTCCAAGGCTGTTAAAATCAAAATTTTGATGTGAACCCAAAAGTTTGGACAAAAAATTTAATTAATTCATTTGGAATTGAG
>CAVIFU010000002.1:0-91284 GCA_963642145.1 Ruminococcus bicirculans (ex Wegman et al. 2014)
CAAACACAAACGACAAGATATTCTTACTGTCCTACAAAGAGGAGACAACGTATCTTACAAGCGACACGGCAAGACAAAAGAAGAGTAGCGATTACGCCAAGTCACAGGGGATATACGCAAACGGCAGTTATGGCGGAGCGTGCTTTTGGTGGCTCCGGTCGCCCTACAGCTATTATAGCTATATCGCGCGCGGCGTCCTTTTCGACGGCGACGTCGACAGCAGCAACGTTAGCTACACTCATTACGGCGTTCTCCCGGCTTTGGTGATTAGGTTGTCGTAGCGCTTAGAATTCATCGG
Organism: Ruminococcus bicirculans (ex Wegman et al. 2014); assembly: GCA_963642145.1. Lineage (GTDB taxonomy): Bacteria > Bacillota > Clostridia > Christensenellales > DTU072 > Stercoripulliclostridium_A. The sequence continues at coordinate 299 of CAVIFU010000002.1, forward strand.
GACATCAAAATAAGAAGCTCTAAAGCTGCAAGACAGTTGAATAGAGTATATAAGTAAAAGTAAATGTGTATTGCACATATTTGTCAATGTGCAATACACATTTATTGCTAAAATTCAAGTATGCTATACGGAGAATATTTCAAAGAAGCGCGTAAGCAAAGCGGACTTACGCAAAAAGAAGTAGCGGAAAGGCTCAAAATTCATCAATCCAATATAAGCGATTGGGAGAACGATGTTTCTCGCCCGGAATACGAAAAACTCGTAGAACTTTCCATAATTTACCAAGTAAGCCTTTATGACCTCCTCGACGTACCGTATAAATATCGATTTTAACGTTGCTTATTTGCACCACTCTCTCCACACTATATAAACTCTCAACTATCCAAAACTCCACACTTTACTCTTCACACTTCACACTATTCTATTAAAAAATCCTTTACCGTCGCCGGCACGGCGATGTATATCACAGCAACCGTGAGGTTGCGCATATCACCGCTGCCGACAGGCAGCGCATATAATCGCGTCCCATCGGGACGCGCATATCTCGCGGCGTATTTTTTTCTGTTAAGTAAAAATACTTGACAGGTGTGTTTTATTGTGATATAGTTTACGAGTAATGTAAGTACTCTTAGGTGACGTATGCTCAAAAATGTGGAAATCGGTTTGCTCAACGATTATTACGGCGGATTGCTTACCGCGTACCAATCGGATACGCTCAGTAGGTATTATGACGATGACCTATCTCTTTCGGAGATAGCGGAAGAGCAGGGCGTATCGCGCCAAGCCGTAATGGACGTTATCAAGCGCGCGGAGCTCAAACTCAAAGAGTATGAATCCAAACTCGGTCTGGTCGGCAAAATCCAAAAGTTGCAGTCCGAATTAGAGTCGCTAATGGTATCTGTAGATACAGAAACCGCCCAAAAACTACAAACAATACTTAATGAGGTCAAGGACATATAATGGCGTTGTTCGGAAGTTTGTCTGAAAAAATAAATCATGCTTTCAGTAAGCTCAAAAACAAAGGCGCGCTTACGGAGCTGGAGATCAAGAACGCTATGCGTGAAGTGCGTATAGCTCTTCTCGAGGCGGACGTAAACTTTGCGGTTGTCAAGCAATTTATCAACAAAGTTTCGGAGAAAGCTCTCGGTGAAAATATTCTCAAAGGCTTGGAGAGTTCACAACAGGTCATCAAGATAGTTAATGACGAGCTTACCGAGCTTATGGGCAGCAAGCACTCCAAACTTGCCGTTGCGGACAAACCGCCCACGGTATACATGATGTGCGGCTTGCAAGGCGCGGGCAAAACGACGATGTGCGGCAAACTTGCGACGGTCCTCAAAAAGGACAACAAAAAGGTTCTTCTCGTAGCCGGCGACGTCTATCGTCCCGCGGCTATCAAGCAGTTGCAAGTGGTTGGCGAAAAGGCGGGCGCGGAAGTCTTTACCGAGGGTCAGATAAGCCCGGTCAAGATTGCTGCAGACGGAGTCGAGTACGCCCGCAAGCAGGGCATAGACGTAGTCATAATCGATACTGCCGGCAGATTGCACATAGACGAAGCGCTCATGCAAGAGCTCCGCGACGTCAAAGCCAAGGTGCACCCGGACGAGATTTTGCTTGTCGTGGACAGCATGCTCGGTCAGGATTCCGTCAATGTCGCGACAACGTTCAACGCAGAGCTTGACATCACAGGCGTAATACTTACCAAACTTGACGGCGACACTCGTGGCGGTGCGGCGCTTTCAATCAAAGCGATGTGCGGCAAACCCATCAAATATATCGGCGTTGGCGAAAAACTTACGGACATCGAGCCGTTCTATCCGGACAGAATGGCGTCGCGAATACTCGGCATGGGCGACGTGCTCACGCTTATCGAGAAGGCGCAAAACGCCATAACGGAAGAGGAAGCCCAAAAGATGGCTAAGAAGATGAAAGAGAATTCTTTCGATCTCGAAGACTACCTCAACCAAATCGGCAGCATGAAGAAGATGGGCAGCATGCGTGACATGCTGGAAATGATACCGGGCATGAGCGGTAAGCTCAAAGGCGTCAACCTCGACGTGGACGAAAAGCAGATTGAAAAGACCAAAGCGATAATCCTGTCGATGACTCCCAAGGAGCGTCGAAATCCGCAGATTCTCAACGCTTCGCGTCGCAGGCGCATAGCCAAGGGATCGGGCACGGAAGTGCAGGACGTCAACAGGCTCCTCAACCAATTCGAGCAAACCAAACAAATGATGAAGCAAATCAGCCGCGGCAAATTCAAATTCCCGTTTTAGTCGCGACAACAAATAAAAAACCATATATCGGAGGATACAACAATGGCAGTAAAACTCAGACTACACAGAATGGGCGCAAAAAAGAATCCCTTCTATCGCATCGTAGCTATCGATTCTCGCAAATCCAGAGACGGCGAGTACATCGAGCAAATCGGCTACTACAACCCCAAGACCCAACCGGCAGACATCAAAATCGACGCAGATCTTGCCAAGAAATGGATTAGCGTAGGCGCACAACCCACCGACACCGTTCGCGGATTGCTCGTAAACGCCGGCGTTATCGAAGGTTCCGCCAAGTACGCTAAGAAGGCAGACGCCCACGAGGAAGTCAACGCTGTAGACGTAGCGGTAGCCGGTGCAGTCGAAAAGATAGGTGAATAACACATGTCCGTCAGAGATTTTGTAGATTTTCTCGTAGGGCAGATAGTAGATAAAGACTGCTACGAGATCGTCATGCTTGAAGACAGCGATACCGTCGAGATCAAGTTATACGTAGACAAAGACAGAGTCGCACGCCTCATAGGCAAAGGCGGCAGACTTGCCAAGTCCATACGCACCATAGTCAAGGCGTTCGCGCAGAACTCGGATAAGCGTTACGACGTATACATCGAGGAAAGATAATGCTCAAAATAGGCAAAGCCGTCAGAGCGCACGGAGTGAGAGGGGACGTCAAAGTCCTCCACTCCATGGATCCGTGCGAGATACAGTCCGTTACCCGCGTGGTAATCGGCGGAGCGGAGTACGATGTCGAGCGAGTGTCCGTAGGTAACGGCTGCGCTTACTTCAAGTTGCGCGGCGTCAACGACATGGCTACGGCGGACGGAATAAGAGGCGAAGTCTACGTAGACGACGCCCACCGCCCCAAACTCCCCGAGGGCACGTATTATGTCGATGATCTTATCGGACTCGACGTCGTTGTCGACGGCAAGCGCGCAGGCGTATTGCGTGATATTTTGCAATACGGATCGGCAGACGTCTATTGCGTGCGTGGCGAGAACGACGAGCGCGACTTTATGTTCCCGAACAAGGTCGGCGTAATAGTCGAGCACAATCTCGGTCGAGGTTACATCGCGCTTGACGGCGCGGAACTTACGAAGGTTGCGGTATATGAGGATTAGCGTATTGACAATTTTCCCGGAGATGTACTCCGTGCTTAACGAAAGCATTATCGGCAAAGCTCTTGAGAAGGAGCTTTTTTCCGTTGACGTGCACAATATACGCGATTATTCTCTGAATAAGCACAAAAAATGCGATGATTATCCATTCGGAGGCGGAGCCGGCATGGTAATGACTCCGCAACCGTTGCATGATTGCATTACGGCGGTAGACCCCGAGCACAAGGCGGTCAGGATATATTTGAGTCCCAAGGGCGCGACTCTCAATCAAAGTATCGTCAAAGAGCTTTCGACCCTTGACCACATAATGCTTGTCAACGGCAGTTACGAGGGGATAGACGAACGCGTCATCGAACTCGATATAGACCGCGAACTTTCCATAGGCGACTATGTTTTGACATCCGGGGACCTTGCGTCACTTGTTGTTATCAATACCGTGGCGAGGTACATACCGGACGTACTCGGATCCGAGCAGTCTACGGAAGAAGAGAGTTTTTCCGACGGCACGTTGGAGTATCCGCAGTACACCAGACCGCAGGAATTTATGGGGCTTACCGTGCCGGAAGTATTGCTTTCGGGCAATCATGCGGAGATAGCCAAATGGCGTCGCCAAAAGAGTTTGGAAATAACTTCCGAACGGCGACCCGACTTAACCGAAAACGCAAAGGAGTAATTATGCACATACACTGGTTCCCGGGGCACATGACCAAAGCCATAAGGATGATGGCGGAAGAAATCAAAGTGGTAGATTCGGTAATCTACGTATTGGATGCGCGTGCGCCCGAGTCTTGCATCAACCCGGCGTTTGAAGAGGTAATCGGCACCAAACCGCGACTTTATGTACTCAATAAGGCTGATATGGTAACCCAAAAAGAGCTTATCAAGTGGGTTGACAAATTCCGCATACAGGGCAACAAGTGCATTTATTCCAATAGTATTTCCAAAGCGGATTCGGCTGTCATAATCAAAAATCTTTTGGAACTCAACGAAGATACCATAGAGCGTTATCGCGCCAAGGGCGTCAACAAAACGATACGCGCCATGGTCATAGGCGTACCAAATTCCGGCAAATCGACGCTCATCAACAGCTTGGTCAAAGAGAAAAAAACCGTTACCGGCAACAAGCCCGGCGTAACGCGCGGCAAGCAGTGGGTTTCCATAGACAAGTACATAGATCTTTTAGACAGCCCGGGTGTGCTTTATCCCGACTTTTCGGATCAAAAGAAGGCGCTCAAACTTGCCTTACTCGGAAGCATAAAGGATGAAGTCGTAGACGTGACGGAGCTTGCTCTCGAAGCCCTCGAATTTTTCCGTGCGGATCGCCCGGAGGATCTCAAAGCGAGGTACAAACTCGATTCCGTAGACGGCGACATCAACGAGCTGTTTGAGACGATAGGCAAAAAGCGCGGCATCGTGGCGCGCGGCGGAGAACTCGACACGGAGAGAATTGCGCGCGTCATAATATCCGATTATCGCAAGGGATATCTCGGCAAAATGCCGTTAGAGAGGGCGGATGCAAACGACTGACCTTTTGCGGATAGAAAACGAGCTTACAGCGAGCGGCGCACGGTATATTTGCGGAGTGGACGAAGCCGGCAGGGGACCGCTTGCGGGACCTGTATGCGTCGGCGCATGCATCCCGGATTTAAGTTGTATCGTCGAGGGCGTCAACGACAGCAAAAAGCTTACGGAAAAGAAGCGTGAAGCCTTGTACGAAGAGCTTTGCGAGAGCGTTTTTTGCCACAAAACGGTTTTTATCGAACCCGACGTCATAGACGAAATAAATATTTTGAACGCGACCAAGCGCGCTATGCGCGAGGCGGTAGAGAGCATGTTTCCCTTGCCTGACGTCGTACTCATAGACGCCGTCAAGTTGGATTTACCGTATCCGTCGCGTTCGATAATACACGGCGACGCGTTGTCGTATTGCATTGCAGCAGCGTCGATTTTTGCCAAAGTCGAGCGTGACAGACTCATGCTCGAATACGCGAAGCTTTATCCCGAATACGGATTTGAAAAACACAAGGGTTACGGCTCCCGGTACCACATAGAGATGCTCAAAAAGTACGGACCGTGCCCGATACATCGCAAAACTTTTATCAAAAATTTCTTCAAATAGGCATATGGTTAACTCGGCTGAAGGATTGCTTGCGGAATACGAGGCGGGCAAATATTTAGAGGGAAAGGGGTATACGATTGTCGAACGCAACGTCAATTATCCCGGCAAAGGCGAACTCGACATAGTCGCGACATACGCCAAAACCCTTGTCATCGTCGAAGTCAAGTACCGTTCAACCGGCGATTACGGCGATCCGATAGAGAGCGTTACTCGGTCGAAAGTCGGCAAAATCATCAAGGCGACGGAGCTTTACATAGCCGAACACGGGTATGACGATTACGACGTAAGGTTCGATATAGTGGTTCTTCGGGACGGAAAAATCGAGCATATCGAGGACGCGTTCTACGGTTACTGGTATTAGACGCGCGGATTTATATTATATATTTATAATTTTATAAGGAAGTATGCAAAATCACTTGCGTACTTTTTTCGTATTTGATATGATAATTAAGACTTTGTAACGGACCTATGCGAGAAAAAATCCCAAGCTCGTACGTACGTTATTGTGTAAAGCAGGAGGTAAGTCACATGAACATTATCGACATTATCGAACAAGAAGGTTTGAGAACCGACATCCCCGAGTTCGGCATCGGCGATACCGTCAAGGTATACGTCAAGGTTGTTGAAGGCACTCGCGAAAGATTGCAGGCGTTTGAAGGCGTAGTTATCGCGCGCAAGAACGGCGGCATCCGTGAGACTTTTACCGTTCGTCGTATCAGCTACGGCATCGGCGTTGAAAGAACGTTCCCCGTTCATTCTCCCAAGATCGACCACGTAGAAGTAACTCGCAAGGGCAAGGTAAGAAGGGCGAAGCTCTATTATCTCAGGGGACGCACCGGCAAAGCTGCAAAGGTAAAGCAAGCTTCCAGATAACGATAACAAGATAGTATGCGACCGCGCACATGCGCGGTCGCACCGTACCTCACTTTTTAAGGGAAACATTCATTTTAGGAGCAATCATGAAGAAGAGACTGATTTTATGCGTTGTCGTTCTCATGCTGGTCGCGCTGGTATTCGTAGGGTGCACTACGACCGCAACCAAGAACTATAACGAGCAGATCCTCAAATTTTCCTCCGATACGTCAGATTTCGTCTATACCGGCGAGTCGGATGTCAAAACGGATTGGAATTTATCCGCAGGTAATGGGCAAACCGTATCCTCGGTATTCAGCACGAATTCAAGCGGCTTAAAAATAAATACCCAAAGCGCGGGATACGCCGTAGCCAGCCAAAAGGTTTATTTGAGACCCGATTCCTACTACAAAGTCACTTATTCGTACAAAGTGGAGTCGATAGGCGAGTATTCCGATACGGACGAGTACACCACTTGGGTAGGTCTTTACGCCGGATTCTTGGAGAACAAGGACTTTAACATCGCGGACGAAAAGAAGACGGAAGCCCGTTCCACAACCACTTCGTACAAGACGGCGACATTCTATTTCCATACCGATAGCACCAAGGAATACAACTTCGCTTTCTTTGTCGGCTTGGAAAACTATCCCGCAAGCGCGATAGTTTACCTCAAAAACGCCACGCTCGAAAGAGTGCAGGAGTCCGAGGCCACCGAAAGCGCAGCCGCATACGGCATGTATGAACTCAAGAGTGCCGTTTACGGTCAAGCCACCGTGCTCAACGTCGTTTACGTCGTTCTCGGCGGAGTAGGCACGTTGCTCCTTGCATACGTATTCTACGTTCTCCGTTCGAGGGATATCGCTTTCGAAGGCGTCGAGACGAATAACGGATTCTACAACAAGCTCGTATCTTCCAAGTGGCTCGGCATGCTCATAGTGCTTCTCGTAGCAGGTCTGTTGAGGTTGCTTATAACTCTCATACAGACGATTATCGCGGGGAGCGCAGACATATCATCCACGTATTTCGGCTATGATCTCGAACAAAATGCAAATATGGCGTTGTTCGTCGCCAAACACGGCACGACATATCTGTATCAATACGTAGACGGATACACCACGCTCATGCCGGTAACTATGTATTTGTTGGCTCTTGCCGGAGCTATCGGCAGGGGGCTCGGAGCTGCCGGACTTTCGGAGTCCGCAACCGCGCTTTCCGTCGTGTGCATCATCAAGCTCATCAACATAGCCGCGGATTTAGCTACCGTTGCGTTTATCTACAAGATAATCGCCAAAAAGCAAGGCAACGTTGCGGCGACGATTTTTGCCGGATTCTATTCCGTATTGCCCATGGTATTCTCCATGTCGTCGGCATGGGGCTCGTTCGAGAGCGTGACGATGTTCCTTATCGTCCTCGCGTTCTGGTTCTTGCTCGAACGTAAGAGTTACCTCGGCATGGCTATCGCGTACTTCGGCGCCTGCATGACCACCGTTTCCGCAATTTACGTTTGCCCGGCAATACTCATGTACACCGGTTACGTGATTTACAAAGCCATCAAAGACAAAGAGTACAAACGCCTTATAGCGCCTGCTTGCGTTATAGTCGGCTCCATAATCGTATTCTACCTTATCTCGTTGCCGTTCGTTTACAATGAAGTCGCCGGCGGTGATTTCTTCGCTTGCGTCACAAAGTACGTCGATACGCTCAAACACGGTCAAGTCTATACCGCCAACGCGTTCAACTTCCAAGCAATGCTCGGCAATAACTTCAAGACCGTAACCGTACAATCCATAATCGTCACAGTAATTTATATTGCGTTTATAGTCGGCGTTCTCGGATATGCCTACTATCGTTCGCGCAACAGAATAGACCTTACGCTCATCGCCGCGATATGCGTAATAGCGTTCTGGACGTTCGGCAACAATATGGATCACAATTCGCTCTACATCGCGTTACCGCTTATGTTCATCGTCGCGGTATTGCTCAAAGAGACCAGACTGTACGTAGCGTTTACCGCATACGCGGCTCTCGCATTCGTCAACGCTTCGTACGTATATCTCGTCGCAGGTTATACCACGGACGGAGTAGTACAGGTTTCCAACGATACGACTGCCGTAATGTATGTATTCGGATCGTTTGCGTTGCTTGCCGTCATCTACTTCATAATCGTAGCTTACGACGTGATGATTAACCGCAAAGCGGTAGAGCACACCGTAATCAACATTCCGTATTTCAAGTACGTTGAGTATACGGCACGCAAGATAGGCGCCAAACTAAAACTCGGCGCAGACAAAACGAGCGCATTCTTCACTGCGACCGGGGAGGCTATAAAAGAAGTCAACGCGGAGAGAAAGTTAAAGAGACAGGCTCGTAAGAATTCGGAATCGGACGACTCCGAAGACGAATAAAAATCGGCGGACGGAGCCCCACAAGGGCTCTCGTTTGCTAAATGGGAGATAGGTTATGCTTGCCATTGTGAAAAGTTACGCTCTTGACGGCTTAAACGGATACCCCGTTGATATAGAAGTGGACACCCAAAAAGGGGTCGCTTCTTTCGATATCGTCGGACTGCCTTCAAGCTCTGTCAAAGAGGCTCGCAACCGCGTTCGCTCGGCTGTCAAAAACTCGTATTTCGAGTTTACTCCCAAGCGTACAACCGTCAATATGGCGCCGGCGGACGTCAAAAAAGAGGGCTCGTGTTTTGATCTTCCGATAGCTCTCGGCTTTTTGGCAGGCACGGATCAAATCAATGCCGACAAGCTCGGAGATTACGTTATACTCGGTGAACTTTCGCTCGACGGTAGCGTCAGGAAGGTAAACGGAGTATTGCCGATTCTCATATCCGCGTTACAAAACGGCTACAAAAACTTCATTATCCCGGCAGAAAACGCCACCGAAGCCAGCTATATTATGGGAGCCAAGGTCTACGCCGTCAAATCCCTCGGCGAAGCGTGCGCGTTTTTGGGCGGACTCAAAGAGTTGGAACCGGTGCCCCTTACGGAGTACCATTCCGTCAGCGCGAAGAACAAGTACGGAGTCGATCTGAAATTCGTAAAAGGTCAAAAACTTGCCAAAAGAGCGTTGGAAATAGCCGTTGCCGGCGGTCACAACATACTTATATGCGGACCTGCCGGGGCCGGCAAAACACTTCTTGCCAAATGTGTTCCGACAATAATGCCGGACATGACATTTGAAGAGGCGATCGAAACGACCAAAATCCACAGTGTTGCCGGCGTTTTGGACAGCGAAGAGGGCATGGTAACGTCACGTCCCTTCCGTTCTCCTCATCATACCGCAAGCTTGTTCAGCCTCGTCGGCGGTGGAAACAAGAGTATGTGCGGCGAAGTCAGCCTTGCGCATAACGGCGTGCTGTTCCTTGACGAAATGCCGGAGTACAACAAGAAGACGTTGGAGACGTTGCGCCAGCCGATAGAAGACGGCGTCGTAACCGTCGCGCGCGTAGCGCGTTCAATAGAATATCCCGCGCGCTTTATGCTTGTGGCGAGTATGAACCCGTGTCCTTGCGGCAACTACGGTTCTCGCGACCCGAATAAACCTTGCACATGTACTCCTCTCGAACGCAAAAGATACGCCGGCAGAATATCCGGACCGCTGCTTGACAGAATCGATTTGTACGTATCCGTAGGCGGCGTGGAGTATGACGAACTCAGAGCCAAGTCCGAGGAAGAGGACAGCGCAACCGTCAAAGCGCGCGTCGAAAAAGCAAGAGAAATCCAACGTATCCGATTCAAGGGTATGGGAATACATAATAACGCGGAGATGAACAATGCGCTAATCGATACTTATTGCAAGCTCTGCGGAGAGGCGGAAGAGCTGCTTAAACTCGCGTTTAAGGCAAAAAGTCTCAGCGCAAGAAGCGTAACGCGTATATTGAAGGTGGCAAGGACCATTGCAGACTTAGCGGGTAGAGAAAGCATATCCGCAAACGATATCGCGGAAGCGGTACAATTCAAGACTAAGGAAATCGGCGATGAAGATTGATGAGCGCACGCGCAATGTAGTATGGTTGCAACTTACGTTAGGGCTGTCTTCGGCGAGGATAAACGATATCGAACGCGAGGTAGGCATAGACGAGTTTGTTCGTGCGCCTAAACGCTTTGCGTCGAGGTTATCGCATAAGTTGCCGGACAGAACGCCCGATGAGGTGGATTTCAAACCTGCAAACGATCTTATTGCGGATTTGGAGAGTAAGGGATACGGCGTTATCACGGAGTGGAGCGCTGAGTATCCGGATACGCTCAGGAATATCGACGTACCTCCCGCCGTACTCTACTACAAAGGCGATATAGGTTTGCTCAAAACAAGGTGTTTGGGCGTAGTCGGCACTCGAGATCCTTCGCGGTACGGCAGAGATTACACTACTAAGTTTGTGGAAGTTCTTGCCAAGTGCAAGCTGACGATTGTCAGCGGTATGGCGCGCGGCGTAGATTCTGTGGCGCACAAAACTACCATGGACAACAGCGGCAAAACGATAGCCGTGCTCGGCACCGGCATAGACAAAGTTTTTCCGCAAGATAACGACGCTTTATATAGGGATATATGCAAGAAAGGGCTTGTCGTTACGGAATATTTACCGGGAACGCCGGCGCTTTCGTACAACTTCCCCGAGCGCAATCGTATAATAAGCGGATTGTCGCAAGGCGTGCTCGTAACGGAGGCAGGCAACAAGAGCGGATCTCTCATCACGGCAGACTATGCCATAAGGCAGGGTAGGGACTTGTTTATAATACCTTCCGCGCTCAATTCTCCGCGCGGAGCCGGCGGTAACAGGTTGCTCAAAACTTGTCAGGGAGCCATTGTGTTGTCCCCGGACGATATCGTGGAAGCTCTCGGCATCAACGCCCAACCCGAGCGACGCGCTTCCGCAATGCAACTTGATTTTATGGAGGAAAAGCTTGTTGACGCTCTCGGTTACAGCGAGATGCACTTCGACGAGCTCGTAGAGCTGACGGGACTCGGAGTAAGCGATTTAAGCGCATTACTTGTCAGAATGCAATTAGTCGGGCTCATCAAACAATTAGATAATAATTACTACGGAGTGTAAAATGAAATTAGTAATAGTCGAGTCGCCTTCCAAGGCAAAGACAATTCAAAAATATCTCGGACGCGATTATAAGGTTATGGCGTCCGGCGGGCACGTTTGCGATCTTCCGCAAAAAACGCTCGGAATAGATATAGACAACAGATTCAAGCCGGAATACGTCATAACCGACGCAAAAAAGAAAGATTTGCTCAAACGCATGAAAAAAGAGGTTAAAGACAGCGAGTTTACCTATCTTGCGACGGACCCGGATAGAGAAGGCGAAGCAATAAGCTGGCATCTTGCCAACAATCTCGATCTCAACGGTCAAAAGAACCGTATCGAGTTTAATGAAATTACCGCAAAAGCGGTGCAAAAGGCTATACAACAGCCTCGCGAGATAAATATGAATCTCGTTGACGCACAGCAAGCGCGCAGGGTGCTGGATAGATTGGTCGGTTACAAAGTAAGCCCGATACTGTCGCGCAAGATCAAGAGCGGACTTTCCGGTGGCAGAGTGCAATCCGCCGCATTGAAAATGATAGTCGATAGAGAGCGTGAAATCAACGCTTTCGTACCGCAAGAGTACTGGAACGTGTGCGCGGAGCTCATAAAACCCGGCACCAAGTCCCCGGTAATCAAGGGATCTTTGCAAGACGTCAACGGCACAAAACTCAAATTGGATAACGAATCCGCCGTCAAGGAAGTGGTCTCCAAGCTGGAAACCGCCGATTGGAGCGTTGACAAAGTCAAAAAGGGAGTATCGCGTTCCAAACCTGCCGCGCCGTTTACGACCAGCACGTTGCAACAGGACGGATCCCAAAAACTCGGACTTACCGCACCGCAAATCATGTTAATCGCCCAGCAACTTTACGAGGGCGTAGAACTCCCGGGCGAAGGGCACACCGCGCTTGTAACGTATATCAGAACGGACTCCGTAAGGATTTCTTCCGATATGCAAGCGGCGACCATATCGTATATCAAGGATAGATTCGGCGAAGCATACGCGCCCGTCAAACCCAATGTCTACACGTCCAAAGGGCAGAACGTCCAAGACGCGCACGAGGCTATACGTCCCGTTTCGCTCGACAGAACCCCGGAGAGTTTGGAGGACAAACTGCCGCGCAACCAATACAGACTTTATAAGCTCATATATTACAGATACCTTGCAAGTCAAATGACCGACGCAACGTATAACACCATGACCGTGCGCATAAGCGCGCGCACGAGCAAAAACGAGGATTACGGCTTCAAAGTCAGCGGTAAGTCGCTTGTTTTCAAGGGCTACACCGCCGTTTACGAAACGGAAAAGAATACCGCCGACGATGACGATTCTTCCGAATCAACGCTTCCTAACCTCAACGAGGGCGAAAAGCTCAACCTGAAGAACATAAAGACGGAGCAAAAGTTCACCAAGCCCCAACCGAGGTATTCCGAAGCCACCCTAATAAAAGCTATGGAAGAAAACGGTATCGGACGTCCGTCAACGTACGCTACCGTCATATCAGTGCTTACCAAGAGGGAGTACGTTACCAAGGAGCAAAAGCTGTTCAAGCCGACGCCTCTCGGAGAAACCGTAACCGAGTTCATGGAAGAATGGTTCAAGAATATCGTCGATATTCACTTTACCGCGAGTATGGAAGACAAGCTTGACCTTGTAGAGCGTGGCGCGGAGTGGCAAAAGATAATAGAGGATTTCTATCCGTCCTTTGAAAAAGAACTCAAAGAAGCCAACTATAACGGCAAAAAGCGTTCTCCGCTACCGGAGGAAGTCAGCGACGTAATATGCGAGAAGTGCGGAGCGCACATGGTAGTCAAAGAGGGACGTTACGGCAAATTCCTTGCGTGTCCCAACTATCCCGAGTGCAAAAACGTCAAGAACATAGTAGAATCGGTAGGCAAATGCCCCATATGCGGCGGCGATATCAGCAAGCGTTACAGCAAAGCCGGTAGGGTATTCTACGGTTGCTCCAATTATCCCGCTTGCAAGTTCATGTCTTGGGATATTCCGGCGCCGATACTTTGCCCCAAATGCGGCAAAACCATGAAAATAGTTGAGGAAGACGACGTCAAGAAGTACGTTTGCACGGATAGAGCGTGCAATACCGTCGTTATTCCCAAGGAAAACAAAGAATGAAGATAACCGTTATAGGCGGAGGTTTGGCAGGCTCCGAAGCCGCGTATCAGCTACTCAAAAGGGGATACGAAGTCGATATGTACGAGATGCGTCCCGTCAAACGCACCTTGGTACACAAGACGGACGGACTTGCCGAACTCGTCTGTTCCAACAGCTTAAAGAGCGAAGACAAAACGACGTCGCAAGGACTGCTCAAAGAAGAGATGCGCATGTTCGGTTCACTCATACTGGAGTGCGCCGAGGGTACGAGAGTCCCGGCAGGCGGTGCTCTTGCGGTAGACAGAGAGGAGTTTTCCCAAAAAATCTCTTCCGTTTTAACGTCCTATAAAGGTTTCAGGCTTATAAGAGAAGAGGCGGAGGATATCGGTAACGACACCATTGTCGCAACGGGACCGCTGACGTCGGACGCGCTGGCAAAACGCATTACGGAATACACCGGAGCCGACAAACTCTATTTTTACGACGCAGTCGCGCCTATAATAGAGCTCGATTCCGTGGATAAAGATCGTTCTTTCTGGTCTGCGAGGTACAACAAGGGCACTGACGATTATCTCAATTGCCCCATGACCAAAGAGGAGTACGACGTATTCTACAACGCGCTTGTCACGGCGGACACGGTAATACTCAAATCGTTTGAGAAGAGGGAGATATTTGAGGGCTGCATGCCGGTCGAGGTTATGGCAAAGCGCGGTTACGACGCGTTGCGCTTCGGACCTTTGCGCCCGGTAGGCATCAGAGACGAGCAAGGCAACGGCTTTTACGCAGTTGTGCAGCTCCGCAAAGAGGACAATTACGATAAGCTTGTCAACCTTGTAGGGTTCCAAACCAACCTTACGTTCGGCGAGCAAAAGAGGGTATTCTCCTTGATACCGGCGTTACGCAACGCCGAGTTTGTCAGATACGGCGTCATGCACCGCAACACGTACATAAACAGTCCTGCCGTGTTAGACGAGCACTTTGCGTTAAGGTCGAACCCGTCGGTGTACTTTGCGGGACAGATAACCGGAGTCGAGGGCTATATGGAAAGCGCTATGAGCGGTATGCTTGCAGGCATCAACACGGCTCGGCGGACGGAGGGAAAGGCGCAGTTGCTGTTGCCGGAAACCACCGTCATCGGCAGTCTGCAAAGGTACATAGCCGGCGCAAAAACCAACTTTCAACCGATGCACGTAAGTTTTGCATTATTACCGGAGCTTGGCGGTAACGTCAAAAAATCCGATAAAAAAGCGGCTTACGCCGAGAGATCGCTAAGGGATCTCTCAACATATCTAAAAAACATACAGGAGGTGTAGTATGCCGGAATTCAAAGGCACGACTATATGCGCCGTCAAGCGTAACGGCGTAACCGCCGTCGCAGGCGACGGACAGGTAACCATGGGCGAAAGCGTTATTTTCAAAGGTAACGCCGTCAAAGTCAAAAGAATATATGACGGCAAGGTAATTGTCGGATTTGCGGGCTCTGTGAGCGACGCATTCGCGTTGAGCGAAAAATTTGAAGAAATGCTCCAAAAGTTCAGCGGCAATCTGACTCGAGCGGCTGTCGAGCTTGCCGAGCTTTGGCGTACGGATAAAGCGCGCAAGTTAGAGGCGATGCTGATAACCGCGGACAAGGACAATTTACTTATCGTATCCGGCACCGGAGAGGTAATAGAGCCGGAGAGTGGCGTTTGTGCCATAGGTAGCGGCGGCAATTACGCGTTAAGCGCGGCGCGCGCGCTGTTGGAGAACACCGATCTCGACGCAAAGACCATAGCGGAAAAGGCAATGAAGATAGCGGGAGATCTTTGCATCTTCACCAACCATCACGTCACTGTGGAAACAGTATAGGAGGTCAAAATGTCTGTACCGGAACTTACTCCCAAACAAATAGTATCGGAGCTTGATAGATACATTATAGGTCAAAACGATGCCAAAAAGGCAGTTGCCGTAGCTTTGCGCAACAGATATCGTCGTTCGCAGCTTCCCCAAGAGATCAGGGACGAGATAACTCCCAAAAATATTATCATGAAGGGACCTACGGGCGTAGGCAAAACAGAGATAGCAAGACGTCTTGCCAAGCTTGTCAAAGCGCCGTTTGTCAAAGTCGAAGCCACCAAATTCACCGAAGTCGGCTATGTCGGCAGGGACGTTGAGTCGATGATTAGGGATCTTGTCGAAGTGTCGATAAGGCTTGTCAAAGAAGAGAAGATCGCCGAATGCGAGCCCAAGGCGAAAGCGGTTGCCGAGAAAAAACTTGTAGACGGTTTATTCCCGGCGCGCAAGAAGAACCACCCCGAGCTTGCCGACGACGAAATCAGACGCATGCTTACGGAGGAACTCAACGAAGGCAAACTCGACAACATCACCATTGAGATGGAGCTTCCCGTGGCGCAACCTTCTTTACAGATAGGCAGCATCGGCGGTAACGATATCAATATCGGAGACATGTTAGGCAGATTCATGCCCAAACAGACCAAAAAACGCAAAATTACCGTCAAGGAAGCCTACGAATTTCTTACGAGAGAAGAGGCGTCCAAGCTTATAGACGACGACTCGATCAACGCAGAGGGCATCAGACGCGCCGAGCAAGACGGCATAATCTTTATTGACGAAATGGACAAGATCGCGTCCAAAGGCAACGTCAACGGACCGGACGTTTCGCGTGAAGGCGTGCAACGCGACATTCTCCCGATTGTCGAGGGATGCACCGTCAACACCAAATACGGCAATATCCGTACGGACTTTATCTTGTTTATTGCGGCGGGCGCGTTCCATATTGCCAAGGTGAACGACTTAATTCCCGAGTTGCAGGGCAGATTCCCCGTAATCGTCGAGCTTCAAAGCCTTACGGAGGAGGACTTTACCAAGATTTTGCGTGAGCCGGACAACGCCATAATCATGCAATACGCGTCGTTACTCGGCGTAGACAACGTCAAGTTGAAGTTTACCGACGAAGCGATAGCCGAGCTTGCGAAAATAGCGTTTTTGGAGAACGAAACCAGCGAGAATATCGGCGCGCGCAGACTCCACACGGTCATGGAAGCGTTGCTTGAAGACATCAGCTTCAACGCTTGCGGCGGACACGACGATATCGAAGTCGTAATCGACAAAAACTACGTTTCGGAGCATATGGCAAACGCGGCAAAACTCATGAATCTCAAAAAATATATTTTGTAGAGGATAGAATGATAAATATACCTAAAGGCACAAAAGACGTAACTCCGTTTGAGAGTTACAAATGGCATTACATCGAGGGCGTTATCCGTCAAACTGCCGGCGAGTACGGTCTTAACGAGATCAGAACCCCGTCGTTTGAGCATACCGAGCTGTTTTTGCGCGGCGTGGGCGACACCACCGACATTGTCAACAAAGAGATGTATACGTTCGAGGACAAAGGCGGTCGCAGCATTACGCTCAAACCGGAAGGCACGGCGGGAGTTGCGCGTTCGTACGTAGAGAACGGATTGTCGGAGTTACCCCAACCCGTCAAGATGTACTATATTACGCCGGTATTCCGTTACGAGCGTCCGCAAGCGGGAAGACTCAGAGAGCATCACCAATTCGGTATCGAGCTCTACGGTAGCGATTCTCCTTACGCCGATGTAGAGGCGATAAGCGTAGCCAAAACTCTGTTTGACAAACTCGGCATAACCGAGCTTGAACTAAACATCAACAGCATAGGTTGCCCCACTTGTCGCAAGGAGTATAACAAAGCGCTTTGCGACTACCTCAAAAGCTACGAAGATAAGCTTTGCCCGACGTGCAGAGAGCGTTTATACAAGAATCCCTTGCGCATACTTGACTGCAAGGAAGAGCGTTGCAAAGAGATAACCGCCGGCGCTCCGCACGTATTGGATTATTTGTGCCCGGATTGCAAGGCGCATCACGAGGAAGTCAAACGCCTTTTGACGCTTGTGGGCATACCGTACAAGGTTAACCCCAATATCGTCAGAGGACTCGATTATTACACCAAAACGGTATTTGAATTCGTGTCCACTTCGATAGGCGCGCAAGGCACCGTTTGCGGAGGCGGCAGATACAACGGTCTTGTCGAGCAAGTTGGCGGAAAGCACACGCCGGCAGTCGGATTCGGCATGGGCATAGAACGCTTAATCATGGTGCTTGAGAGCCTAAACTTGAGCGTTGGGGAGCCCGAAGTGCCGATTGTGTACGTTGCGCCTCTTTCGCAAGCCGAGGCGGACGCGGCGTTTGTCATAGTCAACGAGCTACGCAAAAACGGCATATCCGCCGATACGGATTTGTTGGGCAGGAGCCTCAAAGCGCAAATGAAATATGCCGGCAAGCGCGGTTACGCCTATGTAGCGGTGGTCGGATCCGATGAGCTCAAAGACGGTGAAGTTAACTTAAAGAACATGCAAACGGGTGAAGCGACCCGTGTCAAGATAAACAATCTCGCAAAGGAGTTGAAGTAGTATGGAAGAGTTTCTTACGAACATGAAAAGAACCAAAATGTGTGGTGAGTTCCGCGCTACCGATATAGGCAAGCACGTAACGGCTATGGGTTTTGTCGCCAAGTACCGCAACCTCGGCAGCATACAATTTGTGGATCTGCGCGATAGGACGGGTATTTTGCAACTTAGTTTTGTGCAATCGGATTATCCCGACGTGTACGAAAAATCTACTCGAATCCGCAATGAATTCGTTATAGCGATAAGCGGTACCGTACAACCGCGCGGAGAGCGTAACGTCAACAAGGCGTTGCCTACCGGAGAAATCGAGGTAATTGTCGACGAACTCCGTATAATATCGGAAGCGGATACCACGCCGTTTGCGGTATCGGAGCTTGCAAACGTAGGCGAAACGTTGCGTCTCAAATATCGTTACCTTGACTTGCGTCGTCCGACTCTGCAAAGCTACCTTATCACAAGAGCCAAGATTACGGAAGTCACCAACAATTACATGTCAAAACACGGATTTTTGAATATAGAAACTCCGTTCCTCGGCAAGTCCACTCCGGAAGGCGCGCGCGACTACCTTGTGCCGAGCAGAGTCCATCCGGGGACGTTCTACGCGTTACCGCAATCTCCGCAAATCTATAAGCAACTTTTGATGATATCCGGGTTCGACCGTTACTATCAAATAGCGCGTTGCTTCCGCGATGAGGACTTGCGCGCAAACAGACAGCCGGAATTTACTCAAATCGATATCGAAATGAGTTATGTGGACAAAATCACCGACGTCATGTATATGGCAGAGGGTCTTATTCGCGAGATATTCAAAGAGATCAAGGGCATCAAGCTGCCGCGTCATTTCAGACAAATGAAGTGGAAAGACGCCATGAACCGTTACGGATCGGATAAACCCGACACGCGCTTCGGACTGGAACTCAACGACGTTACAAAACTTGTGAAAGGATCCGACTTTACGGTATTCGAGAACGCTACCAAGCGCGGATACAGCGTAAGAGCCATAAACGCCAAGGGTTTGGCTCACATTACGCGTAAAGAGATCGATTCTTACCAAGACGTCGTGCGCGAATACGGCGCGAAAGGTCTTGCATACATTGCCATCAAGCCGGAAGGAATAAGTTCTCCCATCCAAAAGTTCTTTACCGCCGATAAATTCAACGCGCTCATCGAAGCTCTCGGCGGAGAAACGGGAGACATATTGTTCTTTGTAGCCGACAAGGACAAGACCGTATACGACGCCCTCGGCGCGCTGAGACTTGCGATAGCCAAAAAGCACGGACTAATAGACGAATCCGTATACGACATCCTCTGGGTAACCGAGTTTCCGCTATATGAGTATGACGAAGAGGAGCACCGCTTGGTAGCCATGCACCATCCCTTCACCAGCCCGATGACGGAAGACTTGAAGTATATCGATAAGAATCCGCTCAAAGTCAGAGCCAAAGCATACGATCTTGTCATCAACGGACAGGAAGCCGGCGGTGGTTCCATAAGAATCCATTCGCGTGACGTCCAAAAGAAGATGTTCGAGAAGATAGGGCTGAGCGACAAAGACATCAACGAGAGATTCGGTTTCTTTGTGGAGGCTTTCCGTTACGGAGTCCCTCCGCACGGCGGTTTGGCATTCGGGCTCGATAGGCTCGTAATGCTTTTGACGGGCACGGATAACATCAAAGACGTTATCGCATTCCCCAAGAACCAATCCGCAGTCGGCTTAATGGAAGACGCTCCTTCGGAAGTCGAACCCAAACAGCTCAGAGAATTGTCTATCAAGATTGACGGAGAAAACGTATAATCGTTTGACTTTAACAACGTAGTCAATAATATAGAAGTAAGTTGGAGGTAACCATGGAAAAAATTATTAACGGTATTGCCGAATTTGATTCTTTAATTGCCGATGAACGCGTCGTTATGGCTGACTTTTGGGCTACTTGGTGCGGTCCGTGCAGAATGCTTATGCCTACGGTTGAAAAGCTTGCGGAAGAGGCAAACGGCAAGTATGTCGTAGCCAAAGTCAACGTCGACGAAAACGAGGAACTTACCGCTCGTTACGGAATAGTCAGTATACCCACACTGCTGTTTTTCAAGAAAGGCGAGCTTGTCGAAAAGTATGTCGGAGTCAAATCCGAAGACCAATTGAGAGCCGTCTTGGCAAAATATGTAGAGGCGTAAAATGATTGATCTGACACCACTCAAAAACAGCGATCCGGTTTTGGCGGAAGCTCTTATCAAAGAGCTTAACCGCCAACGTGACAACGTAGAGCTGATAGCCAGCGAAAACTTTGTTTCGTTACCCGTAATGACGGTTGTGGGAACCCATCTTACCAATAAATATGCCGAAGGCTATCCGGGCAAGAGGTACTACGGCGGATGCGTAAACGTAGACGTGATAGAAGATTTGGCACGCGAAAGGGCAAAGGAGCTGTTCGGCGCGGCGTACGCAAACGTCCAACCTCATTCCGGCAGCAGCGCCAACATGCAGGCATACAAGGCTCTTATCAACGACGGCGACGTCATCCTCGGTATGGACCTCGGCGCAGGCGGACACCTAACGCACGGCAGTCCCGTCAATTTCAGCGGCAAAACGTACCGTATCGTGTCGTACGGCGTGGACGAAAACGGTTTCATCGATTACGAAGAGGTAGAGCGCAAAGCGCGTGAGAACAACGTAAAACTTATCGTTGCCGGCGCAAGCGCCTATCCGCGCGCAATAGATTTCAAACGTTTCCGCGAAATCGCGGACAAAGTAGGGGCATACCTGATGGTTGATATGGCGCATATTGCGGGACTTGTCGCAGCCGGGTTACATATGAGCCCCGTGCCGTATGCGCACATAGTTACCACGACAACGCACAAAACCTTGCGCGGACCTCGCGGCGGTATGATACTTACAAACGATCCGGATATAGCCAAGCGCGTGGACAAGGCGGTATTCCCCGGCACCCAAGGCGGACCCTTAATGCACATTATTGCGGGTAAAGCGGTTGCTTTCAAAGAAGCGCTTTCTCCCGAATTCAAGGAATACCAACGCAAGATAGTCTCCAACGCAAAGACTCTTGCCGATACGCTGATGGCAAACGGTATCAAGTTGTTCTCCGGCGGTACGGATAACCATTTAATGCTCATAGACTTGCGCGGTACCGGCGTCGGAGGCAAGACGCTCGAAAAGCTCTTGGACGAAGCAAACATCACCGCGAACAAAAACAGCATTCCCAACGATAACGCAAGCCCGTTTGACCCCAACGGCTTACGCATAGGCACCCCGGCTGTTACCACCAGAGGCATGGACGGAGACGCCATGATCGTCATAGGCGAGTGCATAGCAGACATAATCAAAAATAAAGAGGAGGCAGTCGAGCGCACCGGCGCGCGTATTCGCGAGCTTACCGCCAAATTCCCCCTCTACGAAAACGACTTTATATTATAGTAGGATAGTATGAAAAAGGTTTATTTGGATAATTCTGCGACAACGGCTCTTGATAAGACCGCTCTTGACGCAATGATGCCGTACTTTATCGAAAAGTTCGGCAATCCGAGCTCACTCCATTCGTACGGGAGAGAGGCGTTGCGCGCCGTCGATGCGTCACGCGAAACGATCGCGAAGATAATCAACGCACGCACCAATGAAATTTACTTTACTTCCGGCGGAAGCGAGTCCGACAACTGGGCATTGAAGGGCGTTGTACGCGCCTCACGTGCGAAAACCAAACATATAATCACAACAGCAATCGAGCATCCCGCAATAATGGAAACTCTCGATTACCTTGTGCAGAAAGAAGGCGTGGAGGTAACATATCTTCCCGTAAACCAAGACGGACTTATCAGCCTCGATGACTTAAAAAAGGCTGTTAGGGACGATACCATATTGGTATCAGTGATGTTTGCAAATAACGAGATGGGCGCGATACAACCTATTGCGGAAATCGGCGCGTATCTTCATGAAGAAGGCATCTACTTCCATACCGACGCCGTGCAAGCCATGGACTCTCAAAAAATCGACGTAGAGGCAATGAATATAGATATGTTGTCCATGTCGGCGCATAAGTTCCACGGACCCAAAGGAATCGGCGTATTGTACGTTCGTTCCGGCGTTAAATTGGATAGGCTTATCGCAGGCGGTCACCAAGAACGTCGCGCGCGCGCAGGCACGACCGATACGCCTCTTATCGTAGGCATGGCAAAGGCATTGGAAATTGCGGATAGGGACAGAGAAGAAAATAATAAGCGTATAGCGGATTTGCGCGACAAATTCGTCAAACGCGTTTTGGAAGAGATACCGTTCGTGTATCTGAACGGCGGTATGGAACACAGACTTCCGAATAACGCGAATTTAAGCTTTGCGTATATAGAAGGCGAAAGCATCCTCATCAATCTCGATCTTGCGGGAATAGCCGTCAGCAGCGGTTCCGCGTGCTCGTCGGGATCCTTAGAGCCGTCGCACGTCATTTTGGCGCTCGGAGTCAAAGAGGAGCTTGCGCATAGCTCTATACGTTTCAGCTTGGGCAGAGACACGACGCAGGAAGACATGGACTATACGTTTGAGGTCCTCAAAAACACCGTTGAGAAACTCCGCTCGATATCACCTCTATTTAACATGGAAAAAGGAACAGGTTCTTATGTATAACGATAAAGTATTAGAAGTATTCTCCAACCCGAAGAACGCGGGCGATATGGAGAACCCCAGCTGTGTAGGCACAATCGGCAACGCCGCTTGCGGCGATATTATGAAGATGTATCTCAAAATCGAGAACGGCGTAATCACCGACGCGAAGTTCAAGACGTTCGGTTGCGCCGCGGCAATAGCTACCGCGTCCGTCGCGACTGAAATGGTCAAGGGCAAAACTATAGAAGAGGCACTCCAAATCAGGAATGCCGACGTCGTAGACTACCTTGGCGGACTTCCTCCGCAAAAGATACACTGCTCGGTTTTGGCAGAAGAAGCGATCCACGCAGCCATTGACGATTACAATAGCAAAAACAAATAAATCCAAAAAAATGGACGAAAGACAGAGCAAAATAAGGAATTTTTGCATAGTAGCGCACATAGATCACGGCAAAAGTACACTTGCCGATAGAATTATGGAGCTTACGGATACGGTAAGTCGCCGCGACATGAAGGAACAGCTTTTGGATAGTATGGATATCGAGCGCGAGCGCGGTATAACCATCAAGCTTACCCCGGTAACTATGCGATATAAGTACAACGGAGAGGAGTATACGCTTAATTTGATAGACACTCCCGGGCACGTTGACTTTACGTACGAAGTATCACGTTCTCTTGCCGCGTGCGAGGGAGCGATACTTATCGTGGACGCCACGCAAGGCGTGGAGGCGCAAACGCTTACCAACGCCTATCTTGCAATAGACAACGACCTCGAAATTATTCCCGTAATCAACAAAATAGATTTGGCTTCCGCCGATCCCGATGCGTGTAAAAAAGAAATAGAAGAAGTTATCGGTCTTGACGCGGAGAACGCGCCGCTTATCAGCGCAAAAGAGGGAATCAATATCCAAGAGGTGGTAGACGCCGTCATCGAGAAGTTGCCTTGCCCGTCCGGTAATCCCGAAGCGCCGTTGCGCGCTCTCATATTCGACAGCCTGTACGATAACTACAAAGGAGCTATTTGCAACATTCGCGTCGTAGACGGAGAGGTAAGAGCAGGAGACCGTATCAAGATGATGGCTAGCGGCAAAATTTTTGACTGCACCGAGGTCGGCATTTTTACGCCCAATATGCAAGAAGTGGACGTTTTGCGCGCCGGTGACGTCGGATACCTTGCCGCGAGCATCAAAAACGTCAAAGATACCGCCGTAGGCGACACCATCACACATGTGGAAAACGGCGCTCCCGAACCACTACACGGCTACAAAAAGGTACTGCCCATGGTGTTTGCAGGCATCTACCCGGCAGACGGCTCCAAATATAACGATTTACGCGAGGCAATGGACAAGCTCAATCTGAACGACGCCGCATTGCTTTATGAGCCCGAAACGTCGGGCGCGTTGGGTTACGGCTTCCGCGCGGGCTTCCTCGGATTACTTCACATGGAAGTAATAGAAGAGAGATTGGAACGCGAGTTCGATCTCGATCTTGTTACGACGGCGCCGAGCGTCAGCTACAAAGTCAAAAAGTTGAACGGCGAAACCATAGACGTAGATAACCCGTCGCACCTCCCTAATCCTGCCGAAATAGATGAAATTTTAGAGCCCATCGTGTCCGCAAGCATATACACACCGCCGGAGTACGTCGGCTCAATAATGGACTTGTGTCAGGAAAAACGCGGCGTATTCGTCACGCTCACTTATCTGGATACGTCAAGAGTAAAAATCGATTACAAAATTCCGCTTGCCGAAATAATATATGACTTTTTCGACGCGCTTAAATCGCGGACGAGAGGTTATGCGAGCTTGGAATACGAGCTTGACGGTTACAAGGCGGACGATCTCGTCAAATTGGATTTTCTTCTCAACGGCGAGCCGTGCGACGCATTATCGCTTATAGTACATAGGGACAAAGCCTATGCGCGCGGCAGAAAAATCGCGGAAAGGTTGAAAGACGTAATACCTCGTCAGATGTTTGAAATTCCCATTCAAGCGGCAATCGGCTCCAAAATAATCGCGCGCGAAACGGTCAAAGCTTTGCGCAAGGACGTCCTTGCAAAATGTTATGGAGGCGATATCACGCGCAAAAAGAAACTTTTGGAAAAGCAGAAAGAAGGCAAAAAGCGTATGCGCCAATTCGGTAGCGTGGCAATTCCTTCCGAAGCCTTTATGTCCATACTCAAATTTGACGATGACGACTAAGGGCATATATATACATATACCGTTCTGTGATGCCAAATGTACCTATTGCGACTTCTATTCTGTATCCTCAGATACAGAAACAATGGTAAAATATACCGATGCGCTCGTGTCGGAACTCAAAGAAATATCATCTTTGTATCCGACAAACGCAGATACCGTATACATCGGAGGCGGCACGCCGAGTGTGCTACCTCCGTTTTTGTTGAAAAAAATCGTCAAAACCGTATACGATTGCTTCGGCAATTCCGTCAAAGAATTTACCATGGAAGCCAATCCGTGTTCATGCGCTTATCCTAAGGAGTATCGCGCTCTGGGCATTAACCGCATCAGCCTCGGCGTGCAGACGCTCAACGACAAACTTCTCGGAGTCATCGGCAGGCGTCATACATCCTCCGTCGCGCTGAATAAGCTTGCCGAACTTGCCGGAATCTTTGACAACGTGTCTGCAGACTTAATCATCGGATTGCCCGGGCAAACCGTCGAAGACGTCGTGTGCGCCGTTGACAATATCGCTCCGCTCGTCAAACATTTATCTATGTATATGCTCAAACTTTCGGATACCGTTCCGATGGCGACGAGCGTAAGAAGCGGCAACCTCGTTTTGCCGGACGACGATCTGACCGTAGACATGTATGAAGAGGCGTACGCGCGCATGACGGATTACGGGTTGCATAGATACGAGATAAGCAACTTCGCGCGCGACGGCTACGCAAGCGCGCACAACCTAAAATATTGGTTAAGACAAGAGTATATCGGCGCAGGGTGCTCGGCACATGGCTTTATCGGTAGCCTCAGATACCAAAATCCGAGTAATTTAGCACAATACATCGATGGCAAACGTTTCGGACGCGGTACGGCCGAAACGCTTATCGTCGACAAGCAAACCGCTCTGTTTGAAACGATTATGCTTGCGTTCAGGCTAAGCGAGGGCTTGGACGTAGACGCCGTCAACTCCGCATACAATATTGATTTTGAAAAGTTATACTCCGCTCAACTCAAAAAGCTTGCTCCGCTGCTTGTGCATGGCAACGGCAGAATAGCAATAAGAGACGATAAATTGCTCTTGGAGAGCGCGGTAGCTCGCGAATTTTTGCCTTAGCTTAACGTTTCCTTAAAATTTGAAAAATTTTTTTCGGAATTTGCTTCAAACCGTTGACAAAGGGTATACTTGCGCATATAATGTGTTTAGCAATCGAGATAGATGAGTGCTAACAATGAACTCAGACAAGTGCTAAACGAAAAGGTGTGAGATGGAAAGACTATCGGAAAGGAAAAGCAAAATCTTAAAGGCGTTGGTGGAGGAATATATCCGGGAAGCTCAACCGGTTTCTTCCGGCGGAATACAATCCAAATATTTCTCCGACATAAGTTCGGCGACCATTCGTTCCGAGCTTGCGGCGCTTGAAGAGATGGGATATCTTATCCAACCGCACACTTCCGCCGGTAGGACCCCGACGCCCAAAGCGTACAAGTACTATGTCGAGCACTACGTTGACAAGCATCCGCTGCGCAAAAAGGATATCGACCTCATAGACGCGTCCTTCTCTGCCAAATTCAACGCGGTAGAGGATATCGTCAAGACGACCGCAAAGGTCATCAGCGACGTAACCAACTACACGTCCGTGATAGTCATCAAAAACATCAAGAAGGTTCTCATCAAGCAAATCAAGCTTGTCGGACTCGATAAGCACAGCGCCCTCGTCATAATCATAACCGACTCGGGTATAATTAAGGATAAGGTGATTACGCTCAACAACAACATCGTAGACGATGAGTTTATCTCGAGCGCGTCGTTGCTCATCAACAAGATCTTTGCCGGCAAGAGGCTCGGAGACCTGCACGACTCCGACGTACTTGTCCAAAAAGAGCTTACGGAGTTCAGAGAGCTGTTTGACAACGTCGTCGCCATACTCAAAGCGTATTGCGCCACTTCCGAAGACGATGTGTTCATGGAAGGCGAAAGCAAAATGCTCGATTATCCGGAGGCAAGCATAGACAGCGCAAGGCACTTCCTGTCGGTGATAGACAACAAGTCCGCCGTTGCCGCCCTCGTAGACGCGTCCGACGACATAGAGTTCAACGTTAAGATCGGCAAGGACGAAACCGCGGGCATGGACAAATGCGCGATAATCACCGCGAAATACTCCGTAAACGGCACCGAAATAGGACACGCCGGAGTCATCGGACCCGAGCGTATGGATTACGCCAAAGTCATGTCGGTGTTGTCGTACATCGGAGAGACGATAGGCAACGTAGTAGACAAAAAAGGAGAAAACGATGTCGAAGACGAATAAAAAAGAAATGCCGGACAGCAATTCCGGCGCAAACGAAGCTCCGCTCGAAGAAGAGGAACTCGTCGTAGAGGAATCCGCAGAGGCAAACGCAGACGTCAAGGCGAAAAACGCCGCGGGACAGCCCACAGAAGAGGCTGTCGTATCGGATCCCGTGGCGGAAGCCAACGCCAAAGCAGACGAGTACAAAGACATGTTACAGCGGTTGCAAGCGGAATTCGACAATTTCCGCAAACGCAACGCTGAATCCGTTAAGCTCGCAAGGCAAGACGGCGGCAACGAAATGATAGTAGCCATGCTCCCTATCCTCGATAGCGTAGACAGGGCTCTTTCGATGATAACGGACGAATCGACCAAAGTCGGCGTCAACCTCATCGGCAAGATGATTCTCGACGTATTCGGCAAATACGGCGTCAAAGAGATAGACGCACAGGGTGCCGAATTCGATCCGAGCCTTCACAACGCAGTCATGCAAGTCGAAGACGCCCAAAACGCCGGCAAGGTGGTGGAAGTTATGCAAAAAGGCTACACGCGTAACGGGAAAGTAATCAGGTACGCGATGGTCAAAGTAGCCTGTTAATCGCAACAAAGCGCATATGCGCAGTCGGCACGTAAGTGCAAATATAAATACAAAGCTAAGCAAAAGGAGATAGAAAAATGTCCAAAATTATAGGTATTGACCTTGGAACAACCAACTCGTGCGTAGCCGTTATGGAAGGCGGCGAAGCAACCGTTATAGCTAATGCGGAAGGTAGCCGTACGACGCCGTCCGTAGTCGGATTTGCCAAGAACGGAGAGCGTCTCGTAGGGCAACTTGCAAAACGCCAAGCCGTTGTCAATCCCGACAAAACCGTTTCCTCCATCAAGAGAGAAATGGGCACTGACTACAAAGTAAAAATCGACGATAAGGAGTACACTCCCCAAGAGATCTCCGCGATGATTCTTACCAAACTCAAAAACGATGCGGAGGCGTATCTCGGACAAAAGGTAACCCAAGCCGTTATCACCGTACCCGCATACTTCTCCGACAGCCAACGTCAAGCGACGAAGGACGCAGGCAAGATCGCAGGACTCGACGTATTGCGTATCATCAACGAGCCTACGGCAGCTGCGCTTGCATACGGACTTGACAAAGGCGAAAAGAACCAAAAGATACTTATCTACGACCTCGGCGGCGGAACGTTCGATGTTTCCATCCTTGAGCTCGGTGACGGCGTATTCGAAGTCCTTGCAACCAACGGCAACACTCGTCTCGGTGGCGACGATTTCGATAAGGTCATCATGGATTGGATCGTATCCGAATTCAAGAAGAACGAAGGCATCGACCTGTCCGGCGACAAGATGGCAATGCAAAGGATTAAGGAAGCTGCCGAAAAGGCAAAGATCGAGCTCAGCGGCATGACGAAAGTCAATATCAACTTGCCGTTCATCACCGTAGGACCCAACGGACCTCTGCACATCGATTTAGACCTTACTCGCGCTAAGTTCGACGATATGACCGCGCACCTCGTTAAAGCCACTCTGGAGCCTATGAGAAAGGCTATGGAGGACGCAAAACTCAAGATGAGCGACATAGACAAAGTTGTGCTGGTAGGCGGTTCGACTCGTATCCCTGCCGTAGTAGACGCGGTAAGGAACGTGACCGGCAAAGAGCCCTACAAGGGCATCAACCCCGATGAATGCGTAGCAATAGGCGCTGCAATTCAAGGCGGCGTTCTCTCCGGCGAAGTCAAAGACGTATTGCTCCTCGATGTTACGCCGTTGTCGCTCGGCATAGAGACCATGGGCGGCGTATTCACCAAGCTGATAGACAGGAATACGACTATTCCTACAAGGAAGTCTCAAATATTCTCAACGGCGGCGGATAACCAAACTTCCGTAGACGTGCATGTGCTTCAAGGCGAAAGAAGTATGGCTGCCGACAACAAGACGCTTGGCAGATTCGAGCTCACCGGTATACCTCCTGCGATGCGCGGAGTACCTCAAATAGAGGTTACGTTTGATATAGACGCCAACGGCATCGTTTCCGTTACCGCGGTCGATAAGGGCACGAACAAGAGCGCGAACATCACCATAACGGCATCCAGCAACCTTTCCGAAGCCGACATTGACAAAGCCGTCAAGGAAGCCGAGAAATATGCGGAAGAAGACAAGAAGAAGAGAGAACTTGTAGAGATGAAGAACACTACCGAGCAACTCATCCTTGCCGTAGAGAAGACTGTTTCCGAGTCCGGCGACAAACTCTCCGATGAAGAAAAGACAACTCTTACCAATGCCGCTAAGGAAGCGAAAGAGAAACTAGACAAAGCAGACGATGTAGAAGCCGTCAAGGCTGTAGGCGAAGAGCTTAGCAAGGTAACCAATCCTATCTTCACAAAGCTCTATCAACAAAACCAAGCTAACGGCGCAAACGCCGAAGGCAACGCAACCACAGACGACGATACAACCATAAACGTCGATCCCAACGACATAAAGTAATTAAGGAAACGTAATGGCACAACAAGATTATTACGGCATCTTAGGTGTCGAAAAAAACGCGAGCGCGGACGAAATCAAGTCCGCGTATCGCCGTATGGCAAAGAAATACCATCCCGACGTCTACGCTACCGCGAGTGAAAAAGAAAAAGCCGAGGCTGAGAATAAATTTAAGGACATTCAACATGCCTACGACGTTTTGTCGGATCCGCAAAAGAGAGCCGCATACGACCAATACGGTAGCGAAGACGGACCTATGGGCGGAGGCGCAGGCTTCAACCCGTTCGGAGAAGGCTTCACTTCATCCGGTTTCGGCGGAAATTCGGGATTCGGCGATATATTCAGCGACATATTCAGCGCATTTGCGGGCGGCGGAAATCAACGCAGCGCAAGTTCCTCGCGCGCCGGTGACGATATCGAGGTAGAGCTGACGCTCACTTTCAAAGAAGCTTGTTTCGGCGCGAAGAAAGAGGTCACTTATTCAAGGGTAGAAAAATGCCCTACGTGCAAAGGTACCGGCGCCAAAGACGGTACGAGTGTTAAGACTTGTACCAAATGCGGCGGTAAAGGAAGAGTCGTTGTACAACAGCGCACCATGCTTGGCGTAATGCAAACCGAGCGCGTATGCGATATGTGTGGCGGTACGGGCAAGATAATTATGGAGCCGTGTCCCGATTGTAAGGGCAAGGGCAAAGTGCGTAAGCAACGCACTATTTCCGTAAATATTCCCGCCGGCGTAGACAACGGGCAAATGCTCAATATGCCGAATGAAGGTAATGCCGGATACAATGGCGGACCTAACGGGAATTTGATCATTGTTTTCCGCGTCAAACCGCATTCGTTGTTTGTCCGCAAAGGCAATGACCTTTCGTTCGAGTTGCCTATAACCGTAACGCAAGCGGTATTCGGAGATTCGATAGAGGTACCCACATTGGATAAGCCTGTGCGTATAGATATTCCTGCCGGGACCAAGAACAACACCAATATCAAAATCAAAGGCAAGGGCGTCAAGGACTTGCGTCGCAACGTATACGGCGATCTCATAGCGATAATCAAGGTAGATATTCCGAAGAACATCGGGTTGAAACAACGCAAGGATTGTCGCGCCGCATTCGAGCAAGTTGATCAAAACGCCACTTACGATGAAGTTGAAAAATACAAAAAGAAACTTAGGAACCTCGACTGATGTTTAAGAAGCTAACCGTGACAACCACAACAAGCGGCGCCGACGCGGTAGCCGACGCGTTTTGGGCGATAGGCGTAGACGGCGTAGAGATTCTCGATCCGCACGACCTTGAAGACGTTTTGCACGATGAAACGTGTTGGGATTACGTAGACGAAGGGCTGTTGGACACCACAAAACCGGTGACGGTCAGTTCTTTTGTCGAAGACGTCGATCTTCAAACCAAATCGGATGAACTCTGCAAGTTATTGAAGGCAATAGAGCCGTTTGAAGGCGCTTACACGCCCGTCGTAACGGATGTTCCCGACGTTGATTGGGAGAACGACTGGAAAAAGTACTATCATCCCATCGATGCCGGCAGATATACGGTTATGCCCGATTGGATGCAGGCAGAGCACGGAAGTTCCGACAGCATTATTTACATAAATCCGCTTATGGCTTTTGGCACGGGCGAGCACGAGAGTACTCGGCTGTGTCTCAGGCTGATGTCGGAAATAGATTTCACAGACAAAACCGTAGCCGATATAGGAACGGGCAGCGGTATTCTTGCTATCGGCGCAAAAAAATCAGGCGCGCAGTCTGTTTTTATGTGCGACATAGACAAGGAAGCCGTTAAATGCGCCAAAGAAAATGCCGCTTTCAACGGCGTTGACGGGATAAAAGCGATATGCGGAGGGGCGGAAGCGTGCGATGTGCTAAACGACGTTGTGCTTGCCAATCTTACCGCAGATATTCTGCAAAAAATTTCGAGTGATATAGTACGTATCGTCAAGCGTGGCGGTACGCTCATATGCTCCGGCATACTCGATACAAGAGAGAAGGATTTAACCGATCACTACGTAGCGTTAGGCTTTACCGTAGCCGATAGAATCGGTGAGGGCGAGTGGGTCGGAATAAGGTTTACGTATGGAGCTTAAACGTTTTTACGGTCAAAAGACAGGCAATGCGATAGTGCTCACCGGACGTGAGTACGTTCATTGCGTAAAGGTAACCCGCCATAAGACGGGTTATTTGATTATAGGGTGTATCGGAGACGGATACGATTATTACGCAAAGATAGTGTTGATAACGCCTGAAGAAGTTATTGCCGAGATCGAACGCGCCGAATTAAATGTAGCGGAGCCTAAGGAAGAACTAACACTCATACAAGGGTGTTGTAAAGAGTTCGATTTTATTTTGCAAAAAGCCGTAGAACTCGGCGCTACGCGTATAATTCCGTTCGAGTCGGCGCGGAGCAATTCCAAACCGCTCGGCGCAGATAGGGCGGAAAGCATCGTTCTCGACGCGTCTAAACAATGCGGACGCGCAACGCTTGCGGAAGTTACCGAGCCGCAGCCGGATCTGCAGTCCGCGTTAGAACTTGCAAATAACTCAAAAATCAAGCTGATGTGCTACGAAGGAGAAAACAATATTCGAATAGCCGACGTCGTAAACGAGAGCGGATCCGTAGCCGTGGTTATCGGACCGGAGGGCGGTTTTACGCCCGAAGAGGTCGCAGTCGCAGAACGGACGGGCTATACGGTCGTAACGCTCGGCAAGCGTATTTTGCGTGCGGAGACAGCTTCTTTGGTGGCTTTGACTCTTATCGAGCGCGAAGAGGGTGAGTTATGAGTAAAAAAGCGGTAGTTTTCAATTTGGGCTGCAAGGTAAATCAATATGAGTGCGACGTCATATCCGCGGGACTCAGAGCACGCGGATACGAAACAACGGAGACTCTTGAATATGCAGACGTATATGTCGTAAATACGTGTGCGGTCACGGCGGAAGCAGAACGTAAATCGCGGCAGGTTATAGCAAGATTCCGTAAATTCAATCCGGAAGCCAAGATTTTCGTTACGGGCTGCGCTTCGCAAAAAAATGCCGATTTTTACGTGGAAAAGGGCGTGACTTACGTGTCGGGAGTCGGTGGCAAGAATAAGATATTTGAGCTTTGCGATCAAGGCGAGGCGGACAACAGAGTAGAACTTCCTACGAAATACGAAGAACTCGAATACTCTCCGGAAGGAGACCGTACGCGTTCGTATGTGAAGATTCAGGACGGGTGTAATAATTTTTGCTCGTATTGCATAATTCCGTATCTGAGGGGCAGATCTCGTTCGCGTAGCGTCGAGTCATGCGTTAAGGAAATAGAAACTCTCGCAAAAAATACTCCGGAGATAGTCATAACCGGCGTCAATTTAGCGCAATACGGCATAGATACGGGAGAAAGTTTAGCTTCTCTCATGCGTGCGATAGCGCATGTGAATGTCCGTATACGTCTGGGCTCTTTCTATGTAGAGGGAGTCAACGACGAGTTGCTTGGCGCGTTACGAGATCTAAAAGACTTTTGTCCGCAGTTCCATCTATCGTTGCAAAACGGCGATGACGGCGTTTTGAAGGACATGAACCGCCATTACGGCACCGCCGAATACAAAGATAAAGTTGCGTTAATCCGCAAATATTTTCCGATTTCCGCAATTACCACCGACGTAATTATCGGGTATCCGACGGAAACGGACGAAGCTTTCGAGAACACTCTGAATTTTGTCAAAGACGTTGGATTTTCGGATTTACACATATTCCCGTTTTCACCGAGAGAGGGCACGGTTGCTTGGCGCTTGAAGCCGCTTGCACCGCAAATTATAGACAAACGCAAAGAAAAATTGGAAGCCGTAAGGGAAATTTTACGTAAAAATTTTATAGATAAGATGCTCGAAATTCCCCAAAAAGTCGTCTTTGAGCGGGTAAAAAACGGATATGCCGAGGGTTATAGCCAATATTATGTTCGAGTTTATTTACAAACGGATAAAAAGTATGCTATAATTTATCCGACCGCTCGAATATTCGACGGAATAACCGGAGAAATCAGAGATGATAGATAATAATTGTATATTTTGCAAGTTAGCAAACGGAGTAATTCCGACAAAAAAATATTATGAAGACGAGGATATGGTAATTATTGCAGACCAAGCTCCGCAAGCGGAGAAGCACTATTTACTTATCCCCAAAAATCACTACGCCGACATTACCGAGATGACGGAAGAAGATGCCGTTACGTTAGGGAAGTGTCTTAAAAAGCTCGGCACGATTGCGGACGATTTAGGTCTCAGCGACGGATTCAGGCTTGTATCCAATAAGGGCGAAAACGGTTGCCAAACCGTTAAGCACTTGCACATACATATTCTCGGAGGAGAAAAACTTGCCGACAAAATGGCATAATTCAAATCGCTACGGAGAAAGATATGCTTAGATTAGTAAATGTAACAAAAACTTACGATATGGGCGAATATCGAGTAAACGCACTCAGGGGCGTTTCACTTGCTTTCAGAGAATGCGAATTCGTATCGATCATAGGCGCGTCCGGTTGCGGTAAGTCTACTATGCTGAACATTATAGGCGGTTTGGACAGATACACGACCGGCGATTTAATAATAGGCGATACCTCGACAAAAGAGTTTAAGGATGAGCAATGGGACGCATACCGCAATGCGACAATCGGCTTTATTTTCCAAAGCTACAACCTCATACCGCATCTTACCGTTTTGGAGAACGTTGCGCTGGCGTTGAGCCTTTCCGGCGTAGACAAAGCCGAGCGTAACCGTCGTTCGATAGAAGCTCTTGAAAAGGTAGGACTCGGTGATGAGCTGAAAAAGAAACCTTCTCAACTCAGCGGCGGACAAATGCAGAGGGTTGCCATAGCCAGAGCTCTCGTCAACAATCCGAAAATCGTTCTTGCAGACGAACCGACCGGTGCTCTCGACAGCGAACTGAGCGTTCAGGTAATGGAAGTGCTCAAAGAAGTTGCAAAGGACAGGCTTGTAATTATGGTTACCCACAACAACGAGCTTGCCAACGAGTACAGCACGCGTATTGTCCGATTGAAGGACGGACATGTAGAGTACGATACCATGCCGTACAGCTTGGAGGAAGAGGCGGCAGAATACGCGACAAAAGAGGACTCTGCCTGCAGTAGCGCGCCCGTAGAAAACGATACGGTGGAGAATACGAAGAAGAGTAGATCTCCCGTAGATTTTCTGAATAAGCTCGGAATAGGTGGCGGCAAAAAAAAGAAATGCAAAGGAAAATCTCCCTTCAAAGCTACTTCGATGAAAGCAAAAACGGCGTTTAGTTTGTCGTTTAAGAATTTGACTACAAAAAAACGTCGCACTTTCCTTACATCTTTTGCCGGGAGTATAGGTATCATAAGCCTTGCGTTGGTTTTGGCGATGTCAAACGGATTTAACGTATTCATCGATAGCATGCAAACCACAATCTTGGCTACCGTCCCGATAAGCGTGTACGAGTATTCTATCGATTACACGGTTATGACGGATATGTTTGAAAATTACGCCGACGAGGTCACTCCCGGCGAATATCCGGACGAAAAAGTCGCTTACATACAGGGCACGGGCGCCAGTGCGACAAGCGACGGCATATCGAGTTTGCTCGGTACCATACAAAATTCAATATCGACAAACGATATTTCGACCGATTTTGTAGAGTATCTCGGACAAATGGATAAGAGTTTGTACAAAGCCCTCAATATGTATTACGGCGTATCCATGAACGTATTGACAAAATCGTTAAATGATGACGGCGACACCGTATACGGCAAAGCCGCTCTCAAAAACGAAGCGACAACGGCTTTAACCATTGCTTCGCAAGTTCTCGGCGATAACGGATTGCAGACGAAGAATTGGTATCAGCTTGTGGGCGACGAAAATTTCGTATTGGAGTACTATGACCTTATAGACGGTAGCTATCCCAAATCGAAAGAAGAGGTCGTGTTGGTTGTCGACGGCAACAACAGCATAAGCGCAGAGGCTCTCAAATTGTTCGGATTTGACGTTTACGAAAGAGATGAAAACGGCAAAGTCGTGCATAGCGAAAACGGCAACAGATATTATAAAGACGGAATCTCATTTGAAGACATATACAAACAAGAGCTGAAACTTGTGCACAATAACGACTATTATACGCAGGATCCCGATAACGAAAGTCATTATGTAGAAAACACAGTGAACGAGAAGTTGTTTAATAATGACTCGAATCTTACGCTTAAAGTCGTAGGCGTCTTGCGTAGTAAGCCCAAGGCGTCCGTAGCTACATTGGGAACGGCGCTTTGTTATACGCCCGCACTCGCGAAGTACGTTGTCGAGAACGCGCACGAATCCAAAGTTGCCAAAGCCCAAGCGGAGTTGTTGAAAAATGAAGAAACAAAAGATCAATGTGTAATTGATTTGGGCGGCACAGATCACTACAATTTGCCGCAAGACGCTTCGATTACAAAAGATAGCAGCGCATTACTTGGTATAACTGGATTTGCAACCAATGGACTTCAACGCACTCGCGTCCTTAAGGCTCTCGGCGTAGATACGACTCCCGTATATATAAATATCTATCCGACCAATTTTGATACCAAAAGTCAAATAACCGATTACGTCGACGCTTGGAACGAAAATGGCGGTGACATAAACTACTTTGACGTTTCGGAAATGTTTATACATAATATGCGTACAATCGTGGATTTGATGACATATGTATTGCTCGGAATGGCGTCGATATCACTTATTGTTTCGTCCGTAATGATTTCCATCATAACAGGTAACTCGGTAGTGGAACGCACAAGGGAAATCGGTATACTCAGGAGCTTGGGCGCAAGGAAGAGGGATATATCGCGAGTGTTCGATGCGGAGACCTCGATACTCGGTTTGTATTCCGGATTGCTCGGAATAGGCATAGCGTACGCGCTGGTGCCGTTTGCCAACTTCCTGATCGAGCGTAACGCAGGCGTCAGCGGACTAATGGTACTTAGCCCGTTGCATGCCGTGCTGTTGGTTATTCTCAGTTTGACGCTGACGGTTATCAGCGGATTGGTGCCAAGCCAAGTGGCGGCGCACAAGAATGTAGTCGACGCATTACGCATAGAATAAAAGCCCTTAGAAATAAACGAAACCGCCGATTTGCGTCGGCGGTTTTTGTATGCAGGCTTTGTCCGAGTAGGGGATGAAGAAAAAAGAATACCGAGCATTGACTCGGTATTTGTATAACTATTTATACATTCTTTTGCGTGCAGCTTCGGCTTTCTTTTTGCGACGAACGCTGGGCTTCTCGTATGCTTCCTTACGACGGAGGTCTCCGATAATACCGTCGTTGGCGCATTTCTTCTTCCATCTGCGGATGGCGGAATCAAGAGTTTCATTCTCTTTTACGATAACGGTTGACATTATATTCACCTCCTTCGGTTTTAATCGTTAATATGATACATTATTCGGCGCGCTTTGTCAACGATAAACTGCTTATTTTTGAAATTGTCGAATAGTTGCGCGAGCATGACGGCATATTTAACCGATTGATGTGGTTAAGAGCTCCATTACAAGATTTTTTGTCGAATTTTGCCTAAAATGTTCGTGAGCCGATTTTATAAAGTATAATCTAAATAATACTTTCGATTAAGGAGATACAAAATGAAATCCAATTGTTCCAAGAGAAGCGATCTCATCAAAGAAGCGCGTGAAAGATTTACAAGGGGCGATTACGCGACCTTGCGCAAGTTGCGCGAAATACGTTGCGACGGCAAGATCGTATATCTTGCAAACAGACTGTTGACTCCCGAAGAATTGTTTGAGTATTATGACTATGTTGAGCGCGTCCAATCATCCGCTACTTTTGTTACGGACGTTATAGGTAAACTTATAGATCACAAGATCTATGAATCGCTATGCAAAGAAGGGAGAGAAAAGTATGTATTGGAAGTTGCGGAATTATATTGCTATTTGCTCGGAGTATATAAAATCAAGCATGGTGCGTCATCTTGATAAGAATTATTCAATAATTTAAGGAAAAGCAATGCGCGAATTCGTAAATACATTTGTTAAAAGGAGATGTTTAACAATATGGCAAGGTTCCCGGAACGGTGGTTGGAGGACCTTAAGTTGCGGTCCGACATAGTTTCCGTTTTGAGTAAGTTCATATACTTACAGCGTCGTGGCAGCAAGTATTGGGCTTGCTGTCCTTTTCATAACGAAAAAACGCCATCTTTTGTCATAAATCCCGAAGAACAGTACTATTATTGCTATGGTTGCCACAAAAGCGGCAATGTAATTACGTTTTTGATGGAACATGAGCATATGTCTTACGGCGATGCGGTAGAATGGTTGGCGCGGGAAGCCCATATGGATGTCCCCGAAAACGATGATCCCGAATTCCAAGAGCGCCAAATCAAAAGAGAAAAGCTTGTAGCCGTAAACAGAGCCGCCGCACAATACTTTTATTCTTGCCTAAAACGTAGTGACGCGCGCGAAGTTCTCGACTATATGGACAAAAGGGGCTTGAGTAGTGAAACTCGTATAATATTCGGTCTCGGATATTCTCCCGACGGATACGGGCTGCTTAATACGCTTACCAAAGCCGGTTTTTCCAAGGAAACGATGATTTCTGCAGGACTTGTAAACGAAGACGGCTACGATCCGTTGGCAAAACGCATGATAATTCCGATAATCAATGCAAGAGGGCAGGTCGTCGGATTCGGAGGCAGGACTCTCCAAAAGGACGCGAAGCCCAAATATCGCAACACCAAAGGCACGTTACTTTTTGATAAACGCAGAAATTTATATAATATCAACCTGTTCAAAAAAACGCAGACCGAAGAGAAGCATACGTCAGTAATACTTACGGAAGGCTACATGGACGTCATAAGTCTATATCAAGGCGGTATACACAACGTCGTAGCGTCTATGGGCACCGCTCTTACTCCGGAGCAGTGTAGGGAAATGCATAAGTATGTGCCACTCGTATACGTTTGTTATGACGGCGACTCCGCAGGACAAAATGCAACGTGGAGATCGCTTGATTTGTTGGTAGAAGAGGGCTTGGAAGTCAAAGTAATGTCCTTACCCGACGGTATGGATCCGGACGATACAATCAAAAAAACGGGCGTAGAGGGTTTCCGTAAGCTTATGCGAGAAGCACTACCGCTCAATGAGTTCAAAATAAGGACCATAGCCTCCAAATACGACGTAAAAACCATTGACGGACGAGAAAAGTTTGCAAGAGCCACGTTGCCTGTGTTGACCGAAATGGACGCCATTTCGCGCGAAACATATTCTAAACTTGTGTCCGACATAAGCGGCTTGAGTAGCGACAGTCTTTTAGCTTCGGTAGGAAGCGCAACGGAGGCAGATGTGTCGGCGCGCAACAAGACGCGCGATAGATCCGAAGGCGATTCGGACTTAGGCGTACGTAGATTTGTGCTGGCGTCGGCTATCGAGCTTAAAGACTATGTCAAAATCGAAGATTTAAAGGAATATTACTTTAATTCGGATGTACACAAAGCCATATACAAGTACATAAGGGAAAGAATGGAGAAAAAAGATCATCCGCCGCGTAAAGGCGATTTGTTTGATTTGGCGGAAGACGGGAACGCCGAAATTGCGGAAGTGATCGCGTCGACGGAAAAGGTTGCCGTCGATAAACAAGCAGAGTTTTACAAGGCTTGCATAAACAAACTTGAAAGAGAAACAAGTCAAGCCGAGATACAGCGCATCGTGGAAGAATTGAAAACGGCGCAAGGCGAACAAAAAACGGCATTGGAAAGAGAACTTATGCTAAAACTAAATAAAAAGTAATTTGTTACAGGAGAACAAAATGCCAGATAAAGAAGCAAGAGTAAAATTAGAGATACAAAGAGTCGTAGATTATTACAAGGAAAAAGATGTAAAAAATATCAACGAAGAAGATCTCTTAAATAAAGTAGAGAAGCTTGATCTCGAACCGCAAGATATAGAGAACCTATACAAAGAGCTTGAATCCGTAGGCATATCCGTCAAGGAGCAATCCGAGACAAAAAACGACCAACTGCTCCAAAAGATAATGAACGAAGTCAACATAGATGACTCCGTCAAAATGTATCTCAAAGATATAGGCAGAGTACCGCTTCTTTCGGGAGAAGAGGAATTGAAGCTTGCCAAAGAGATGTCGGAAGGCAGTGCGGAAGCCAAAGAAAAGCTGATAAACGCGAATCTGCGTTTGGTGGTAAGTATAGCCAAAAGATATGTCGGCAGAGGAATGGCGTTTTTGGATCTTATCCAAGAGGGTAACCTCGGATTGATGAAAGCGGTAGACAAATTCGATTATACAAAAGGATTTAAGTTTTCCACTTATGCCACATGGTGGATTCGTCAGGCGATAACGCGTTCAATAGCAGACCAAGCGCGTACAATACGTATTCCCGTGCACATGGTTGAGACTATAAACAAACTTGTCAAAGTCTCTCGAAACCTCCTCCAGCAATTGGGAAGAGAACCGACTACCGAGGAAATAGCGGAAGCCATGGGCATATCGGAAGCGCGAGTTATGGAAATACAAAAAATAGCGCAAGATCCCGTCTCGCTTGAATCCCCCATAGGCGAGGAAGAAGACAGTCACCTCGGAGATTTCGTAGTGGACGACAAGGCTGTCGCGCCTGTAGACGCAGCCGAGTCCAATATGTTGAAAGAGCAAGTAAACGAAATTTTGGGAACATTGCTTCCGAGAGAAGCGATGGTGCTGATTTTGCGTTATGGCTTACGTGACAACAGACCACGCACGTTGGAAGAAGTCGGCAAGGTCTTTAACGTAACGCGTGAAAGAATACGTCAAATTGAGGCAAAAGCTTTGCGTAGGCTAAAGCACCCGAACAAAACCAAAAAATTGCGTGATTTTCTGGATAAATAGTGATTAAGCTCGACAAAAGGCTGTCTTGCTTATTGCAAGAAATCGACGGCGATGTTTTGGCAGATATAGGATGCGATCACGGCAAACTATCGGTGTCGGCGGTTTTGAGCGGCAAAGCAAAAAGTGTTATAGCCGTTGATATAAGCAAAGAGAGCCTCGGTAAAACAATTAAACTTGCATCCGAATACGGAGTCGGAGAAAAAATAAGCTGTCGCGTAGGAGACGGCTTTTCACCTATTTCGGAGGATGTGGACACCGCCGTTATAGCCGGAGTCGGAGGGTACGAAATAGCTGCAATTTTGGACGGACAAACATATTCGGCAAAAAGGCTTGTGCTATGTCCGCATCAAAACCCGTCGGAGGCTCGCAAAGCTTTGGACAAACACGGCTACACAGCCGTCAAAGATTATATAATCGATTGCTCCGGCAAGTTTTATCCAATAATAGTGGCGGATAAACAAAAAGAGCTCATCCCGTATAAGCAAGAAGAGTTAAGATTCGGCAAAAATATACCGGCAACACGGGAATACGCAGATATGCTGTCGGCTCGCAAACAAGCGTTGGACGCGAGGTTTGCCGAGCACACGGTGACGTCTAAGTGTATGATAGAAGAATATGAAGAGGTAAAAAATCTGTTATGCTCAAAGTAGAAAACGTGGTAAAAGCAATAGAAGCTTTCGCGCCGCTTGATATACAGGCGGAGTATGACAATTCCGGATTGCTGTTCGGCGACCCTCAATGGGAAATCAAAGGCATACTCGTTACCCTCGATAACTCGGAAGAAGCCGTCAAAGAGGCGATAGAAAAGGGGTGCAATATGATAGTGGAGCACCACCCAAGCATATTCTTGCCCGTAAAAAAAATAAATTTATCCGTTCCGAAGCAACGTGCGCTTGCTCTTGCTATAAAAAACGATATAGCGATATACAGCGCGCATACGACGGTTGATTTTACGGTAGGCGGACTTAACGATAAAGTTGCCGAGATGTTGGGACTCGAAAACATCGTAAACGCAGACAATTCACCGTCCGGCGCAAGAATAGGCAGACTGAAAAGTCCTATGGCGTTAGATGCGTTTGCTAAGCGGGTAGCGGAAGTTTTCGACGACAAACATTCGTTTTATGTCGGAGATAAGGACGCCGTTGTGCGTACCGTAGCGGTAATCAACGGAGCCGGTGGCGGGTCCGAGTCCGTAATATTCGAGCTCAAAAACGCCGGAACCGACGTATTGATTACTTCCGAGTATAAATATAACGTCATAAGGTTGGCAAAAGACCTCGGATATGCTATAATATCCGTTGGACATTATGATAGCGAAGCGCCTTTTTGCAATTTGATAAAAGACGTTTTGCACAAAGACGACATCGGTTGCGTTTTCGTAGCGGAAACCGGCACAAATCCCGTAAATTAGGAGGGCACAATGAATATAGAAAAGATATTGGAGTATCAGGCAGAGGATCTGATAATCTATAAAGCCGATCGCGAGTATGCCAACAGCGAAGAAAATCGTAGGTATGTTGATTTGCGCAACAGAGTAGCTGCGACGAGCGATCGCCTCATGAAGCTTGACAAAGAAACCGGTGCCATCTTTAAGGAATTGGAAAGGATAGACGCTCAGCTTACGTCGTTTATCGAGACGAGCAAATCTACGCAGATTTCCGGAGCGAAGACTGTGGATCAATCCAACAAATTAATAGGCAATATAGAACGCTTGGAAACTGAATTGGACGCAATCGATCGTGAATCGAAAAAATATTTTCAACGCCTTGCGGACATATCCAAAGACGTTAAGTTGTTGCATGGTCAATATGTCAAACTTGTAAACGAAGCAAGAGGCGCGCTGGACGCGCGTAACGCAAAGAGAGAAGAGATTCTCAAATCCATTACGCACAACGGCGTCAAATTGCAAGAGCTCAAAGCGTCACTTGACCCCGAAGATTACAAAATCTATATGCATGCAAGGCAAGCTAAAATCAAATTGCCGATAGTTGTGGAGTTTAACAACGGACATTGCTCCGGATGCGGTATGGATATAGGCACCGAAGTCGGTGACAAGTTGCAAAATAGCGGAGATATTGCAGAGTGTCCGCATTGCAGACGTATAGTTTATCGCAAATAATTGAACATAAAAGCATATAATTTACCGAGGAGACTCGGTAATGTTATTTTGGAAAATGAATGGGCTCGGCAACGATTACGTTTTTATAGACGTTGAGCGTTTCGCGAGCAAAAAAGAAAGACTGTACCTTGAAAACAATATCGAAAAATTTTCGCAAAAATTTTCGGATAGACATTTTGGAATAGGTAGTGACGGCGTTGTGTTAATGATGCCGTCTATTTGTGCGGACATGCGTATGCGAATATTCAATGCGGATGGCTCTGAAGGCAAAATGTGCGGAAACGCGCTCAGATGCGTATGTAAGTACTTATACGATTCCGGCATCATCAGAGCGCGGGAATATGTCATAGAAACGGCGTCTGGAGAACGACGCGTAGACGTTGAAGTCATAGCCGGCAAAGTAGTATCCGCCGTAGCGGATATGGGCTTGCTCGAATCGAAACGCGTCGGCATAGGCGAGTACATTGTAGACGTAGGCAATAAGCATTACGTGATTATCGGAAATAAGCAAACACTGCCGCCCTTTTCAAAGGCAAAAAGTATTTCCGATAAGTACGACGCAAACGTTGAGTTTGCGAGTATGGAAGTCCAAAACAAGTTAGACGTTCGTGTGTACGAAAGAGGCTCGGGAGAAACTCTTGCGTGCGGAACCGGGGCTGCTGCGGCGGCATATGCCGCTGTCTTGAACGGATGTGATGCTAAAGTTATCGACGTGAACCTAAAAGGCGGACTGCTGAAAGTAAATTTTGACGGCAATCGCGCATATGTAAGCGGAGCCGTTGCGCTTAACTATATAGGCGAGGTGAGCGCGAAACTATGAT
Source organism: Ruminococcus bicirculans (ex Wegman et al. 2014) (assembly GCA_963642145.1). Classification (GTDB taxonomy): domain Bacteria; phylum Bacillota; class Clostridia; order Christensenellales; family DTU072; genus Stercoripulliclostridium_A. The sequence goes on from CAVIFU010000002.1 coordinate 43,631, forward strand.
ACGTTTGTCAGACGGATATTCCAAAAATTCGAGTTCGAGATATTTATTCTCGGAAATAGCGCACAAAGTTTCGGACTATAAGAAGAATTGCCCGGAGCGCAATCTAATCAGATTGGATATCGGAGATGTGACGCTACCTTTACCGCAGCCCGTTACGTGCGCAATGGCAAAGGCATCCTATGAAATGTCGCAAGCATCTACTTTTCGCGGATACGGAGAGGAGCAAGGATATCTCTTCTTGCGCGAAGCCATCGCCGAGTATTATTATAGAAATACCGGCTACGTTCCGGACGTCGGAGAAATTTTCGTTTCAGACGGCGCCAAAAGCGATATAGGCAATTTTAGAGAATTATTTCCTAAAAACGCCGTTGCCGTGATACCGAATCCGACGTATCCCGTATACAGAGATTCCAATTTGTTGGCGAACTCCGCGATAGTCTATTCGGACGGCAATGCAAGCAATGGCTTTTTGACGATGCCGGAGTCTCTCCCCAAAGGAGCTCTCGTCTATATATGTTCGCCCAATAATCCTACGGGTGCGTCCTACAATAGGGCGCAACTTTCATGTTGGGTGGAAGCATGTATCGAGGCAGACGCGCTCATCTTGTTCGATTCGGCATATGAAGCGTTTGTAGAAGACAAAGACGTTCCACGCTCTATTTACGAAATAGATGGAGCTTCTACATGCGCGATAGAGTTCTGTTCTCTTTCCAAGACGGTGGGCTTTACCGGAGTCAGATGCGGATATACGATAGTTCCGTACGCAATCAAAACGCGTTGCGGACACGGCGTTAACCGCGCGTGGCTTAAACGGCAAACAACAAAGTTTAACGGTGTGTCATATATTGTTCAGCGTGGCGCGCAAACCGCTTTGAGTAGGGAATGCGAACCTTATATAGCGAGCAATATTGCTTACTACAAGCAGAACGCAAAAGCGATTTTGACAGCGTTCGATAAATCGGGCATCGCTTGTTTCGGCGGTAAAAACTCGCCGTATGTGTTCGCGGATGTTCAAATCGACGATGTGGAGTTTTTCGATAAGCTACTTAGCGAGCAGGGCGTTACGGTTACGCCCGGCAGCGGATTTGGCACTAACGGTAAATCTTACGTTAGGCTGACCGCGTTCAACACACACGAAAATACTACGGATGCGTTAACTCGTATTCGTTTGTTATTGACAAAATAAATACTTTACAACGGAGGCAAATATGTCTGTTACAGTTCTTGTCGGAGCACAATTCGGCGACGAAGGAAAGGGCAAAATAGTTGACTATCTTTCCAAAGATATGGATATGGTCGTGCGTTTCCAAGGCGGAGATAACGCCGGTCATACGGTAGTTAATGACAAAGGTTCATTCAAACTACATCTTATTCCGTGCGGAATATTTAAGGATGGATGCAAGGGATTGGCAAATACCGGCATGGTAATCAATCCGGATGAACTTATAAAAGAAATTGCGGAAGTCGAAAGCAAAGGCGTAAACACTTCCGAATTGTATATCAGCGCAAGAGCTATCATGCTTATGCCGTATCACGTTGATCTTGATAGCGCGAGCGAGAAGAGCGGACGCACAAACATCGGCACTACAAAGCGTGGTATCGGATATGCATACGCGGATAGAGCGCGTCGTAATGCTCTTAGGTTCGAAAACCTCAAAGACTTGGAATACTGCGCCAAGCGCGTTTCACAAATAATGCCCACAATTAACGCAGAGCTCACCGCTAAAGGTTGCGCGACTTATACGGAAGACGAAATCATGACAAAGATCCGTGTTTGGTCAGATAAATTGAGCGCGCGCATAGTAGAACCCGTATCGTTTGTAAACAAAGCCATCGATAGGGGAGAGAACCTCTTGTTCGAAGGTCAACTCGGAGCCATGAAAGATATAGACCTCGGCATCTATCCGTATGTTACTTCCTCAAACCCCGTAGCGGCATATGCGGCAGTCAGCGGCGGCTTCCCAATAAGCAAAATAACGAATATTGTCGGCGTTATGAAGGCGTTTACGTCCGCGGTAGGCGACGGTGCTTTCCCCACAGAAATGAAGGACGAAAGCGAAGCAAGCTACTTCCGCGGAACCGGCGAACACATTGACGATGAATTCGGCGCAAGAACGGGACGCGCGCGCAGACTCGGATGGCCCGATCTCGTGTTGGTAAAATATGCGGCAACCATCAATGGATTTACGAGTATTGCAGTATGCAAAGTCGATAAATTAGACGCCGTTGACAAGATAAAAGTTTGCGTTGCGTATAAGTTGAACGGCGAGGTTATAGACTATATGCCGTCGGCAACGGAACTTGAAAAAGTGGAACCCGTTTACAAAGAAATTGACGGATGGATGACGAGCACTGCAAATATCAGACGCTATGAAGATCTTCCCGAAAATGCCAAAAAGTATATTGAGCTCATAGAAGAGGTTACCGGTACTCCCGTTAAATATATAGGAGTAGGACCCGCACACGATGAAATCATCGTAAAATAAAAAAACAATATATTTTTTAGGACCGACGACAGTCGGTCCTATTTTTTTACCGATTTATGTATTCACGGATACATAAATCAAGCATTTTAAGGAACATTCTCGACATCGAGGCAAATCGATGTTCGGATTGCATTTTTCGCGCGCGTATGATATACTTTAATTACTTACAACCTTTATATGGAGGCTATATGAGAAATTACTGGCGTAATGCTAAAATATATAATGTCAACAGCATTGAAAGATATGCGTCGGGCTACCCGATAGATCAGAACGGAGATTACAGAATTTGTAGTTTGAACGGCAAGTGGGATTTCAAGCTTTGTTACGGCGTGGACTCTATACCGAACGGTTTTGAACGGCCCGACGCGTCTCTTAAAGACTTTGATAAGATTGACGTTCCGAGCGAGTGGCAAATTAAGGGCTATGATACGCCGATCTATACGAACATTCATTATCCTTATGCGCTGGAATCCGTTTTTTTGCCGATGATACCGCATGTATACGGTGACAAAAACACTGTCGGATGCTATTCAAGAGAGTTTGATGTGGAAGCCGGCGGAGATAACGTATTTATTCACTTCGGCGGCGTCGGAAGCTGCGCGGAAGTATACGTGAACGGAAACTTTGTGGGATACTCCGAGGACACATTTGATTTTCAGGAGTACGACATCACCAAGTTCGTAAAAACCGGCAAGAACAAACTTTCCGTTATTGTTTACAGATACTGCACGGGAAGCTATCTTGAAGATCAAGACATGTGGCGTTTGTCCGGTATTTTCCGCGATGTCACGCTTATCTATAAACCGAAAGTAGAGATTGCCGATATGTACTTTAAGTCCGACTTATCTGACGATTTCGGATCCGCAAAATTTTCCGGCACGATAAAATTGAGCGCAAACGGTCAAAATTTGAAGACTGCCAAGCTTAAAGTTGCGCTCATCGATAGGGCAAACGCTTCCGTACCTGTGTATGAAGACCGCATAGAACTCGGGCGCATGGATGACGGCGTGTCCATAAATGTCGACGTAGCGGCGCAGATCGACGGCATCAAGCTATGGTCGCATGAGTTCCCCAACTTGTACAGGGTGGAAGTTTCTTTGTATGAGAACGATTTATTCATCGATAAGAGGGCGTGCTCGTTCGGATTCCGCAAAATAGAAATCGTCCCGATGCAGAACGGCAAGGGACCGTACATATTGCTAAACGGCAGACCTCTTAAATTCGCAGGGGTTAATCGCCACGAGTTCCATCCCGAATACGGGCATGCCGTTCCCGTTGAACTCATAGAAAAAGACATCAAAATCTGCAAAGAAAACAACATAACCGCAATAAGGACTTCGCATTATCCCAACAGACCGGAATTCTACGAGTTGTGCGACAAGTACGGCGTATTGGTAATATGCGAAAACAATTTGGAAACTCACGGATTAAGTCTTTTTATTCCGCGCAACAACAAACGTTGGACGGAGCAATGCGTATATCGTATGCGCAACATGGTCAACACTTTCAAGAACCATCCGTGCATAGTTTGCTGGTCTCTCGGCAACGAGTCCGGTAAGGGAACGGCATTTATGGCAATGCGCAACAGTGCGCTGAAAATCGACGATACGCGTTTTATACACTATGAGCAGGACGCTTCCGGCAAAATAAGTGATGTTCTTTCAGAAATGTACGCTAAGTTGGAAAAAATGCCGTTGATAGGAGAAAACAAACCTATTCGCCACGGCACGTATTTGTTCTGCCCGTGGGGATACGCTTTTAAGCCGGAAAAATACCGTGATTTGCCGTTTATTCAATGTGAGTATGCTCATGCGATGGGTAACAGCCTCGGTAACTTTTCCGATTATTGGGATGCGTTCAAAATGTATGATAGACTTGCCGGCGGATTTATATGGGATTTTGCGGATCAAGCAATCAAAGTCGTTAACGACCAAGGCATAACAGAATGGCGTTACGGTGGTGATTTCGGAGACAAACCCAATGATTCGAACTTTGCTTTTAACGGAATATTACGCGGAGACAGGAGCCCCAACCCCGCCCTGTATGAGGTGCGTAAACAATATCAACAAATAGACATCGCGCTTATAGACGGTGAAATAGTGTTCTACAACAGATACATGTTTACCAATCTTTTGCGTTTTGAATGCAAGCTTGAACTTACTATAGACGGCGAGCATGCAGACGAAACGACGTTGCCGATGCCGGAAGCCGCGCCCGGAGAATTCGGAAGGATAGCGCTTCCTCTCGATTTCGACTTTGGCAAGAGCGAAGCGTCTCTCATCGTCAGCGTAGTTACCAAAGAGGACGAGTCTTTTGCCAAGGCAGGTAGAGTAGTTGCATATGAGCAGTTCTTCCTGCAACCATACGATTACACTTTGCCGAAAGCAGAGGGCGATAGCTATTACAGCGAGACCGATGCGGAAATAGTCATAAGTTTCGGCGTGTGTAGAGCAATTATCGATAAGAAAACGGGCAATATCCTAAGCATAAGCAAGTCTAATGAAGAGAAACTCAAAGAGCCGTTCAGACTTGACTTTTATCGAGCGACAATCGATAATGACAGACTGCCGCAAGTGGATATTGCTATTGCAAAGTGGTATATGGGCGTAGGTAAATTCAAAAATGCACAAAAGCATTTGCGCGTCAAACGCACCAACGTATACGTCAAAGACGGCAAAGTATCGGTGGCAATAGACTGGCATATGCCCTACATCAGAGAAATGCGCACGCTGTATCGCTTTAACGGAGAGGGCAGCATAGATGTAGAGATGTCGCTTATTCCGAAAGCCGAACTCGAGCGATACGGCTTCACATTTGCATTGAGAGACGGCATAGACGGCGTATCGTTCTATGGGAAGGGTCCGTTTGAAAACTATTGCGACAGGGCTTCCGCAGCGATAGTAAGGACATATCGCGGAGTGGCTGAAGACTTCTTGCATGATTACCTATATCCGCAGGAGAACGGGAACCATACGGAAATACGCTGGTTGGATGTCGGAGGAGACAAGGGATTCCGTATACTTGCTTGCGACAAACCGTTTGAAGCGAGCGTTCATCCGTATACGACTGACATGCTTGACGAGGCAAAACATCTTCATGAGTTGCAAGGGCTCGATTATTTAACGGTCAACATTGACGGCAGACAACGCGGCGTCGGCGGAGACGTACCGGCACTTGCAAGCCTCAAACCGCAATATAAGATATTGCCGCGGAGCGCACAACACGTTAAATTCAGAATAATCGTCAAATGAGATACGGATTGGTACTTGAGGGCGGAGGCGCGAAAGGCGCTTTCCATGTCGGCGCTGTCAAGGCTTTGCGCGAGAAAGGATATGAGTTCGGCGGTGTAACCGGGACTTCTATCGGTGCGCTTAACGGAGCCATGATTGCGCAAGACGATTTTGATCTTTTGTACGAGATATGGTGCAATGCGATGCCGTCTATGCTCATTGACGCCAACGACGAGATACTTGAACGTATACTCGGAGGGGCGCGAGATAAAGAGTCGCTCAAGTACATGATCAAATTGGCAAAGTCTTTTGTCGCGAACAGAGGCGTGCCGATAGATCGCGCACAAGGCTTTATAAACACCTACATAGATGAAGACAAATTGCGCAAGTCTCCTATAGATTACGGACTTGTGACGGTTTCTACATCTGACAATTGGGAAGCTCTCGAAGTGTTCAAAGAAGATATACCGTACGGCATGCTCAAACAGTATATTTTGGCAAGCGCGTATTTTCCGATTTTTAACCGTCCGACCATAGACGGGAAGTCGTTCATAGACGGTGGCGTATATAATAATTGCCCCGTAAATCCGCTGATATACAAAGGTTATACGAATATTATCGCCGTTAGAACGGGGAGCAAGATGCCGTCACGTAAAGTGGTTGACGGAACTGTTTCCGTGAGTTATATCAATCCCTCGGAATCGCTCGGAAAAACATTGGATTTTCGCAATGAGCACGTCAAATACAATTTGAATCTCGGATACTATGACGCATTGCGTTTTACGGATAAACTCATAGGCAAGAAATACTATGTAAAGCATACGCCGAAAGCGGAAGTGATCAATTATTTTGAAAACTTAGATTATAAAGTTTACGAAGATTGGGCAAATGCACTTGGCGTTAACGGCAATAAAAGGGAATTAATGTCGCGCGTGATAGAGTATATCGCAAACAAAATGGAACTCGATAGCGGAATCGACTCGGTAGAAACGCTTGTCAGACTATTGGAAACGGTAGCCGACGGATGCGGTATAGAAAGGTTCCGTATTTATTCCGTAATTGAATTTGTAGAAGCTATACGTCGGGCAAATGCGCCTATGACCGAAATACTCGGAGATATCGCAATAACTCAAATTGTGACTGCACTGAAAAAATAAAAGGAACTAATTTTATGGATAAACCCGAAAACGAAGACGCCGTTGTACAACAAACCGAAAATACGACTGCCGATCATGCGGACACGGAAAGCCGGGATGTAGACAAACGAAAAGGCAACAGAAACGTCAAAGCAACCGTCAAAAAGCTTGCCAAGAGATGGTTTATAGACGCTTTTACCGGGATGGCACAAGGATTGTTCTGTACTCTGATAGCAGGTACGATACTTGCGCAGTTTGGCGTATGGATAACCGCCGCCGGTACGGCAGCCGGTATTGCTGTCGGGAAATTCATAACATCCGTTGCCAATATAGCTAAATGCCTTATGGGCGCCGGTATCGGCATAGGCATGGCGAACAGACTCAACGCGCCGAAACTCGTTATGTTTACGGCGGGAGTTGCCGGTATGGCAGGAGCCTTCGCAGATAAAATAATCGGGGGTGCGTTGACTGCGTCGTTTTTGCCCGGCAATCCCATCGGCGCGTATGTTGTTGCGCTTATAGCAATAGAACTTGGAATTCTGATAAGCGGCAAAACGAAGGTGGATATTGTTGTTGTTCCGCTGTCTATGATGATAATATCGATGTTTGGGATGTTTGTCGCATGGCCCTTCATCAAAGCTATCGATTATGTCGGTAAAGGAATAGCGCTTGCCACAAATATAGCGCCCGTATCCATGGGTATCATAGTTTCCGTCGTTATGGGCATAATACTAACGCTTCCGACATCTTCTGCCGCGATGTGGGTGGCGATCGCTACTCCGGTTATCGCTACCGGCAATGCGGAGATGGTAGACGCCATGCTGTTGGCAGGCGGCGCGGCAACGGTAGGTTGTGCTTGCCAAATGGTCGGCTTTGCCGTTCAAAGTTATAGAGAAAACGGAGTGGGCGGACTTATAGCGCAGGGACTCGGAACAAGTATGTTGCAGATACCTAACCTAATGCGTCATCCTTTGATTATGGTGCCTCCGATTGTTGCAAGCGCCATAGCCGGGCCTCTTGCAACGGCAGTATTCGGATTGCGTTGCGGTGCCGCCGGCGGAGGAATGGGGACTTCCGGTTTAGTGGGCGTTTTCGATACGATTTCGGCATCGGTAGGGGTTATCTCGGATTGGAAGATCGGAGTAGGTATAACGTTATGTATGTTTGTAATTCCTGCCGTTGTATGCTTTTTCGTCAGCGAAGGCATGCGTAAACTCGGTTGGATAAAGAAAGATGATATGAAACTTGAACTTTAGGTATGACTAAGATTCTTTTACTCGACAGCAATAGTTTGGTGAACAGAGCTTTCTACGCTCTGCCACCGTTAGAAAACAAAAAAGGCGTGTTTACCAACGCGATTTTCGGATATTTGTCGATGCTTTCAAGGCTTATTACGGATGTAAACCCTACCCACATAGGAGCTGTCTTTGATTTGAAAGCACCGACGTTCCGTCATAAAAAATATGCCGAATACAAAGGTAAGCGCAAGCCGATGCCCGAAGAACTTGCTTGTCAGATTCCCATCCTTAAAGAGCTCATAGCCGAGATGGGTATAAAAATTTTAACACTCGAAGGGTACGAAGCCGACGATATTATAGGAACAATCGCCAAGCGATTCGATTACGAAACGGTTATAGTAAGCGGAGATCGTGACGTATTGCAACTCGTAGATGGAAACACCGTTGTGTATAACACCAAGCGAGGAGTTACGGACATCAAAGAATATACTACGGAAACATTAAAAGATGAAGGTTTTACGCCGCGCAAGGTAATAGAATACAAAGCGCTTGCCGGAGATACATCCGATAACATTCCGGGATGCCCGGGCGTAGGAGAAAAAACGGCGATAGGACTTCTCAACGAATACGGCGACGTAGATGGCATATATGCCTCCATAAACGATATCAAAGGCAAGCTCGGAGAAAGACTCAAAGAGAACAAAGATCTTGTATATCTTTCACGAGAGCTTGCTACGATAGATACCTGCGTGCCGATAGAATGTGAACTCAGCGACATCGAATTCAAAAAAGAAAATATAAGCGATAAGTTCATCGCGCACCTTAACGAACTCGAGTGCTTCAAACTTGTGCCGAGATTTAATTTCGGAGGCAACAAAGTGCCGCAAAAGGCGGAATCGAGCGTAAGCATAGTCGCCGATTTAGGGGCGACTCCGGTTAAGCCTCTCGGCGAAGAGAGCTTGCCTTTTGCAGAAGAAAAAAAGAGTCCCGAGCGCATTTATATTAAAGACAAAGATCAACTTCACGACATTCTTAATTGTGCCCATGCGAACTTTTCGATTTCTGTCGGTAAAGACGTTGCTTTTGCATTTGACGAGAATACAGAGTATGTAGTTAAGTGTGCGGAAACGTTAATAGACGACGGTATGAATTTCGAAGAGGCTATATGTTGCTTCCGCGATATACTCTGTTCTCCCGTGCACAAAGTGTTTTTTGACGTTAAAGACAAGTTGCACTTGTTCAAAAACTATGACATTACGGTTTCGGAGCCATGGGACGATGTGCTGTTGAAGTCATATCTATCAAATTCAAACTACACGTACAAATCGGAAGCCGAATTTATGAGCGCTAACGGCTATCCTGAGGACGGCGTTGCCGGTATATTCGACATTGACGTAAAGCTCAACGCGCAACTCAAAGAAAAAGATCTGCTACACTTGTATAACGACATAGAATTGCCGCTTGTCAAAATACTTTTTGATATGGAAAATAGCGGATTCTCGATAGATATAGCGGTGCTGGACTCATTAAGCGAGAAATACACGGAAGAAATCAGAACTTTGACGGAAGAAATCTATCAAGTAGCCGGAGAGAAATTCAACATCAATTCTGTTCGTCAGCTCGGGGATGTTCTGTTTGAGAAACTATCGTTGCCACACGGAAAAAAGACAAAGACAGGGTATAGCGTAGCCGCTGAGATATTGGAAGAGATAGACCATCCGATCATTTCGTTAATTTTGAGATACAGACAAATAAAGAAGTTGCTTTCTACTTATATCGAAGGTATGCGCGACGTGATAAACAAGAACACCGGCAAGGTGCACACGATATTTAAGCAATGTTTGACAAGCACCGGACGGCTCTCATCAACAGAACCCAATCTGCAAAACATTCCCGTCAGAACGGAAGAGGGCAGGGAGATCAGGCGCATGTTTGTGCCGAGCGCCGGCAATATATTGGTTACGGCGGACTACTCGCAAATCGAGCTCAGGTTGCTTGCGCATTTTAGCGGCGATCCCGTTTTGACGGAGGCTTACAACACGGGGAAGGATATTCATGCGATAACCGCATCCAAAATTTACGACGTACCGCTATCGCTTGTCACCAAAGAGATGAGACGTAGGGCAAAAGCCGTCAATTTCGGAATAATTTACGGGATTAGCGCATTTGGTTTGGCGCGTAATACCGGCATTAGTCCCGGAGAAGCCAAAGTATTCGTAGCTAAGTATTTCGAAACTTATCCTTCAGTAAAAGCATATATGGACGCCAATGTCGCCTATGCGAAGGAACACGGCTATATCAGGACGCTCGAAGGAAGGATACGATATTTCCCGGAATTCAATTCGCCCAACAAAAATATACGCAATTTCGGCGAACGCGCGTCAATGAATATGCCGCTACAAGGTTCGGCGTCGGATATAATAAAAATAGCGATGATCAGAGTGTATAACGCACTGAACGCCGGCGGTTACAAGGCAAAAATAATTCTCCAAGTGCACGACGAACTCGTTATCGATTGCCCTATGGAGGAAGCGGACGAGGTTAAGAAATTGTTGGTCGACAATATGGAATCTGCCGTAAGACTTAACATTCCGCTGATCGCAGACGGAAAATCAGGCAAGAACTGGTACATGGTGGAATAATGTTTATAGTAATAGCCGGCGGCATTGGATCCGGGAAAAGCGCGGTTTCGGATATAATAGAATCCGAAGGATATGTCGTTATCAGAGCAGACGATATAAACAGAGAACTTCTACTTAACGGCGAGTATCTGCGTAGGCTTATAAACAAGTTCCCGGAAGCATTCGAAAACGGCGTCCTTGACAGGCGCAAATTGCGCAACATTATTTTTGAATCTGAACCGCGGCGTGCCGAACTTAACGCAATGGCGCATCCCATAATCCTTCGCGAACTCAAAAGCAGGGCAAGCCGTTATCCGCTTGCGTTTGCGGAAATTCCTCTTGCAGGGGAAAGTTTGGACGAAAGTTATTACGACATGTTATGCGTTGTGACGGCGCCTGTAGACGTCAGAATTAAGCGAATCATAGCGCGCGACGGCGTCACGGAAGAAGAAGCGGCAGCCGCAATATCGGCGCAGAGCGCGGAGGCATTGCTTACCGAACGCGCCGATTATATCATAGAAAACGATGGCAGTTTAGCTGAATTATCGCAGAAAGTAAAAGAATTTATCAAGTATGTTCGATAGAGTGATATTGCATTGCGATCTGAATAATTTCTATGCATCGGTTGAAGCGTTGCTGAATCCCGAATTAAAAGGCAAGGCGATTGCCGTTTGTGGAGATCCGACAAGACGACACGGAATTGTGTTAGCCAAGTCGGAACTTGCAAAAAAAGCCGGAGTCCGTACGGGTGAAGCGATATGGGAAGCTAAGCAAAAATGCCCGGAACTTATAATTGTTCCTCCTACTTTTGCCGAATATGTTAAGTATTCGAGGATGGTAAGGGAAATATATACGGAATTCAGCTCAGAGGTAGAAAGCTTTGGTTTGGATGAATGCTGGGTCGATGTTACGGGATGTGTTAAACTTTTCGGAACCGGACCCGAGATAGCGGAGAAGATAAGAACAGAGGTTAAACGTCGCACGGGAGGATTGACCGTATCCATAGGGGTATCGTTTACGAAAGTGTTTGCAAAACTCGGGAGCGATCTCAAAAAACCTGACGCAATAACCGTAATCAGCCCGGAAAACTATCGTACGATAGCTTGGAATTTAGACGCGTCCGATATGATATATGTCGGTCGCAGTACGCGCGCAAAACTCGCCAAACTGAATATAAACACAATAGGGGACATAGCTCGCGCGGATAAAAATTTAATAGTCAAAACATTCGGCAAGGTTGGCGAAAAGTTATACGAAAATGCGTGCGGAACGGACGAAGAGCCCGTCAAATCATATACCGAAAAACACGTACCCGAAAGCGTAGGCAACGGTACAACCACAGCCGTGGACATTACCGACGTAAACGAGGCGTCTGCCGTTATATACGCGTTATGCGAGATGATAGCGTTCAGATTGCGCACATATGACGCTGTCGCGGAGGGAGTCGGCGTTTATTTGAGGGATGTTGAGTTAAAGCACGCATCCAAGCAATGTAAATTGCCTTATCCAACCAATTCTGCGGACATAATAGCTAAAAGCGCAATAGACTTAACAAAATCCTTATACGATTTCAAAAAGTTACCGCATTTAAGGACTATAACGGTAAACGTATTCAAGCTTTCACCGTCAAACGAAGCAATGCAAAGCAGTATGTTTGAAGTCGACACAAAAAAGGACGACGCTTTGGGTAAAGCGATAGATAATTTGCGCTCGAAGTACGGCTATAACGTACTGAAAAGAGCCGTCAACCTCGGTTCGCTGTTTAATTGCGATTCAAAAGAAGCCGACGACGAGTTCCTGCCGTTCGATAAGAATATGAAAAATATTTCCGACGACGATTAATTATAAACACTGTTTGACAAGAGCGACGCATGGCGTCGCTCTTGCAATATAGGTTACTCTTTAATCGGAGCCGGTCTGTCACCGCCTACGAAACAGAAACCTATCGTTCCGGGACCGCAGTGAGTTCCGATTACCGGTCCTACGTCAAATTGCCATACATCGGCGTTCGGAAGAGAGGCTTTGATACGCGTTTCGGCGCGCAGTGCGTCCTCGCGGCAGTTTGCGTTCATGATAACGATAGGGTAGTTTACATCGACTTGCGCCACCAATTCATTTACGATGGTGAGGATTGCTTTGTTCTTGCCGGGAACCGTTGTGAAGGGGTTGAGCGTGCCTTCTGTGGTAAGCTTGATTACGGGCTTCAATTTTAGCATGGTGCCCAACAGAGCCTTGACGGCAGTGAGTCTACCGCCGCGCTTCAAGTATTGCAGATCATCCGCAACGAAGAAAGCGTTTATGTGTTCAACAAGCACGTCGAGCATTTCCGTAGTTTCAGCTACGGATTTGCCTGACTTGATGCTTTCATATGCGGCAACGACGGCGATACCGGTTGCCATACTTATGCCTTTTGTGTCGTAGCGCGTGAACTTAACGTCGGGGTACTTCGGCTTTAATGTTTTGAGAGCCATTTCCAGATTGTTAAACGTGCCGCTCATTTTGCTACCGAAACTTACGTAGAATATTTCATCTCCTTTTTTGAAAGCGGGCTCAAATATATCGATGTATTCCTGCTCGTTTAGCGCGGAGGTGGTAGGCATATTGCCTGCATTTACTTTTGCAAAGAAATCATCGGATATTTCCGGGGTAATCAGTTCCGAACCTTTGGTCTCGCCACAAATTGTATACGGCATTTTGATATAGCCCACGGACTCGGAAGTCAATCCGAGCTCCTTCGCTTTGAATAAATTCATCTCGCTGTCTGCGTCGTAAAAAAATTGTATCATGTTGTCTCCTATATGTTGAATTGTTTTTTCTCGCGGAGCACTGATTTTCTGCGTTCTATTTCCGCCACGAGTTCGGAGAGAACCTTTTCGCGGGAAAGCCACCAATCGCGTGACCATACCCTTACTATATCCCAACCCTTACTTTCTAAGAATTTGAATCTGTAAACATCTCTTTCGAGTACGCTTGTGCTGGAGTGGTAAGCTCTGTAATCGCACTCTATGCCCAGCACGTATTCTTTTAATTCGGGATCGAATATTCCGAGCGAGAGTTTATAATCGGTGTTGCCTAAATTGATATCCACGCTGTATCCGAGTTTTTCGAGTTGCTCTTTAATCTGGATTTCATATGCACCTATGGGATCGATGATTTCTTGCGTGCGATGTAAGGATGCAAGTATGTTTTTGGCCTCTTGCGGCTTGCCATCGGATACCGCTCTTGCATATTGCAGGTATTTTTTCAGAAGTTTCGGTCCGTTGTTTTTGGTCGTTTCCGCACGATCGAGCTCCTCCGGCTCGATACTTGTTACGACATAGACCTTGCTCTTTGCACGCGTGATGGCGACGTTCAAGCGATTCTCGCCGCCTTCTACGGAGAGAGAACCGAATTGAGCGACTACTTTGTCATAGTCGTTGCGTGCGTAACCTACGCTGAATATGATGATGTCGCGCTCTTCGCCCTGTACGTTCTCGAGATTTTTGACAAACAAACCGGCGTTTTCACCGTCAATCATTCTGTTACGCTCCGCAAATAATTGCTTGCGGAAAGAGGGCGATTTATCCGCCTCGGCGTCAAGCAGGTCCTCGATGTATTCTTTTTGCTCCATGTTGAACGTAACTATGCCGATAGTTTCGTCATTGGTGCGTTTTGCGAATATGTTTTTAACAAGTTTGACGACGGCAACCGCTTCTTCATGGTTGTGACGATTTTGCCAACTGCCTTTGACTTTTATTCGTTCGATAGGCGGTGTGTCGGTATCTTTGGTTATGTTGGGTGCGATTTGCAGTTTGTTTTCGTAGAAGCTTGCGTTAGAAAAGTCAATCAGCTCTGCGTAACGGCTGCGATAGTGGTACGACAGGTGCACGGGGTAATATCTTGCCGTGGCAAGATCCAATAGGCTTTCAACTTCAAGAGCGGCTTGAGTAGACAGGTCAAAATTCGGATCGGAATAATAATCGCCGAAATATTTTTTGACAAAACCTGCCGTGGGGCGTAGCTGTTTATTGTCGCCGGCAACAACCACTTTGCTTCCGCGATATATGGAAGGCAAAGCGTTTTCTATAAAGATTTGCGACGCTTCGTCAAAGACAACCAAGTCGAATAAGTCTTTTTTGAGTGGCAAAATAGTGCTTACGACTTCCGGCGAAAGTAGCCAGCAGGGGAAAAGCCTCAGCAAAAAATCGTCAAAATAATCGAACATTTTGCGAATAGGGCGCAATCCGCGTTGTTTTTGTATTTCGTACAGGAAGTCTTTGTTGTGTTCAGCCGTCTTGAAGTATTCGCGATAATCGTTACTGAATCCGGACATGGCAAGCTTTTCCGAAAGCTTTCTTTGATCGGCTTTTAGCTTCAGTATTCTGTTACGCAGATCGTCGAATGTTACCGTTTTTGAGAGGTAAGGCTCGATATATCTGTCCATTGCGATAATCTCATGGTATATGCGTATCGGCATTATTTTAGAGATTACTTCTTGCATGGATTCGAGATCGTGCTCGGAATTATCGTACGCAAAATCGAGGAGTAGGCGAACGCCGGGACTTAACGACTTCAGCGCGTCGTTCATATCCCTGATCTTGACGTAGTTGTCGAGTGCGTTTTCCAGTTGCTTCAAATAGACGGCGTTTCCGTTTATGAGTCCGCTGACAGCCAATGCATAGCCTTCGTTGTCCAATACTTTTTCGAGGCTGCGGAATTCTTCGGAGAAGTCATCGAGAGCTTGTTTGGCTACGTTCAAATCTATTTTAACGTTCTCGTAGTACTCGTTGTATTTTGACTTAACGAACGGATAAATCGGCCACAAAATGGGGAAAGCCGAGGCTTTGAGCCATCCGGAAAGTGCGGGATGCTCGCAATCCGTAACGATACGAGCTACACGTCTGACGCTTTTGCGATCGGAAGCGTTGCGCTCGAAATAGAACGTTGCAAGATACCTGCTATGCGGATATTTGGATGAGTCAAACGGCAGTAAACCGGAAGCAAGCGTTTTTGATATCAGGGCGCGCGCTTCTTTGAGTTTGTGCATATCGATATCCGGCAAAACGTGTTCTACCATGCGATTGTCATTGATAAGTTCTCTACGTCCGAGATAAAATTTAGCAAGGTTTTTATCTCCTATCAAACGGAGATTCTCGCTAAGTTCTGCGTAATTAGTGCGAATAATCGCCGTTTTCAGCATCTTGTTATACAACACATAGTCCTTACTGTCTTTGCCGATGTTGTAACTTCCGGCATACATTTCCTGCAAAGTAATGCCGAACTCGGTAGGCGTGAACAAAGTATTGCTGATATCGCTCAGAATGGATATTTCGTGGTTGATGTTGGTCTCTGTTTGCTTATAAGTAGCATGCTCGTCCGCATAACTTGAAGACATCGTAATCGCATGCATCGTGCGTATACGCTCGAAGAACGCTATTTTATCTTTTTCGGGGTCGGGAATTAACACTGCTTTTGCGTTAAGCTTGCCGAGTCTTGAGAATACGACATCGAGGGCCGCGCGCTTTTGGCTGACCACGAGTACACGTTTATGCTTGCACAATGCGTCCGATATGATATTTACGATCGTTTGCGATTTACCTGTTCCGGGGGGACCGTAAATTACGATATTGTTTTGCTTGTTTATCTCAGCCAAAGCGTTTTCTTGGGCGAAGTCAAGATCGTTGATAGGGTAGTAAGACGGCGTTTCCGAGCCTTTTACGCGTTTGGCTTTGCGCATCGAGCGCGAGTCCTTTTTTGTGGAGGCGGGAGACAAGAGTGCGTCTATGGACGGCGTTGTCAAATTGTCTTTTTCGAGGGCGAGATAGTCGTTGTATATCGCGTTTGCCAGCGGAAATTTGCCGATAACGGCATAATTGCGCACTTCCACGCCATCGAGAGGCATACCGTAAGAATCGAACGTGGACAGACTTTTGCGTTTCGGAACGCGCAGTTTGAATCCGTTCGCATTCAAATAATCGACGACTTCATAGGCGTTTTTGAAGGTGTCGTCGGATTGGGGGTCAAATTCTTGGATTATCTTATCGACTGAGATATTGTGTTCTTTTGCATACGCGAGCACAAGCGCCTTGTTTAGCATTACCGGTTGGTTCGGCGTTAACGTCAATTCCGCATCATCCTTTTCGATGTTGATGTGGGCAGGGAAGAGAAGTAGCGGCGCTTTAAGTTGGATATCCTTTGAAAGATACCCGACTACAAACGGGTAGCCGATATATAAGTCATAGAGTCCGGTTTCTTTTTCGGTTTCCTCGACTTCGCGTTTCAGATATTTCAATGCGCCGATTTGAGCGGAAGCAATAGACCCCACGCTCTTTTTTTGAGGTTGCTTTTTGACGGTAACGACTTCTTCGGTATCCGTTGCAAGCGTTTCGTTTACGGCGGTAAGACGCTCGATCTCTGCATTCGCTTCATCGATTTTTGTAGCCTGTTTTACCAATTTTGCGATGACCTTATCGTTTATCAAAGAAAAACTGCGACGTCTGTGCCACAAAAAATCCGTGAAGTCATCGGTATCGGAGCGGTTTTCCATTATGGCACCGATATCGTAATTGTATTTTTTGACTATGCCTTTAAGAAATAAACTGCGATTATTTCCGCTTATCTGAATAAATCTCTCTTTGTATTTTCCGTAAATAGGGTTCATACGGGCTCCTCGATTCGATTTTCTATATTATAACACGCGCGCGTTTGTTTGTAAATTAGAAATATATCTACCGACTAAGTTTTACCGTTCTTGCAAGTGTATAGTCATTGTCGGATAAAAATAAAAAAATAATTGATAAATGTACGTTTTTCGTTTCGGAATTTTGGAAAAATGTGGTATAATAATAAAAATTGTTGAGGTAGACATGAGTTACGCTGATAAAATTTTTGTCGAAAACATAACCGACATATTGGAAAACGGTTTTAGCGACGAGTCTCTCGAAGTAAGACCCAAATGGACGGACGGCACGCCGGCGCATACGATAAAAAAATTTTGTATCGTGAACAGATACGATCTGTCAAAGGAGTTCCCGATAATAACTTTGCGCAAGACCGTATTCAAAGCGGCGGTAGAAGAAATGTTATGGATTTGGCAAAAAAAATCGAACAACGTCAACGATTTGAAAACGCGCATTTGGGATGCTTGGGCGGACGAATCCGGCTCGATAGGCAAGGCGTACGGATACCAACTCGGAGTCAAACATAAGTACAAAGAGGGCGAATTCGATCAAGTCGACAGAGTACTGTACGACTTGAAACACAACCCACAGTCAAGGCGCATTATGACTAACATTTATGTGCATGCGGACTTGCATGAGATGAATCTTTATCCGTGTGCATACTCAGTAACTTTCAACGTGTCCGGCGATACGCTGAATTGCATCCTCAACCAACGTTCACAGGATATGATTACGGCAAACAATTGGAACGTCGTGCAATATGCGGTGCTGCAACACATGATGGCGCAAGTAAGCGGATTGAAAGTAGGCGAATTGGTCCACGTAATAGCGGACGCGCACATTTATGACAGGCACGTCGATATTGCCAAAGAAATGCTCGGTAGGGAACAATTCCCGGCGCCCAAATTTACCATAAACAAAGACGTCAAAGATTTTTATGCGTTCACCGTAGACGATTTCGGTTTGGAAGATTATCGGTTTACTCCGTTGGATAAAAAAATCGAGGTGGCTGTATAATGAGGGCTATTGTCGCTGTGGACAAAGAGTGGGGAATAGGCAAAAACAACGGTATGTTGTTCCATTTGCCCAAAGATCTCGCTTTTTTCAAAAAAACAACAATGGGAAAGGTCATAGTCATGGGAGGCAACACGCTGTTGTCGTTCCCTAACTCCAAGCCGTTGCCCGGACGCACGAACATAGTTTTGTCGGAAAGTATCGAGAGGGAAGATTGTGTCGTAGTCAAAAGTTTGTCCGCATTGTTTTCGGAGCTTGAAAAGTATAGCTCGGACGATATTTTTATCGTCGGCGGGGCTAAATTTTACGCTACAATGATAGACTATTGTGCCGTAGCTTATGTTACCAAAGTTGATGAAATAGGCGAGGCTACCGTGTTTTTTCCGAATCTTGACGATAGAGAAAATTGGTCGTTACGTAGCGAGAGCGACAAAGAAGAAGACAACGGGCACATCATATCGTTTACCGAATACGTAAACGCACATCCGAAAAAGTTCATTTTATAATTACAGTAATGAGTGTTTGTCAGGTAAGAAGAGTAACATATGCCGCGTTCGGCGACTCAAATAGCTACATCGTATTTTTCGACGATACAAACAAAGCTATCTTGTTCGATTGCGGAAAATCGTATAAGACGTACAGCGCTTTCTGCGAAAAGCACGGATTGGAAGTTGAGGCGGTCTTTTTAACACACGGGCATATCGACCATATAGCGGAAGGCGCGTTATGGAAAAATCGGGGTGCCAAGATATACATTTCTCGCGAGGACGCACAATATCTCAATTCAGATCTGAATCTTGCATCGCGATTCAGAGTCGTTTATACTCCGTACGAAGCCGATGTTTTGTTGGAAGGAGGAGAAACGATAGACTTCCACGGACACAAGGTGCACGTTATAGCCACCCCGGGGCATACTAAGGGAGGTCTGAGCTACGCAATAGAGGGTCTTTTGTTTACGGGAGATACGCTGTTCGCGGATAAAATCGGTCGTACCGATTTCTATGGCGGAGACTTCTTTGCGCTTCTCAATTCGCTTAAAAAAATCATTGCGCTACCAAAGAACACCATCGTTTATCCCGGGCACGGAGAGTGGGTGACGGTTGGCAAAATACTCGAAAAGAATCCGTACGTGAGGTCGCTTAATGTTTGACGTCAGGTTCGTATCCGAGCTTCCTGCATATATGAACGATGTGCAGGAAGTGGTAAGAGCCTTTGATCCTTATGTCAAAGTGTCCGAAGACGCCAAAGATGTTATCGACGTAGGCGTTGAAGAGCGCAACGGCGGAATAATTATCAAAATAGACGGCACCGTCATCAACGGAGTAAAAAAAGACGTTTGCATTGGTGGGAATCCCGGAGAATTGCTATATAAGAGGCTTGCAAAACGTGCCGTCAAACAGTTGCTATACAAAGAACTTGTCGCGAAAACCAATGTCGAGTTACCGTACGGGTGCCTTACGGGTGTAAGACCAACCAGACTTTATTATGATGCAATCGGTAGCTATAGCAACATAAAACAGCATTTTATTGACGAATTCGGTGTTGAGCAAAAGCGTGCAGAGCTGATAGAAAACGTCGTTTTGACCCAAAAGGGAATATACAACGAATCCGGTATGGGAATAGATGTTTTCGTCAATATTCCCATATGTCCCACAAGGTGCAAGTATTGCTCGTTTATTTCCACGGAGTACCCGAGGGTCAAGAAACTCGTGCCTGCGTATATCGATTGCGTCAAGCGTGAACTTGACGGAATTAACGCGAAAATCGAGCAGGAAAATCTAAAAGTGCGTAGCGTATACTACGGCGGTGGAACGCCCACGTCTCTTTCGGCAGAGGGACTCGGAAGCTTGTTGGAGTTGACGCGTTACGGAGTGGAATTTACCGTCGAAGCCGGCAGACCCGACAGTATAACGGACGAAAAACTTGCGGTTATGGCTGAAAACGGCGTTACGCGCATATCGGTAAATCCTCAGACGTTTAAGGACGAAACTCTTGTTCTGTTGGGACGAAAACATACATCCGAAGATTTGTATGTAGCATTCCGTTCGGCTCGCAAGTATCCGTTCGACATCAATATGGATTTGATTGCGGGGCTCCCGGCAGAGACGTTTGACGACTTCAAAAATTCCTTGGAAAGAGCCATCGAACTCGATCCCGAGAATATTACGATTCATACGCTTGCCATCAAACGCGGATCTGTTTTGAGAGAGGAAGGCTCGGAAAAGCATATGGACGGTACCGTGAGGAAAATGGTTGATTATTCGATAGACAAGCTATACGAGTCCGGTTATCGTCCGTACTATATGTATAGGCAAAAGAACATGGCAGACGGATTGGAAAATGTCGGTTGGTGCAAAAACGGAAAAGTTTGCATATACAATATCGACTACATGGAAGAAACGAATACCGTGCTGTCGGCAGGCGCCGGAGCAATGAGTAAATTCGTGTATAAAGCCGACGGCAGAATCGAGCGCAGCTGCAATGCAAAGGGCTTCGAGGAATACCTGCGTCGCAATGCAAAATAATGCGGAAAAGTTCGGCTTTTTGCTTTACAAATTAAATTTAATCGTGTAATATAATATAGCGATTTACCGAGTCCTCGGATAGGACGGAATATTCTTTCTGGGAACACGGCGTATCAGCTCATTCGAAAAGGAGTAAACTACAATGACCAAAGAACAAAAACAAGCAATCATCGCTAAGTACGGCAGAACCCCGGAAGATACCGGCTCCCCGGAAGTGCAAATAGCTCTTCTCACGAAGAGAATCGAAGAGCTTAACGCACACCTTTCGGTTCACAAAAAAGACCACCACAGCAGAAGGGGACTTCTCAAATTGGTAGGTCAAAGAAAAAACATTCTCCGTTATCTTATGGAAACCAACATCGAAAGCTACAGAAATTTGATAGCCGATCTCGGTATCCGCAAATAGGAAGTAATCGGGTGGCGCATTTGCCACCCTTTTTACTGCTAAATTATCGGTTTTAATTAAAAAAACAAATAAATTTTTTAGTTTCCACGGACGGAAACAGGAGGCAAAATGAAAGAAAGCAGAATTTTCACAACAACAATCGGCGGACGTGAAGTTAGCGCGGAAATCGGCGGATATTGCTCCCACAGCAACGGCGAAGTGCTTATTCGTTGCGGAGATACCGTTGTACTCACCAACGTCACAATGTCCAAGTCTCCGAGGGAAGGTATGGATTATTTCCCGCTCGGAGTAGACTTTGAAGAAAAAATGTACGCCGTAGGCAAGATCCCCGGCGGATTCAAGAAGAGAGAAGGTCGTCCCGGCGACAAAGCCATATTGACGTCTCGTCTTATCGATAGGCCCATACGTCCGTTGTTCCCCAAGGGACTTTTCAACGACGTATCCGTTATAGCTACGGCGCTGTCCGTAGATACCAATATCCCTCCGGAAGTTTTCGGTATGCTCGGTAGCTCCATAGCTCTTTCCGTATCGGATATACCTTTCAACGGACCTACGGGAAGCGTAATGGTAGGATATGTAGACGGCGAGTACATTATCAACCCCGACAGCGAACAACGCGAGAGATCCAGACTTAACCTTGCACTTAGCGGAACAAAAGACGCTATCATGATGGTTGAAGCAGGCGCAAACGAGCTTACGGAAGAAGAGATGCTAAACGCCATACTTTTCGGACACGAAGAGATCAAGAAGATCGTCGCTTGGATAGAAGATATACAAAAAGAGGTCGGCAAGCCCAAGAAAGAAGTAGAGCTTTACCACGCCCCCGAGCAAATCGAAGCAGACGTAAAGGCATACGCTCAAGAAAAAATCGATTATATGTTCGATACTTACGATCGCAACGTTCGTGAGGCTCGTGAGGAAGAAATCACCGCCGATATTATGGCGCACTTTGCGGATATATACCCCGATAATCGTCGCGATATAGACGATATCCTCTATAAGATGAAAAAGGAATGCGTCCGCGCGATGATAGCAGATAAAGGCGTACGTCCCGACGGAAGAACTCTTACCGAAATCCGTCCTATTTGGTGTGAAGTAGGTCTCCTTCCCAGAGTGCACGGTTCGGCAGTCTTTACGAGAGGACAAACGCAAGTACTCACCACCGCAACGCTCGGCACGATATCCGAGGCGCAAAAGTTGGAAGGACTCGATGACGAGGTATTCAAGAGATATATCCACCATTATAACATGCCCGGATACAGCACGGGTGAAGCAAAACCTCTTCGCAGCCCCGGTAGGCGTGAGATAGGTCACGGTGCACTTGCAGAACGCGCCCTTGAACCCGTACTTCCCGGTGAGGATTGCTTCCCTTACGCAATCAGGACGGTATCCGAGGTTATCAGCTCCAACGGTTCGACATCGCAAGCTTCCGTGTGCGGATCCACTTTGGCGTTGATGGACGCGGGCGTGCCGATTAAGGCTCCCGTAGCCGGCGTTGCCATGGGCTTAATCAAAGATGACGTAAACAACAAGCTCCACATTCTTACGGATATTCAAGGAATTGAGGACTTCTTCGGCGATATGGACTTCAAAGTCGCAGGTACCGCAGAGGGCATTACCGCAATCCAAATGGATATAAAGATTAAGGGCATCAACAAAGAGATACTTACTCGCGCTCTCGAACAAGCAAGACAAGGCAGATTGTTCATCCTTAATAAGATGTTGGAAGTTTTGCCGGCACCGCGCAAGGAAATCAGCAAATATGCGCCTAAGATTGTTACCTTCGGCATTAACCCGGATAAGATTCGCGACGTTATCGGCAGCGGCGGCAAGACCATAAACAAGATCGTTGAGGAAACCGGCGTTAAGATCGACATCGGCGACGACGGCACGATATACATCGCTTCCAACGATGCGCAAGCGATCGCAAACGCAAAACAAATCGTTGAGGATATAGTAAGAGATTTTGAGGTCGGCGACGAGTTCGACGGTACCGTCATAAAAATCATGGAGAACGAAAAGGGACAATTCGGCGCATCCGTAAAACTTACTACGAACAAAGACGGCATGATCCATATCAGCAAGCTATCCAAGGAACGCGTCGAAAAGGTTACCGACGTCGTAAACGTAGGAGACAAAGTAAAAGTCAGAATAATAAAAATTGACGAGAAACAAAGAATAGATCTTAAACTCATCAAAAAATTATAATCAACGCAATAATTAACGGAGGTTACTATGCAATATACTCATGAAGTAGACAACATGGTTTGCGTAGCTAAGGGACCGCACCATGGTCCCGCTCCCATTCCGGAAGAAGGAAAATGGGTCAAGGCAACGGAAATCAAAGACATCAGCGGACTTACCCACGGTGTGGGCTGGTGCGCTCCGCAACAAGGCGCTTGCAAGCTTACTCTTAACATCAAAGACGGCATCATAGAAGAAGCGTTGGTCGAAACCATCGGTTGCTCCGGTATGACGCATTCTGCGGCAATGGCTGCGGAAATTCTCCCCGGCAAGACCATACTCGAAGCCCTTAATACAGACCTCGTGTGCGACGCTATCAACACCGCAATGCGTGAGCTCTTCCTCCAAATCGTTTACGGCAGAAGCCAATCCGCATTCTCCGAAAACGGACTTTCCATAGGTGCCGGTCTTGAAGATCTCGGCAAGGGACTTCGCAGCCAAATCGGCACGATGTATTCCACCAAGTCCAAGGGCGTAAGATACTTGGAAATGGCTGAAGGTTACGTAACTCGCATCGGACTTGACGAAGACGGCGAAGTTATCGGCTATGAGTTCATACGTCTCGGTCAAATGCTTGAACAAATCACCGTTAAGGGTGTCGAACCTGCCGAAGCACTCAAAAAGTGCACCGGCACTTACGGTCGTTTTGCCGAAGCCGTTACCAAAATCAATCCGAGAATTCAATAGGGAGGCGCAACATGGCTGTTAAATTTGAAGGTTACGATAGAAGAATAGATAAAATCAATGCGTTCCTTGCGGCAAACGGCATTGCGAGCTTAGAAGAAGCCAAAGCAATTTGCGACGACAAGGGTGTAGATGTAGAATCGATTGTCAAGGGTGTGCAACCTATAGCTTTCGATAACGCGGTATGGGCATACACCATCGGCTGCGCGTATGCAATCAAAAAGGGCATATCCAAGGCTGCCGATGCGGCTGAAGCAATAGGACAGGGACTCCAAGCATTTTGCGTTCCCGGCTCCGTTGCCGATACCCGTAAAGTAGGTCTCGGACACGGCAATCTTGCCGCAAAACTCCTTCGCGAAGAAACCAAGTGCTTTGCATTCGTAGCAGGGCACGAAAGCTTTGCCGCGGCAGAAGGTGCAATAGGCATCGCACGTTCGGCAAATAAAGTTCGCAAAGAGCCTCTACGCGTCATACTTAACGGACTTGGCAAAGACGCTGCGTACATCATCAGCCGTATCAACGGATTTACTTATGTCCAAACGGATTATAATCAATATACGGACGAACTCACCGTTGTTAAAGAAAAAGCATATAGCAACGGCGAAAAAGCAAAAGTAAGATGCTATGGCGCGAATGACGTCAACGAAGGCGTTGCGATCATGAGAAAAGAGGGCGTTGACGTCGGTATTACCGGCAACAGCACTAACCCCACGCGTTTCCAACATCCCGTAAGCGGCACATACAAAAAATGGTGCATTGAGAACGGCAAGACTTATTTCTCGGTGGCATCCGGTGGCGGCACGGGCAGAACTCTGCATCCGGACAACATGGCGGCCGGTCCCGCGTCTTACGGAATGACCGACACTATGGGCAGAATGCACAGTGACGCACAATTTGCCGGTTCCAGCTCCGTTCCCGCACACGTGGAAATGATGGGCTTGATAGGTATGGGTAATAACCCGATGGTAGGCGCTACCGTGGCGTTAGCCGTCGCTATAGAAGAAGCAAGCAAATAGCATTACTTCTACCCAAACAGGCAACAGCGTTGTTTTGAAAAAACGGCGAATTCTCATTGCAAATGCGGCAGTATCGTCATTGTTGCATTTGCTTTGAGAATGCCTGTCTTTTTTAAGAAAAACGTTTGACAAATGCTTTTATAAATGCTATTATCTTTACGTTATCAACTTGGGGATATGGCTCAGTTGGTAGAGCGATGCGTTCGCAACGCATAGGCCAGGGGTTCGAATCCCCTTATCTCCACCAATGTAAAGGAAACCGCCTTTTAGGCGGTTTTTGCTTGTTTTTTTGCGAGCTTTGGCTCATTTTATTCTACGCTAATTTAACGGCTTTTAATTTTTTGTACATGCTTTTGTACCTGTCTCGGCTAAGGGCGATAAAATCTTGCTTTTTGATAGGGTGGGCTTAGATTCTTTGTTAAATCGCGCGAATACTTGATGGAAATTGCTTTATTTTTGGTTGTAAATGTTGTACAATATGTACGATGGGAAGTTTGGATTCCCGGACAATTGCCGACACATCGGCAGTAAACTCATATAATATAAAGAGGTATCTGTAATGAAAAAAATCGATTTGACTAAGTACGGCATTAGCGGAACAACGGAAGTTGTCTACAATCCTTCTTATGACCTCCTCTTTGCAGAGGAAACCAAACCCGGTCTCGACGGGTACGAAAAGGGTCAAGTAAGCGAACTTGGCGCTGTCAACGTGATGACAGGTATCTATACCGGACGTTCGCCCAAAGATAAGTTTATTGTTGTGGACGAAAATTCCAAAGACACCGTTTGGTGGACCTCCGACGCATACAAGAACGATAACCATCCCGCTACCGAAGAAGCGTGGAATGCCGTCAAAGAAATAGCTATCGACGAGCTCTCGAACAAAAAACTTTACGTTGTAGACGCGTTCTGCGGTGCAAATAAGGATACTCGCATGGCTATCCGCTTCATTATGGAAGTAGCATGGCAAGCTCACTTTGTCACGAATATGTTTATAAAGCCCACGGCGGAAGAACTCGAAGACTTTGAACCGGATTTCGTAGTATACAACGCCTCCAAAGCTAAGGTTGTAAACTACAAAGAACTCGGTTTGAATTCCGAGACTGCCGTCGTGTTCAACATCACCAGCCGCGAG
Source organism: Ruminococcus bicirculans (ex Wegman et al. 2014) (assembly GCA_963642145.1). GTDB lineage: Bacteria > Bacillota > Clostridia > Christensenellales > DTU072 > Stercoripulliclostridium_A. Next base: position 70,025 of record CAVIFU010000002.1, read on the forward strand.
CAAGTAATCATCAATACCTGGTACGGCGGTGAGATGAAGAAGGGTATGTTCTCCATGATGAACTATTACCTACCGCTCAAAGGCATTGCCTCGATGCACTGCTCGGCAAATACCGACATGAACGGACAAAACACGGCGATCTTCTTCGGACTTTCCGGCACGGGCAAGACGACGCTTTCTACCGACCCTAAACGCCTCCTCATCGGAGATGACGAACATGGTTGGGATGACAACGGCGTATTCAACTTTGAAGGCGGTTGCTATGCAAAAGTTATCAACCTCGACAAAGACTCCGAACCCGATATCTACAACGCAATTAAACGTGACGCACTTCTCGAGAACGTAACTTTGGACGAGAACGGCAAGATAGATTTCGCGGATAAGAGCGTTACGGAGAACACCCGTGTTTCTTACCCGATAGACCACATCAAGAATATCGTTCGTCCTATTTCGGCAGCTCCGGCAGCGAAGAACGTTATATTCCTTTCCGCAGACGCGTTCGGCGTGCTTCCGCCCGTATCGATTCTTACGCCCGAACAAACCCAATACTACTTCCTTTCCGGCTTTACCGCTAAATTGGCAGGTACCGAACGCGGAATAACCGAGCCTACGCCCACGTTCTCCGCTTGCTTCGGTCAAGCCTTCCTTGAACTCCACCCGACCAAATATGCCGAAGAGTTGGTTAAGAAAATGAAAGTAAGCGGCGCTAAGGCGTATCTTGTCAATACCGGTTGGAACGGCACCGGCAAACGCATATCCATCAAGGATACGCGCGGAATCATTGACGCGATACTCGACGGCTCTATAGAAAAGGCTCCCACCAAGAAGATCCCATACTTCAACTTTGAAGTACCCACCGAGCTTCCCGGCGTAGACTCACACATACTCGATCCTCGCGATACCTATGCAGACGTAAACGTATGGAACGAAAAAGCCATTGACTTGGCAGGTAGATTTATCAAGAACTTTGCTAAGTACGAAGGCAACGACGCCGGTAAAGCGTTGGTTCCCGCAGGTCCGCAAGTCAAATAACATGTATCCATAGCAACAGAAGTCCCCGCAATTGCGGGGACTTTATTTTGGAAAGTATCAATAAAATTACAATCAATTGCAATCTACATCGGACGGCAGACCGGCAATATCCGTGTACTGCGTCTCGTACAGTTTTTTATAGACGCCGTTTAGAGCCATAAGTTGGTCGTGTGTGCCTAACTCCTGAATTATGCCTTTGTTGACGACGACGATCATGTCGGCGTTACGTACCGTCGATAGGCGGTGGGCAACTACGAGAGTGGTTCTGCCTTTGCATAGTTCGTTCAGTGAACGTTGGATAAGTGCTTCCGTAACGTTATCCAAAGCGGACGTCGCTTCATCCAATATCAGTACGGACGGATTTTTGAGGAAGACTCTTGCGATGCTCAGGCGTTGCTTTTGTCCGCCGGAGAGTTTAATTCCTTTTTCTCCGATTTGGGTATTGTAGCCCAAAGGTAAAGATACGATGTAATCGTGTATGCCGGCGCGTTTGGCTGCGACGATTATTTCATCATCGGCTGCATCGATTTTGCCGTAAGCGATGTTCTCTTTGAACGTGCCGGTAAACAGGAATACGTCTTGCTGTACGATGCCTATGTTACGACGCAAAGAGTCGTTTTTTATTTGAGTTATAGGTTCGCCGTCAAGGAGTATCGTACCGGATTCAGGTGTATAGAATTTAGGGATTAAGTGGCAAAGAGTTGTCTTACCGCCTCCGCTGGCGCCAACGAAAGCATAGGTTTTACCGGCAGGAATCTCAAGAGTGACGTTATCGAGAACTTTGCGGTCGGATTCGTATGCGAACGTAACGTTTTCAAACTTTATATCGCCCTTGACGTTTGTTACGTCACGTGCGTCGTCGGCATCTTCTTCTACGGGCGCTTCCATGATGGCGCGGTAGCGTTTGAACCCCGCAATGCCGTCCTGTAACTGCTCGAAGAAGTTTATCAGCGTTTGAATAGGGGACACAAATAAGTTAATGGAGAGCATGAAAGCCACAAGGTCAACGTAATCGAAGTGCTCTTTGTCATATATACAGAACAGTGCGCCTGCAAGCAAAACGATAACGTTGTATACTTGTGTGACGAATCCCATACTTGAGCTGAACGCGCCCATATATTTATATGCTTTGGCGCGCGCCTTGACAAAGTTTGAGTTATCGTGCTCAAAGCGGCTTTGTTCGTATTCCGCGTTGGCGTACGCTTTTGTAACACGTATGCCGGCGATGCTGTTTTCGAGAGTGGCGTTGATGTTGCCGATTTCTTCACGGCTACGTTGGAAGGCGAGTTTCATTTTTTTGCGTACGGCAAACGCGATTATAAACAGAACGGGCAAAAATGCAAACACAATAAGCGCAAGCTTCCAACTGATCGTGCATAAATACACAAAAGAGCCAACGGTCATAAATGTCGTGATAAACAAATTTTCAGGACCGTGATGCGCAAGCTCAGATACGTCAAACAAATCGTTGGTCATGCGTGCCATAAGCTGACCCGTTTCGTTGTCGTCGTAGAAGGAATAGGGGAGCTTTTCGAGGTGCTCAAAGAGATCGCTACGCATTTTTGCCTGCATGTTCACGCCCATGACGTGACCATAGTAGCAAATGTAGTAGTTTAGCCCGGCTCTGAGCATGTAGGCGCCGAGTAAGATGGCGCACACGATGAGCGTTTCTTTCAACATTCCGTTTGGGATGTATTCATCGAGGACTTTTTCCGTTGCAATCGGGTACAAAAGACCGATTATGGAATAAAAGAACGAACACGTCATGTCCAAGACAAAAGTTTTCTTGTGTGGCTTGTAATAGGAAACGAAGTTTATAAATAAGTTATCTTTTTTCATAAGTACTCCTATAAATATATTAACAAATAAAGTTAAAAATTCAAAACGTATTTAGGGCATACCGCGAAATTTAGTGCGCAAAACAATAAAAAAATGTGTATTGACAAAAAGTCGGATACAAATTATAATTAAGTTACGTTATTTTATCGATATTACTGTATACGACCAAGTTCGGACTGAGAATGCGCGCGTGCGGAGAAAATCCGCAAGCGGCAGATTCTCTCGGAATAAACGTATATGCAATGAGATATGCAGGTACAACCATATCGGGAGCGTTGGCAGGTATGGGCGGCTTTGTTTATGCATTAACGACTGCAAACTGTGCGTCTACCGGCGAAGTCGCAGGATTCGGATTCCTGGCTTTGGCGGTTATGATATTTGGCAACCGGAAGCCTTTGAATATAGCGGGCGCTGCGATTTTGTTCGGACTGTTCAAGTGTATATCCGCTGCATACGGAAGTATAGACATTAACGGCGACGGGACGTTTAGATTAGCCGAAATCAACATAAGCTCGTATGTTTACAGGCTAATGCCATACCTGATAACGCTGATAGTTTTGGCTTTCACATCTAAGAAATCCAGAGCCCCGAAAGCGGAAGGGATTCCTTACGATAAAGGTATGCGATGATGAATACGATTTGCCGAAGCGAATAGTTTTGATGTGTAGAGGTTGCATATGAGAATGTACGATATCATTAAAAAGAAACGTGACGGCGCGGAATTGAGCGGAGAAGAGATACGTTGGTTTGTTGAGGGCTATGTCAAAGGCGAGGTGCCCGATTACCAAGCGGCAGCACTCTGTATGGCTATATATTTCCGCGGAATGAACAATAGGGAGATTGCAGATCTTACGTTTGCAGTCAGAGATTCCGGTGAAAGACTTGACTTTTCGGGAGTGAAAGGCATACGCGCGGATAAACATTCGACGGGCGGAGTGGGCGATAAAACCAGCCTCGTTGTAGCGCCGATAGTGGCTTCGTACGGCGTAAAGGTTGCCAAAATGAGCGGTAGAGGGCTCGGACACACAGGTGGCACAATCGATAAATTAGAGTCGATTGACGGATTCAGGACCGATCTTTCAAAAGAGGAATTCATAAACATCGTAAACGACGTCGGCGTTGCCATCGTAGGACAAAGCGCGGATCTCGCGCCTGCCGATAAAAAGCTCTACGCATTGCGCGACGTTACCGCGACGGTAGACAGCATGCCGTTGATGGTATCGAGTATTATGGGCAAAAAGCTTGCCGCCGATGACGATTGCATTGTGCTCGACGCCAAAACGGGTAGCGGAGCCTTTGTCAAGACAGTAGAAGAGAGTACGAAACTTGCGCGCATAATGGTAGAGATCGGTAAACGCGCAGGCAAAAAAACGATGGCATTGATTACGGATATGGACGTGCCGCTCGGATATGCCATAGGAAACTCATTGGAGGTAATAGAAGCGATAGAAACGCTGAGCGGCAAAGGTCCGAGTGATTTTTCGGAAGTTTGTATTGCTCTTGCCGCGTGCATGCTTAACATCGCGGGGAAGGGAAATATGGACGAATGTAAGGCGCTATCGCATAAAGCTCTTTCGGACGGAAGCGCGCTAAAAGTTTTTGAGCGTATGGTTGCGGCGCAAGGCGGAAACGTCGAGCTTATCCGAGATACATCCCTTTTCCGCCGTGCTAAATATAAGAAGTCCGTACTTTCGCCGGCGTCCGGATACATATCTCACATGAATACGGAAGGATATGGCATTGCGAGTTTGTTGCTCGGTGCCGGGCGAAACGCAATAGGCGATAAAATCGATTACGCTGCGGGCATTATCCTTACGAAAAAAACCGGCGACAAAGTGACGAGCGGTGACGTTGTGGCATATATGTATGCCGATGACGAAAATAAATTCTATGAAGCGGAACGTAAAATCATATCGTCGCTAACAATTTCCGAAGAAAAACCCGATTTAAGACCGCTTATACTCGGAATGGTGGAGTAATATGGCAAAACTGTATTTCAAATTCGGAGCAATGGGTTGCTCTAAAACAGCGCAAGCGCTCATAACCAAATTCAATTATGAAGAGCGAGATATGAAAGTCATGCTCATGAAGCCTTCGGTGGATAACCGTGACGGCGCTACGATTATACGTTCGCGTATAGGACTGACGGCAGAGGCTATTGCAATACCGGAAGATACGGATATTTACGACCTCTACAAAAAGGAATATTCGGATTGCAATGTCGTAATAGTTGACGAATGTCAGTTCTTAACGCCTGAACAAGTAGATCAGTTGGGGCAAATCGTAATAGACTTCAACATTCCCGTCCTGTGCTTCGGATTGAGTACGGATTTTACAACGCATTTATTCCCGGGGAGCAAACGTTTGTTTGAAATTGCAGAATCGATTACGGAAATTAAATCTGTTTGCAAATGCGGTGCGAAAGCTACGGTGAACGCACGTCTGGATGATGACGGCAACATAGTTTTCAAAGGAGAGCAAGTCGTACTCGGCGGTAACGAGCGTTATGTCGCGATGTGCCGCAAGTGCTGGCTAAAAAAGAAGGCTGAACAAGAAGTTAAAGGAATCGTATAATGGAAACGTTAACCATAGGGTTTTGCGGTGGCACCGGTAGCGGCAAAACGACGCTCGCGAATAGGATATACAAAAAATTCGAGGATGAAGCTATTCTCATAGGCATGGATTGCTATTACAAGGATCATCCCGAAATGACTTATGACGAACGCACGAAAATCAATTATGATCATCCCAACGCATTCGATACCGATTTACTTATTCGCGATATCCGCGATCTTAAAGCCGGCAAAAGAATAACGCGTCCGACATATGATTTCAGTCAACATCTGCGTGCGGATATTTGGGTTGATGTAGAGCCCAAGCGACTGATTATCATCGAGGGGATTTTGCTGTTCGAGAATAAAGAGCTTGCAGATCTACTCGATATCAAGGTATATGTGGATACCGATGCCGACGTGCGCATCCTTCGTAGAATCGTGCGCGACGTCAAGGAGCGCGGCAGGAGTCTTGACTCTGTCATAGCTCAATACATTACAACGGTAAAACCCATGCACGAGAGGTTTATCGAACCATCCAAGCGTATAGCAGATATTATTGTACCCGAGGGCGGATATAATCAAGTGTGTTACGACATGTTGATAAGCTCTATAAGCAAGAGGTTGGCTAATGAATAACGATTACGTAGCCGTAATAGGCGGCGCAAACGTAGATCTGATAGGAACTCCGTTTAAGGAGCTCGTTAAGCATGACTCGGCTCCGGGTCGGCTCAAGCTTAGCTCCGGTGGGGTAGCTCGTAATATTGCCGAGAATCTTGCCCGTATGGGAGTCAAAACCGAACTGATTACGGCATTCGGGAATGACGCTTACGGCAAAATATTATGTAAGGAATTAGCGTCGGCAGGCGTTGGCTTAAGCGCGTCGTTAGTGGTCGAGGACGCGACGACTTCGATGTATCTTTGCCTAAATTCAAAGGACGGCGAAATGCAATACGGGCTTTCCGCAATGGAGATCCTTTCGCGGCTCGATAGGGAATTTTTTGATGAAAGAATCGAAATAATCAACAAAGCCGCTTACGTCGTGCTTGATACAAATCTCGGCGACATACTTGGTTATATATTGAATAGGGTTACCGTTCCGGTGATTATGGATACCGTATCTACACAAAAGACGGCAAATTGCCTTAGATACATCAAGGATTTATTCCTAATCAAACCGAACAGAGAAGAAGCCGAGGTTATCGCCGGTATTCCCATAGTAAACGATGCCGACGTTGTAAAGGTGTCCGAAATAATATTAAATCGCGGTATAAAAAACGTTGTGATAACTCTCGGCAAGGACGGCGCGTTCTACAATAACGGCAGTGAGCATGGGTTTGTAGATTCGTATACGCATACAATAATCAGCACGACAGGCGCGGGAGACAGCTTTGTCGCGGCTATGGTTATGGGGCTTGTAAACAAGGAGGACTTGTCTACCTGCGTCAAACTCGGTTCCGTAGCTTCCGCAATAACCGTAGGAGAGGACAAAACGGTTTCCGTAACGATTACAAAAGCAGTATTATACAACGCTATTAAGCCTTAAAGGAGGTTTATATATGGAAAAATTCATAGTTAAAATGTCCCCGGAAGTCGCGACTGCGGTGAAAACGGGTGCGCCTATAGTGGCGCTTGAATCCACAATCATTTCGCACGGCATGCCGTATCCGCAAAACTTGGAGACGGCACTTAAAGTCGAGGCTGTCATCAGAGAGCACGGAGCCGTTCCCGCAACGATAGCTATCATCAAAGGGGCCCCGACCGTCGGATGTACTCGGGACGAGATAGAGTATTTGGCGAAGGCAGGGACTTCCGTTACAAAAGTAAGTCGCAGAGATATCCCGATTGTAGTTTCCATGGGCTTGGACGGAGCAACGACCGTTTCGGCAACTATGATACTTGCGCACTTAGCGGGAATAGAGATTTTCGCGACCGGCGGTATAGGCGGAGTGCACCGCGGAGCCGAAACGACAATGGATATTAGCGCCGATCTCGAAGAACTTGCAAGGACCAACGTCAATGTAATTTGCGCAGGCGCAAAAAGCATATTGAACCTCGGATTGACAAGAGAATATCTCGAAACAAAGGGTGTTCCCGTCATAGGTTATCGCACGGACGAGCTGCCGGCATTTTATACGCGCAAGAGTGGATATAAAGTCGATTATCGGCTCGATACGCCTATGCAAATTGCCAAAGTCATTGACGCTAAGGATGAAATGGGACTGACTAACGCCGTGCTGATTACAAACCCCATTCCGGAAGAATATTCTATGGACGAAAATTATATTAACGGCGTTATAGAAGAAAGCTTGGAGGCGGCAGTCAAAGAGGGAATTACCGGGAAAGCGATAACTCCGTACTTATTGGACAGAATACAAAAAGCTACGCACGGCGAAAGCTTAAAAAGCAATATAGCGCTTGTCCTCAATAACGTCGCGCTCGGTGCGGAAGTTGCCAAAAAGTTAGCTGAAATTCGCAAAAGTAAGCTCAATGTAACACTTATATAGAAACAGGAGAAGAACAATGGATATTAAAGATATACTCGGCAAATGCGATCACACGTTATTGTCGCAAACCGCAACGTGGTCGGAAATTAAAGCTGTTTGCGATGACGGAATCAAGTATCATACGGCTTCGGTATGTATCCCTCCGTGCTTTGTAAAAAAAGCAAAAGAATATGTCGGGGACAAACTTACGATTTGCACGGTCATAGGGTTCCCGAACGGCTACAATACTACAGCCGTCAAAGTCTTTGAGACCAAAGACGCCATAGTTAACGGCGCCGATGAAATCGATATGGTTATAAACATCGGCGAGCTGAAAGCCGGTAACGACAAATACGTCCTTAATGAAATCAAAGAAATAAAAAAGGCTTGTAACGGCAAATTGCTTAAAGTTATTATCGAAACGTGTCTCTTGACCGATGAGGAAAAAATTACGATGTGCCGTTTGGTTACGGAAGCCAAAGCCGATTACATCAAGACTTCTACCGGATTCAGCAAAGCCGGCGCAACGTTTGCAGACGTTAAGCTGTTTGCGGATAACGTAGGGGACGGAGTCAAAATCAAAGCTGCCGGCGGCATATCTTCGATATCCGATGCGGAAGAGTTTATCGGATTGGGAGCTTCTCGACTCGGAACAAGCCGTATAGTAAAAATAGTCAAGGCAAACGAAACAAAACAGGAGGATTAACATATGTCGATACCTACGCCACATATTACAGCAAAAGCCGGCGATTTTGCAAAAACAGTTCTTATGCCGGGCGATCCGCTTCGCGCCAAATTCATCGCAGAAACTTTCCTCGAAGACGCGGTGCTTGTTAATAACGTTCGCGGAGTCAACGGGTACACAGGCTACTATAAGGGTAAGAGAGTTTCTGTAATGGCTTCCGGCATGGGACAGCCGTCTATAGGTATTTATTCTTACGAGCTATTCAATTTTTATGACGTCGAAAATATAATTCGCATAGGATCTTGCGGATCATTCGACAAAGACTTGCACGCAAGGGACATTATTATAGCAATGGGCGCATGCACTAACGGCAATTATGCATCGCAATACAATTTGCCGGGGACATTCTGCCCGATAGCGGATTTTAACCTTGTAAAAAGAGCCGCCGAGCTTTGCGATAAAGCCGGGGTAAATTACAAGGTAGGCAATATTTTTTCTTCCGATACTTTCTACGATGACGCAAATTCAGGTATGCAATGGGCAAAGATGGGCGTTTTGGGCGTTGAAATGGAATCAGCGGCATTGTACTGTAATGCCGCGCGCGCCGGAAAGAAGGCGCTTTGCATTTGCACGGTAAGTGACTCGTTCATTTATCCTGAAGAGAATACGACAGCCGAAGAAAGACAAAATTCGTTTACAAAAATGATGGAGATAGCGTTGGAACTCGCTTAATCGATTATGAACAAACGGCTTTTTATCATTGTTTTGGACAGTATGGGTATAGGGGCTTTGCCGGATGCCGAGTTATGGCATGACGAGGGGAGCAATACCTTGGGCGCAATCAGAGGCGACGTACACTTTTGTTGCCCTAACCTACGAAAGCTCGGGCTCTTCAATATAGAGGGCGTCGGTGGCGGAGTTAACGAGCCAACGGCATCTTTTGCAAGAATGGCAGAGCGGTCTATGGGCAAGGATACCACGATAGGGCATTGGGAAATTGCAGGGTTGATATCGCCGAAGCCATTGCCGACTTTTCCTAACGGGTTCCCTAAAAATTTAATCGATGCGTTTGAAGCGCGTACCGGCAGAAAGGTGTTGTGTAATAAACCATATTCCGGTACCGAAGTTATTAAAGATTACGGCAAAGAACATATAGAAACCGGAGCGCTCATTGTATATACCTCGGCAGATAGCGTTTTCCAAATTGCAGCGCATGAGGATTATGTGCCGGTCGATGAGCTGTACCGCTATTGTGAGATAGCGCGCGAGCTGCTCAAAGGCGACTACGGCGTCGGTAGAGTAATAGCGCGACCGTTCAGTGGGGAATATCCTTACGTGCGAACTGCAAACAGACACGATTTTTCGCTTACGCCACCTTCCGAAACCATGCTTGATTTACTCAAGGCGAGTAATTATGATGTGATCTCCGTAGGCAAGATATATGACATATTTGCAGGCAAAGGCATTACGGAGTCTAATCGTACCAAATCAAATGCGGACGGCATGGAAGTCACTCTCGAGATAGAAAAACGCGACTTTAACGGGCTGTGCTTTGTAAATCTTGTCGATTTTGACATGAAGTACGGCCATCGTAACGATGTTTCCGGTTATGCCTCGGCAATGACCGAGTTCGACGGATATTTAGAGAAGTTCTTAAACGGAATGCGCCCAAAGGATGCCCTGATTATCACGGCGGATCATGGATGCGATCCGTCCACACCATCCACCGACCATTCGAGAGAGTATATTCCAATGCTAATATGCGGAAATAATATAAAATCGGGTGTGAATTTGGGAACTCGCGATACTTTTGCCGATATTTCGGCAACGGTGCTCGATTACTTTGGCGTGGAGCAAAGAGATACGTCGGGGACGAGCTTTTTGAAGGAGGTTTCGAATGGACTATGACGAATTGATGGCAATTGCACTCGAAGCGCGAAAAAAAGCGTATACGCCGTATTCTCACTTCATGGTCGGCGCGGCGTTACTTGGCAAAAGCGGTAAAATTTATACAGGTTGCAATATTGAAAACGCGACGTACACCCCGACTGTTTGCGCCGAGCGCACGGCATTTTTTAAGGCTGTAAGCGAAGGGGAACGCGATTTTGAGGCGTTGGCAATTGTCGGAGGAATTGAGAACGAAATAGCAGACTTCTGCGCGCCCTGCGGAGTATGTCGTCAGGTTATGGCGGAGTTTTGTACGCCTGAATTCAAACTTATTCTCGGAAACCCGAGGACTTACGGCGTTTATACATTGAATGAAGTATTGCCGCTTGCTTTTACAAAATCAGACCTAAAAATGTAGCATAAGCAACAAAAAAAGAGCCGTAGGCTCTTTTTTTATGCGATAGCAAGCGAACTTTATTTCTATTATATACGCTTAACCGATCCGTACGGATAGAATTCTTGCATATATTTTTCGATGTCGGCGCGACCGGCTTTCAGTACCCCGACCGTCTCCATTTTTAACGAAACGGTTGCAGTAGCTACCAATAACGAATAGGGTATGTCGTTGTAAATTCTTTCAGTGAGATAGGCGGCAAACGTTGTATCGCCTCTGCCGGTGCGTCCGGAAAGATTACGCGCTTTGATAGGGCATGCGTAAATGTCGGTGCCGTCACAAACAATCACTTCAGTATTGTGAGTTATGATGACTTCGCGAGCGCCCCACTCAGAGAGACGGCGCGCAGCTTCATATCTATCTTTGTGCCCCGTAAGTATCTCCGCTTCCGCCGCGTCTGTTTTGAGAAAATCGATGTAGGGCAACATTTCTTTTTTGTCAGACCAATCCTCAAAATACATCGTGCCGTCCGGCTCTCTTACGTTGCGCAAAAAGGATTGAATGTCGACGGCGACTTTGCCGCGCTTGGAGCAAGCCATCAAAGTTTCCTTATCGAAATCTCCGTTTATCAGCCCTGCGAAGTGGTATATTTCCGCATCGACGTCGGGAATATCGCTTACACGGAAGGGGTCGCCTTTTTGCGCGCAAACAGACAAACGGCGTTCGCGGTCTTCGGTATAATAAGTGTTTTCCATAAGGCAGGTGTGTTGCGATGGAACGGCAACAATGTTGTCTTTTTCAAGCACGAATGCATTTAAGCGCGATTTATCGGCATCTGCAACTTTTGTTACGGCAAGCACGTTGTGACCGAGCGCTTTGGCGGCTGCCGAGGAATATAATACGGCACCGCCTTCGAGAATGTCGACGTTGCCCAAAAAGTCTGTGTTTTTGTCTATGGTCATGTGACCGATAATAACGGAATCGTATTTCATAAGTTATAGAATATAAGTTTTGAGTTCTTCAACTACGGTTATTTCAGGAAAATCTTTGAACAAATCGGACGGATCCGAACCGGGAGAAAGGTGCGTGGACAATAGTTTAACGCCGGTTTTCTGTTGGATGTAGACGGCTTTGTCACAAGTCATGTGCGGTCCGTTGAAGCCGAGAGGTTTGCTGCAATCGGCAAGAAGGTAATCCGCACCTTTTGACGCAACAAGAATGTTATCCGTATACATTGTGTCTCCTGTGCAGACAAGCGTTTTTTCTCCCTTGATGCGTACTGCGTAGTCGGGGGCGGTATGTTCCATTTTGTAGAAAGACAGTTCGAAGTTGCCTACGGTTACATGCGAATTTTCATCTATGTACGTTACGTCGAACAAGGGATGCGTCAGGAGGACTTTACACCAATCGGTATCATCCGTATGGGCAAATACTTTGACTTTGAGATTAAGATCTTCCAAAAGATATCTAAACGCCAAAAGGTCAGAAGTGTGGTCGTAGTGCAGGTGAGTTAGGTATATCGCCGAAATTTTGTGGATATCCAACGTAGCAAGTAGTCTTGCAAGCACTCCGGGACCGAAGTCGACAATTAAATTCGTATCGCTCTGATTTACTATATATCCGCTGCATGCGGTATTGCCGGCTTGCGGATACGGTCCGTATTTGCCGAGCACGGTTAATTGCATGGTTACCTCCGTATTGTTAAGTATTGGGTTCCCCAAATGTCGATTCGGGCAACCTAAAGTTATATTATCGTAAAATTGCAGGGGCAAATGCCGATTGATTTTACGTTAATTCCACTATATTATATAACGATTCTCTAAATTTTGCAATACGTCGCTTGAAAAATGCGTTATATTATTATGCGCGCGTAATTTAGTATTGACTTTTGGTTTGAATGATGGTATATTTGATGTATAAAATCGGTAGGGTAGATGAATGCGCAAATTTATATCCGCAATTTTTATATTTGTTTTGACGGTTTGCGTCGCAGTAACGCTTGTGGCGTGTTCTCAAAACAACACAGATGAAACAGACGGCTCTCTCAAATTGTACGGAGATACGGAGGTCTTCGAGTTCTATGTCGGACAGATAAACTGGGCTCAGATTAAGCTTGTCGCGCGCGACAAGGCAACGGGCGCGGAGTCTGTTGTCGACGTGCAGGAAAGCATGATCTCAGAAGATGATTTACTAAGAGTTTCTTATCCCGGAACATATACGGTCACGATTGTTTATCAAGGTTCAAGCGTAAAGGTTACGCTTTGTATCAAAGAAGAAGTGGTCGTTACCGAGTACAAAATCATCTTTAATGCAGGCGAAGGTACCTTTAATACAGACGGTACGCAAACGGAAGGGTCTAATGTCAAGACGATTTATTGCTCGGAGCTTTCGGCGATACCTACACCGGAAAGACCCGGCTATGAATTTGCCGGTTGGTATGAGAATCAAAATTATACCGGCACAAAAATCATTGCTCCGTATACGCCTAAACGTAACGTGACGTTCTATGCCAAGTGGTCGGATAAGCGCAAATATAATGTGTCGTATTCTTATTATTTGGACACCGAGAAACGCGGCAATCTACCGGGGCTCAGCGACGTTGAGCACGGTACGGAAATAGAGTTGATTACACCGGAAGACAGGGTCGGTTATGACTTTGCCTACTATGAAGTTTATAATGCGGACGAAGCCTATGATCCCGAAACAAGCGAAAAGGTTTATTTGAGTGACGGAGTCGCCAAGTATGTGGTTACGTCGGCAATTGATGTTAAGTTGAGGTATAGTAGCAAATTTTTGACGCTGACTTTTGTCGCGGAAGGATGGAAAAACGGAGATATAATAGGCGGCGTCGAAATTGTAAACAACACGTATGTGGCAAAGGTTAAGTATGGTACAACTATAGCAATGGATGAGTTGCCTGTGCCGACAATACCTGCAATAGAGGGACGTACCGCCGAATGGATTGACGATTCGACGGGGAAAGCTCCGGTCTTTGGTGAATTGACAAAAGATCTCAGTGTAACTGCACAGTATACCAAGCTGCAGTACAAGATGTATTTTTACACCGACAGCAGTTTTGAAGATGCGTCTTTAATTACCAATGCAACGAGAACCGCGTCTTACGGAGAAAGCGTTGCGTCCGTACCGGAAGTGCCTGCGAAAAACGGGTATGATGGCGAGTGGAAGGTAATAAACGTCGGTCAAAAGTATGATAAGTCGGTAGCTGCGAATGAACCGGTGACTATACCGCTAATCACTTTGCTCATGACGGAAGACATAAAAGTCTTTGCCGAGTACTTCCCCAAAACATACAACATCAATTTTGTGTTCCGCATGCAGGGAATGACGGAAGATATCCAAAAAACAATATCTTGTAAGTATGATGACTACGTGCAAGCGTCGGATGTGCCGGATTTGACGCAGAGTTACGAGTATAACGGTGTTACTTACGAAGGGTATCCGAAGAGATACTATACGCTGCATTGGTACACAAACAATGCACGCAACACCGAAGTTGTATTCCCGACAAAGGTTACGGGTGAAAGCAGTTATTTCTTCAGTGCGGAAGTTAATCCCTACAAGGTAGATTTTCGTATGCGTGACAATGTCGGCGAAACCAACATACCGCAGGAAACACGTTATGTAACACCGGGAGATAAGGTTGTGCCGCCGGAATGGGAATTGGAAGCATATACAATTATCGGGTGGAGTTTCAAAGTATATGATGAGTCAACCCAAAAATACAAAGATAATGATTATCTTCTCGCGAACAATCCCGAGGGATTGCCTGTCTCGGATTTCCATGAGTACAGCGAAGTTACCACGGAAGATAGGGCGTTCTACCCCATATTGGAACCTAAGAGCTATATAATTACCTTCTATAACATAGACATAGGGACGGGTAAAATCAAGGAAATCGTTTCAAGACGTCGGGAACACGGCAAGATAATCGGTGATGTATTGGTGTCCGAAAGTGAGCTTACCACAGAGGTGTTCGGAAGCGACAAACCAGATAATTATGTATTTGACGGATGGTATACAGATCCGGAATTCACGTCGTTACCCGTAACAAGCAATTATGTCGTTACCGGCGGACTCTCTTTGTATGCGAAGTGGTCCGATTCGCTTAAAGGTACGGACGGGCTTGTGTATACGGAGTACACGCTTGACGATGTAACGTCGTATGCTGTCAGCGGTTTTGTACCTAAAAATGCCGAATATTCTTATATAACGTTGCGCATTCCTGCACAATACAACGATAAGCCTGTATCTGCGATACTCGATAGCGCGTTTGACGGATTCGACAAAGTAATATACATAACGGAAATTATTATCGGAGAAAACGTTGAATCTATAGGCAATAACGCGTTTAATGCGTGCAGTTTTGTGGAAAAGATTACTCTTGACCAAAATACGCATTTTACCGTGTCGGAGGGCATACTGTATTCGGAAGACATGAAAACCCTTATATGGGCTCCTGCTAAGGTCGTAAACGTGACAGAATACGAAGTGCCGAAAGAGACAACGCGCATAAACGGCGGTGCGTTTGCAAACGTGAAGAACATCAAAAAGATATCGTTTAAAGAAAGCTCGGAGCTTAAAGAAATAGGTTCTTATGCCTTTGACGGCTGTACCGCACTTACGGAATTAACACTGCCGAGCGGAATAGAATCCATCGGGGATTACGCATTCCGCGGATGCGTTTCTTTGACGAAACTCGATGCTAAAAATGCAGATAGCTTATACAAAGTCGGATACGGAACGTTCTCGGATTGCGAAAGCATACTTAGTCAAAACGGCAATTGTCTGACATTAGCCAATGTTTTGGTAAAGTACGTCGGCAACCAAACAGAGTTTACCTTGGATGATTCGATCAAAGGTATAGCGGCAGGCGCGTTCGACAGAAATGCGTATGATGAGGAATATGCCGTGTTTGAGCTCGTAAAGTTTACGGCAGGAGAGAAGTCGTCGCTTAGCTATATAGGCAAGAAAGCGTTTGGCGGTTGTGCGTTGCTCACGGAGATCAACCTTTTGGGCAATACTAAGGTTGAAGCGGAAGACTCCTCGTTTGACGGAATTACCGCATCTTGTGAGCTGCACGTAAACTCATCACGGGTTAGTGAATACAAACAGGATACCGCATACGCATCCTTTATAGACGATAACGGCAATTCGCTGATCAGTTAGTAGACAATGGGCAAAATAAGAAAAAACGTCAACGATTTGTTGAAAGACAGAATCGTTGTACCAAACTTTTCAGATTTTCCGTTGCATAAGCGCATCTTGCTGTTTGGCAGATTTTCCGTAGAGCAGTTGGCTTGCGTAAAGGAGCAATTGAATCTTTTTGCCGATCTTGACGAACTTGTTAAGTTACAGCAGGCGTTTAACGCAATGCCGAAAGCACCTACGGTATTCGAGCTCAAACTGATTGACGCATACGCCAAATCCGAACGTGGGTACGCGTTGAGAGCCATATCGGGAATAGACATAAAATCTCAAAATCCGTACATACGTCGGACTCTTGAGATGTACAACGAATTGCGCACACGACATGGCGTGCCGACGGAGGTCCCTCGTACTTTTGCCGATTACGCAGAAGCCGGTCCGCTATTTGCGTTGGAAAACGGTGCCGATACGGTCGTAAAAACGTCTAACGGCATAGTGGCTGAGTTTAATTGTTATAAAAACAGCGCTAAATCAAAATACTATTTGAGGTTTTTGAGCTATTTCAATAACGATATAAACATCGATGACTTAAAGAGCAATTTGGGGAACATATACGCTTACGGATATAAACCGATAGCCCTTATACACGACGAATTTGACGGCGCAACGCCGCAAAAAAGGATGATTTCGGCATACGCAGCGGATCTATTGAATGTGTCCGCATTTGAGTCTACCGAAAAGTGTCCCGCAATATTTACAGAACCAATCTCCAAAGTAAATCTGTTAAGTTATTCCGAACGTGCGGAGCTGTCGGGCGCGGAGATTACGGGTAGAGAAGCGATATTACTTGTCGATATTCGCGAGCAGGTGAATAAAATATCGAGTAAAACAGATAGAAGTTTTTTGTATTGCGACGGAGTCTCCGACGTTATTCCGACAGATGAAGGCATAATCAACGGCTTAATTAAATTGGGATTCGGCTTCGAAATAGATATTCAATCTATTCCGATTGAAGACGCGACAAAAGAGGAGGCGTTGCTGACTCCGAATTCAGGTTACGCCGTAATAGTTTGCAAACGTTCAAACTTGTCCAAGGTAATGAGCCATTTATCCGCTTGCGGTTGTAAAAGTGTAAATGTAGGCAGGTTGACAAAGAAGGGCTACATGTCTTTGGTTAACGAAAGCAGTGAGTTGATGCGTTTGGATATGAATATCGTGCGCAATAAACGGTACGATAAACGTTTTTGCATAGTAGATGACGTATGTGACGCAACTGCCGAAAAGGAATTCAATGATCCGATAGAAAAGATACGCGCAGGAATAGACAGAGGTTTCCTAAAATCGGATTATGCGTTGGATCCGGTTAACGGCGCAAACACACTGTATCCGCGTTTATTGGGCAAAAAACGCTTGACAACGATGCAGTCCGTTACGATATTACCGGAGTATAACAAGTACGATAACGTTGTCAATTTGATTGCATCCGGCACGGACGGAATGAAGGGCGACGCTTTTACTTCATCCGCGCGTTCGGCGTTGACTGCGATATTGAAGTTGGTTGTCTCGGGAGTGCCACTGAATAAAATCGCGTTAGGCACAGATTTCTTTTATGACCCCGAATACGATAACGAAACTTCCGGGCTAATGCTGTCCGGACTGCTTGGATGCGCACATATTCAACGTGAAATGGCGGTAGGCAGCGTCGGCACACGTTTCTATTCAGTCAAGATGTCGGTACCTGAAATTTTCCCGGCATGTACGGCAGTAGGTATGACTACGCAAGACAAAGTTGTAACGCCGTTATTCGATATAGGAGATAAGGTTTACAAAGTAACGATACCGGTAGACGAATACGGTATGCCGAATTCCAAAACGTGCCTGAAACTTTGCGGCGTTCTGAATATAAACATAAACATAGGCAATATTACCGCAGGATGTGTCATAGAGCACAATGAATCCGATTCCATAGTTCGAGGAACCGTCGGAAACGGGTATGGGTTTAGATTTGCAAGAGGAATTAAGGGTGACATAAATTCCGGGAAAGGAGATATACTCCTTGCGCTAAAAGATCCTGAGGATTTCGGCGCGTTCGATTGTGAGTATCTCGGAGTTGTTGACGATAGCGGATATATTGCTTGCGACGAGAACAAAATATCCCAAAACGATATAGAATGTGCCGTTACGCGATTCCCGTACGCCGATGAGGATCACGTCGAGGTGTCAACGTACGAAGGTAAGGTCGCAAATACCAACAACTATGCATACAAAGTTCGTCCCAACGCTTTGATATTGCACATGGATTTTGCTTCCGAAAAGGCAATTCATACGGAAACCGCACTTATGGGCTTCGATGTTACGTCTTTATACGTCGGAAAAGACGCCGAGTATGATAAAATCGCTCCGAGACGAATACGAGAACTGATAGAAAGGACGGACTTTTTGATATTGGCGGGCAGATCCGACTATACGAATAAGTACGGAATGTACGAGTTGCTCAGGAACCCTTCCGTTTTGGACGCGTTGAACGAATCGTTATTTAAGAAAGGAGCGCTCGTTTTGGGAACAGGAGAGGGCGCGAAAGCCTTGTTTAAGCTCGGGTTTCTCACAAAAGGCAATGCCGAGCACGGGCAATCGTACGGTATACGCATCGCATCGTCGGCTATCGGGGAGCTTACTTCGAGAGTCCCTTACGTCAGGGTTGATAGAAACATATCCGCGTTGCTACGCTATGCAGATTTATCCGCGATTTATCCGGTAGGTTGCGGCGGCGCCGATATGCGTATAGACATCGATGGCGACGTAATGGACAAATTGGTAAATGAGGGCAGGGCTTGCGCAAGATTCGTAAACTCGAAAGGGCAGCCGACGGAAGCGTATCCTTGCAATCCGGAAGGCTCTTCTTGCGGCGTAACCGCGTTATGCTCGCCGAACGGCAATGTTTTGGGCATATTCGCGCTGCCTGAAAAGACTTGCACGCTTATAAATTCACCGTCATTGATGAGGGATATTCTCAGATCGGCGCTTATGCATTTTGCGCCTACCGAGTTCTAAAAACGTCGTCAAACGAGAAAATTCATTGATTGCAAAAAACAGAATAAAGGAGTAAATATGATAGACGAAAAAGTACAAAAATACATATCGATTGTTCCGTCAACGGTTCAGAAGTCAATTCAGCGCGATAGCTTTAATGTATTTATTCATTACGGGCTAAACACTTTTGCCGATAAGGAGTGGAGTGACGGCACTCTTTCTGCCGAGATGTTTAATCCTTCGGAACAAAATACCGATCAATGGATAGGATTATTCAAACACATCGGGGCAAAGGGAGTTATTCTTACTGCGAAGCATCATGACGGATTCTGTTTGTGGCAAACCCAAACAACCGAATATTCCGTAAAAAACAGCCCCTACAAAAACGGTAAAGGCGATGTAGTCAAAGAGGTTGCGGATTCTTGCAAAAAATTCGGCTTAAAGTTCGGACTGTATCTTTCGCCGTGGGATAGAAATTCCAAGTATTACGGCACCGATCAATATGACGATTTTTATTGTGAGCAATTGAAGGAGCTCTTAACCGGATACGGCGATATTTTTTGCATATGGCTTGACGGAGCGTGCGGAGCCGAAGCCGACGGTAAAAAGAAACAAGAATATGACTTCAATCGTTATTTTGCCCTTATTCGCAGATTGAGTCCAAAAACCGTTATTTCCAATTGCGGACCGGACGTAAGATGGGTAGGCAATGAGGGCGGATTCGCGCGCAAGTCGGAATGGAATGTTATACCATCCACGGACAGCACGCAAAAGACGATGGACGCAAGTCAAAAATCGGAAAATCAAAATATGCGTAAGCCGTTAGATTGCATGACGAAAGATTTGGGAAGTCGTAGCGTTCTTGCCCAATATGACAATTTCGTTTGGTCCCCGGCAGAAGTAGATGTTTCCGTCCGTCCCGGCTGGTTTTATCACAAGAATCAAGATTATAGGGTACGCAGTGTAAACAATCTTTTGAGAATTTATCTAAATTCTGTCGGAGGGAACAGCTTGCTGCTGCTTAACGTTCCGCCGGATACTGCCGGCAGAATTAACGATGCCGACGTTGATAAATTGCTTAAATTCGGAGAAAAAATTGAAACTGCGTTTTCAAAGCCGATTTCGATTAAGGATATTACCGCACCCAAGCACGAAGGCTCAAATAAAATTAGGAACGTAACGGTATATTCCTACAACAAGAATTCCTATGACGCCAACAGTTATTATACGCCCGAAGAAGAAGCCGAGCAGTATGAGATAGATATTACCCTTGACGGCGTAAGGAATATAGACAAAATGCGTATAATCGAAAATGTAGCGTTTTCGCAACGCATTGAAAAATTCCGCATACTCGCATTGACTAATAAGAAAGGTTGGCAAGAAGTATACAGTGGCACCACAATTGGGTATAATCGCATAGCGCTGTTTGATAGGACGATCAAAACGGATAAAATAAAGTTGGTTATCGATGAATGTCGCTCCAAGCCGTATATCGAATACATAGGCGTATACGAGGAGACTGTCAAGTTGCCGCATAGAAGTATAGGCGAACGTATAAGCGATCTGATAGACAAACTGAAAAAGGACAAAGAGTAGGGCGATAGTCGTATGCGCGCGTGCGCGCATACGACTATTTTCAAAAAAGAAAAAAATCTTTGCTTAAACGGTTGCAAAAAGCATGCGTCTATGCTAATATGATTAGCGTGCTAAATAAATGAGCGGTCGTGGCGGAATAGGCAGACGCGTACGTTTGAGGGGCGTATGGGCGACCGTATGGGTTCAAGTCCCATCGACCGCACCAAGCAAAAGAACCGAATAGTTTCGGTTCTTTTTGTTTACGTAAGAGATGGGACTTGAACGGGTAGGAATCGGCAACGCTACCACGAAAGTTTGATACTTACAGATGCGTTGCCGAACGACAGTCCTGTGGACTGTCGGCTACCCCGGCGTGATAGCGCCCCTCATGGGCGAAGCCTTGCGCCGCAAGGGCGCGGAGCAAGGGCGTGCCTCTGAGCAGCCATTTGAGTATATTTGCTCATAATATCACCTATCCGGGCAATGCAAGGCTCAGCGAAGCACTAAACCTGAACAACTTTGAAGCCATCCACACTGTATTGGCTTGCCGTTATAGTTGACTTTGAATAACACTATGAAACTATGAAGTAAGTAAACAAAAAAGGCTGCTAAAT
>CAVIFU010000003.1:0-78900 GCA_963642145.1 Ruminococcus bicirculans (ex Wegman et al. 2014)
GTATTGTCGGCAGAGTCAATGTTCAAACGACGCTCAACAATTGCTCGAATTCAGGTACAATTACCGCTACGGCTACCTCGGGTGGCAAAGGCTATGCCGGAGCAGCCGTCGGCTTTGGCGACGGTAGTGGAACGATCACCGTTTTCACTAATACCGGAACAATCAGTAGCTATACCACCTCGCAAAACCCATTGTCTAACGGCAGCGTTGTTCTTGTACAACAGAACACAGCCGACAAGTGGTCGTATAAAGCCACTGCAGAAGAAAACTAAGCATTTTGTAACTTACCGTCTCTAAAAAGACAATAGAGATACGCAAGCGGCGGTTGTAGACCGCCGCTTATTTTTGCTTCGCGCTATCGGATAGGTTTTTTAGTTTGGCACTTTTATTTTTTTGTTCCGTGGCAATACTTCACGTATGGATATCGGCAAGGAGATTAAGCTATTCAAAAAGGCGATGAATAACTCGTGCGATTTTGTGGCGCGCGTGATAGGGGACGCGCCTAAAATTTGCGTTTTTTATATTGACGGCATGGCGGATCAGCGAACAATCGATGTGGGCGTGGTGACTCCGCTACTCGGTATGAAGCCGAACGCCATCGGCGACGTAGGCGCGGCGCTTACTACCGCGCAGAAAGTAGAAGATGTGTTTACGCGCAAAGAAGCCGTTGAAAAGGTGTCTTCCGGGGCTGCCGCCATTGCGGTGGACGGCGTAAAGGGCTATGCCGTTTGCTACGTGCAGGGGTATATTTCGAGGGCGGTTGCAGAACCTCCGACATCGTCCGTAATCAAGGGACCGCGCGAAGGGTTTTCGGAGAGTATCAAAACCAACATGACGCTCATAAGGCGCAGATTCGCCTCCGAGAAACTCGTATTCAAAACGTTGACGGTGGGTAGAGTTACCAAAACGCATGTCGAACTATGCTACGTCAAGGGTATCGCGCGCGATGACCTCGTAGAAGAAATCGAGGCGCGTATCCGAAAAATCGATATTGACGGCATAGTCGATTCGAGCGAAGTAGCCAAGTTTTTGGAGTCGAGGCACTATTCTTTATTCCGACAAGTCGGCGAAACGGAAAAGCCCGACATATTGTGCGCCAAACTTTTGGACGGCAGAGTGGGCGTTGTGGTGGACGGCTCCCCGATGGTGCTTACCCTTCCGTTTGTGATGATGGAGGACTTCTACGACGCCGGCGATTACTACCGCAGAGCCATGCGTACAACGGTTGTCAGAGCCATGCGGTTGCTCGGTACGTTCTTTGCGATATTTCTGCCGGGAGTGTTTGTCGCGCTCCAAACCCATCAGTACCAAATATTACCGGTTAAGCTACTTATCACTACCATAAACAGCACAAACGGTATCCCATTCTCCCCTGTTATGGAAATGATGATAGCTCTTATACTCTTTGAAGTTTTGGGCGAAGCAAGCGTCAGGATGCCGAGGTACTTCGGTATGGCGATGTCCGTTGTAGGCGGCATAATCTTGGGACAAACCGCCGTCAGCGCGGGCGTATTGTCCTCCGTTACCGTGCTGATAACGGCGCTATCCAGTATAGGGCTTTTTGTTGTGCCGGATGAGGTCGGCACGCTCGGCACCATACGTTTGATATACGTCCTTGTCGGCGGTGCGCTCGGTATCTACGGTATACTTTTGCTGACGGTAGGCATAAGCGCGTATGCGGCAAGCTTGGAAAGTTACGGAGTGGCATACCTTACGCCGTTTGCGCCTCTCACCGCCAAAGATTTGAAGGATTCCGTGTATAAGTCCGCGCTCGCGGATCATCCCGAACGCACGGTTGCGCTCGACTTGAAAAATAAATTTCGACTCAGAATCAAATAGTTATGGGCAAAGAATTGGTAATGAAAAGACAATACGCGATACTTGCGCTCTTTTTGCCGCTCGCGTTCAAAATATCCATGCTCCCGGCTGCCGTTTGCACCTCGTCCGGCAGGGATTCTTGGGTGACGATAGCGTTTTTTGCGTTGTCGGAGATCGCCGTGCTCGGTATAATCGTCGGCGTGGAGAAACTCGGCGGTATCGGCAAAATCAAAGAGGCATACGGCACGCCCGTCTATCTCGCGCTCGTTACTCCGCTACTGTTCAACGCCGTCGTCAAGGTGAGCGTTTACCTTGCGGAGGTCAACGCGTACATCGGCTCGTACCTCTTCTACAACATACCGGTTGAGGGCGTTTGCGCCGTATTTATGATTTTTACCGTTTACTGCGCGTTGCGCGGAGCCAAATGTCTCGCAAGGCTCGGAGAACTTGCCCTTTGGGTGGTGCCGATAGTGGTGATTGTCGGCGCGATATTCGGCAAAATCGACCTCAAACCTTACTATGTCGCGCCCGTCTGCGCGGACGGACTCGCACCGGTGTTCGGCGCGCTCGGAAGATATTTGTTTTGGGGATTCGATTTGAGTCCGTTACTTTTTTTCCGCGTAAGGCGTGACGAGGAATTGCCGAGAGAAAAGCGCACGCGCTTCCCGTGGATCGCGCTCTCGGCAGGGCTGTACTTTGTAATAATAGTCGGGCTGTACCTCGTTTTTATCATGAATTACGGCGGAGGCGGTCACCTCGTGTCGTTTGCGTTTTCTTCGCTCGGCGCGTTCAGCATGGTCAATACGGAGATAGGCAGTATCGATTGGCCGGCAATTACGCTGTGGCTGACGGTTAGCGTTATCGCCATCGCCGTCAAAATCTATTCGGGCGCGAAAGTGCTCTCGGAATACAAAATCAAACACGAAATAGCCGCTCCGATCGTGGGCGTTGCCTGCTATATATTGACGTCGACGGCGTTCTCGGATACCACCAAGTCGTTTGCCTTTGCCGAGGGCACGGCGCGATACGTCGTAACCGCCGTTAATGTTGGCGTCCCGATAATTGCCGCAGTGCTACTCATCGTCGAAAAGCACAAAAAAGCCTTCCCGAAAAACCTAAGGAGGGCTGTAAATGAAGCGTAGCGTCAAGTGGATAGCCTTTGCCGTAGCGTTCATCACGGTGTTTATGCTGCACGTCGAGGTCGCACCTCTCAAAGAACGCGCCATCGTAGTCGCGCTCGGCATCGACTATGAGGAGGGCGCGCTGATCGTTTCAGCCGAGATTTTGCGTCCGTCGGACGATCAAAGCAAGTCCGCGGGATACATCCTCGTAAGCACCGAGGCGCGTACGGTCAGCGAGGGGCTTGACAACATCACCAAGGAAACCGCAAGCGTCAGCGCGCTGTCGCATTGCGACCTTGTCGTGCTCGGAAAAGGAGTTACAGATTACGACGCCTACGGCACCGTCGATTACGTTTTTCGCAACGCGTATCTATCCGAAAACGCCATCATAATGACAACGGACGGCACGGCAAAGGACATACTGGACGCCAAGACGCCGTATGCGGATACGGGCGCGTTCTACGTAGAGCAAGCCAACGAAGCTTACGGGCGTTCGCGATGGCTCGTAAGGCGCAACGTCAAAGATTACGTCGCGTCATACTATACCCATAACGGCGGTAATTGGTTAACCGAAGTAACCAAAACGGAATCCGAAAAGCCCAAACAATCGGACGGAGCCTCTTCGTCCGGCGGCGGTGACGAAGACAAGGAATACGCGTTTTCTTACGACTCGACGGCGATATTTGTCAAGAACAAAAAGGTGCTTACCTTGGGCGTTCGCGGTACGAGCGGCATTAACCTGATATCGGCTAAACTCGAACGCGGATCGGTAACCGTCGGCGAGTCGGACGGCACAAAGGTAGGCTTTTACATTGCGTCTTCGGAGTGCAAAAGGAAGTTCGACACTCGGGCGCTCATAGCCTCTTACGACATAAAAGTCAAGCTTGTGCTCAAAGAGATTCTCAAAGAGGGCGGTGCCGCGTTGTACACGCCGGACGTCGAACCTACCGCCGAAGTAACCGCGCTTGTCCGAGAGGAACTTGCCGGTTGCGTTCGGGAAGCGTTTGAAAAATGCCGCGCGGTAGGCGCAGATATATACGACGTTTACGGCGGATTTTACGGTAAATCGGGTAAAAGTGTGCCGATTCCCGATGATTATCTCGAAAAAACAACGCTGTCGGTGAATATCGAAGTAAGTTACGTTTAGCGGAGCGAGCGTATTGACGTAAAGGCGTGCGTTTGGTATAATCGAAGTATCGGAGAACTATATGCAAACCAAACGCAAAAAGATAATTATCACGGTAGTTACGGTCGTAGCCGTACTGCTTGCAGTCGCGGCGGTCGGGCTCGGAGTGTATTTCGGGCTGTTTACGAGTAAAGGAAGCGCGTATTCCACGCCGAGAATAGATTTGTCGGTCATGCCGGAAAACGTCCCGGACGATCTTAAATACCTCTATGACGTAACCGTCGTGGACGATGGCGACGGCGGCGAAAGCTACCTTGCGCACCCCGATTCCATACTTATGCCGAATGCGGAAGGCACGGAAACCTTGTACACGTTCTACGTTTGCGGACACGGCAAAGGCGCGATAGCCGTCAAGAGCTCCGCGGACGGCGGACTTACCTACTCCGAACGCCAAACGAATATCCCGTCAAGCTGGGCTAAAAGTGAAGAAACGCCCACGGTTTACCGTTTGGACTTCCAAAGCGGTGAAACCAAATACATACTGATCAGCGCATGTCCCAAGTGGTCAGGGTACACCTCCGGCGACGGTTTTTGCGCAAGCGTCACCGATAAGGACGGGAATTGGTCGGAATTTGAGAGATTTTACGGCAAAAACGATTCTCCGCATCTAAATCCCATAGTCGCGATGAGTTCCCTTATACACCTCAAAGAGAACGGCGAATACGTGGACAAGTGGATGGGCTTTTTCCATGACAACAACTTCAAATTATACAGCACGATTTTGACTTTCGAAAACGGCAACCAAATGTGGTCTGAGCCTACGGAATTTCTCAAAAATTCCTACGACGCAAACGGCAAAACGATAGATCAACGGCTCAAAGCTAAGGGCGCGAACCTTTGCGAATTGCTCGTGATACGCAACGACGGCGGCAACGGCAACGTGCTTTGCCTGATAGGCAGAAGCAATACAAAACGCATCAACAGTCTGATGGCTTTCTCCTATGACGAGGGCAAAACCTGGACTAAGCTCAAAGAAGCGCCGGCGGAACTCAACGGCGAGCGCCACAAGGCGGTATACGACGGCGACAGACTCTTTATAACCTTCCGCAGCATAGAGCGCGATCCGGCGTTACTCAAAAAATACAAGGCAACGACGTTCGTAAGCGAAGGTTGGGTCGCGTGGGTAGGTACGTTTGACAGTTTGACGGATTGGTACTACAACGGCAAATCCACCGGGCAATACAGGCTGAAACTTGCCCACATTTACGACGAAGGACAAACCTCCCCGGACTACGTCGCCGGCGCGGATACCGGTTATTGCGGCGTTACCATGGTAGACGGATACATAGTCGTGACTACTTACGGCAGAGCGTTAGCCGGCGTTGACAAAACGGTAATCGTATCCAAACGGCTTAAACTTGCCGATATCGACAGACTGTACGAGGCATATTCCGCCGTGCAACGGTGATATACGCTCGCGAGGGATGGTATCGCAAAGAGCGTTTGCGCATAACTCAACGTCGCATCTCTTTATTTTTATATTTACCGTAAATATTTTATAAAACGCTTGTAGTCGGTTGACTTTTTATTTTCGCGGTGCAATAATGCGTGTGTTAACAGCGAGAGTAAGAATATGCGAAAGGAAATGACCGAACAAGAGCTTTTCGGTAAAGAAAAAATAGTCAAAGTGTTGTTGCGCATCGCGCCGCCCGTGATGGCGTCGCAACTCATACAGGCATTGTATAACGTCGTTGACAGCTTCTTCGTAGGCAGATTTTCGGACGACGCGTTGACGGCGGTTACCGTCATTTATCCCATACAACTTATAATCATTGCGCTTGCCGTGGGAACGGGAGTCGGCGTCAATACCTACATGGCAAACAGATACGCCGTGGACGACTCGCGCGAAGCCGACAAAACAGCCGGTACCGGTATGATCCTTGCCGTTTTGAGTTACGCGGTTGTCGCGCTTGCATCGTACTTTATAATGCCGTTTTACGTCAGAACCATGGCTTCCGAGCCCGGCGCGATCGAAGGCGCGATTTCTTACGGCAGAATAGTTTGCATCGGAAGTTTGGGCACGTTCTTAGAGGGCAACTGGTCCAAAGTCCATCAGGCAAAAGGCAAAATGATCGTGCCGATGCTTGCCCAAGTAGCCGGCGCGCTAACCAACGTCGTACTCGATCCGATACTGATATTCGGCGTCGGCAAAATCCCGTCGCTCGGCGTTGCCGGAGCCGCCTACGCCACCATCGCGGGTCAAATCCTGTCGGCAATAATCGTCGGTATCAAAGGTTTCCGTATGCCGCCCGCGCCCAAAGAGTTTGCGCACTTTACCGGCAAGATATATTATTACGGATTCTCTTCCATCTGCATGCAGGCGCTGTACACCGTGTACATAGTGTTGTTAAATATCATTTTGGCTAAGTTCTCCGACGCGGCGGTAACCGTGCTCGGGCTGTATTACAAGGCGCAAAGCTTTTTCTTTATTCCGCTGTTTGGGTTACAAACTTGCATAGTTCCGGTACTCAGTTATAACTATACGCAAAAAAATTACGGACGTTGCAAAGAGATTGTCAACGACTCTTTGTATATAGCTCTTGCCTTTATGGTGATAGGTATCGCGTGCTTTGAGGGTATACCCGATAAGCTCATCAAGATATTCTCCGCATCCTCTACGGTGATGGCGATAGGCGTGACCGCGTTCAGAATCATCGGCACGAGCTTCATCTCCGCAGTGTTCTCTTTGATGTTCCCGGTGTTTTTCCAAGCCATAGGCAAAGGGTTTAAGAGCGTGTTTCTATCCTTACTCAGGCAAATCATATGTTTGGTACCCATCTTTTGGGCGTTGTCCTATGTAGGGCTCGACTACACTTGGATATCATTCCCCGTTTCCGAAACGGTTGCCGGCGCGGTGGGACTCACACTGTATGTGAGCGAGCTCCGCAAGTGGCGCAAAGAAAGCGCCGCGCGCGTTGTGCCGTCCTCCGGTGCGGAAGTCGGTTCGCAGGTAAGGTAGAGGCGAGACGCATAGATTTCTGCATAAAAATGATGTTGACAAAATATCGCCGTAGGTATATTATATAATATATACGCGTATGCGCGCTACGGAGTTGTATGAAAAAATTTCGCCTGACGTTGTACATAGTCGTTTTGTTAGCCATACTTATTGCGGGTGGCGTTGTGGGCTGTACTCAAAGTACTTCCAAGGATGCGGCTACGTCCATACAGGTTGAAGAAACTCACGTTTACCTTGCTCCCGAGGGCGATCCGAGCACGTATATTTTCAAGCCGTCGGTTTTTCCCCTCGAAACGGCAAGCCAAGAGGTCTATTATCGGTTGCTCGATTCCAAAGACAGAGAATTCGTTAACATAAGTTCGGACGGCGTTTTGCAGGCAAAGAAGCTCAAAACGGACGAGGAAGGCAATAACGTAGATATTACTTTGCGCGTAGTCAGCGCGGTTACTCCCTCCGTGTATGTGGACGTCACCGTGACGATAGAGATTGTCGCGGTGCAGAGGATAGTTTTCAATCCCGAGAAAGTGGTTGTCGAGCTTCAATCCGACGGAGTACAGTTGAAGCCTATATTTTATCCGTCGCACGCCATAACGGGGCGCAACGTCGATTACCAATCCGACGATATAAGCATAGCCTCGGTAGACGGTAACGGATTTGTCACGCCGAAAAAAGTAGGACAAGTTTCCATTTGGGTCAAAACGCCCGTTCAGAGCGCTTTCGACAACCCGATTACCGGCAAAGTCACTATAGACGTCAGATATTCCTCCTTGAATTACAGGATGGATTTGACAAGCGATAAGTCCACGCTCAACCAGATAGTTGGCAGTGCCGAGACGATAAGTTTTGTTCTGAGTCAGCTGGATTCCTCATGCGATCCCTCGCCGACCATAACTTGGTACGTAAACACCACCACCATAAACGAAATCGGCGTCAAGGACAGCAAGATTTTGAACTATACGCCGTCAACTTTGCCGGCAGGCGAATATTATATAAGAGCGGAGCTCAGGAACGGCACGCAGAAGGCGGAACTGAAGTCGGAAGTGCTGCGCATGTACAATCCGCTTGACGCCATCAGTACGGACGTGACCAACGGCAATGAGGACGAGGACGGCAACAAGAGCTTTGAAGTAGGCGATATCGCAAGACTGCTCGTAACATACGGCGCCAATAAGTATCCTCCGGAGAGCTATCGTTGGACGATAAACAAGCCGGACGGCACTGTGGAAACGTTAGACAAGGAGCGTACGCAAAACGGTAACGCCTCAAACGGCGATTTGAGCTACGCTTTAGACCAATCCGGCGAGTATACCTTTACCGCCGAAGCCGTGGTCAAAGGCAAACTGTCCGGTGTGAAGAGTACGCCCGTAACCGTAACGGTGACGGCAAGCGCCGGAATAAACACTTTGTACAATTTACATGTAGACGGCGTCAAGACGGACGAAGGGTACGCGCCGATTCTCGGATGGGACGCCCTTCCCTACGAATCGGAGTTCTCGGCGGAAATACGTTTGGCGGACGGCAATACATACGCCTTCTCTTCCGAAAAGGATTCGGACGCATTCGGATACGATTATTTCATCGTGCCGTCTGAAGTCGCCGACTTTACCGTAGACTTCGAGGTGCGCGTCAGGGACGGTGAAAACCGCTGGACGGAATGGGTGTCTTATACCGCCAATACCGTCACGTCCGATAAATTCGGGTATTTCGATACGTTGGTAGGCGATTTCAACGCATACATCGCGGATATGGAAGAACTCGGCAAACTGCTCGATTACATCACGGTATTCAGACCCGAGAGCCTGTTGCAGTCGGGAGAAACCGATATATATGAATTTACGTTGTATATTCCGTTCGCGTACGACGATTTGCCGGAGGACGTATATCATTTGTCGGCAAACGACGTTCCGAGCAGCGATAATACTCCGTCATACGTCAATGCCTATAAATTGATAGTTTCCGCGATGCGTACTTACGTGGAATCGACGGCGTTCAGGCTGGGCTTGCCGTCAACGTCGATACGCGGCGCCAACACCATACAAATCGAGATCAAAATGAACAAAGAACCGCAAAGCGCCACTTCATATGCCGAAGGCGACGAGAAATACGTGTATGAAGACGTTGACTTTGCTTGGGACAAAGGTAGCGGAGAAGAAAGAACCCTCGCGATAGACGGCATCGGCAGAAACATGACGGTGGAAACGAGCAATCAGCTGTACTTAGCCGTACAATACGGTTACAAACCCGTACCGGTAGAGGGTAGCGCGGCTGAAAGGATATACAAAAAGGCAAGAGCAGCGCTTTATGCCTCGACAGACGGCAACGATACTGTCGTAGATAAGGCGCGCGATATTTACAGATGGATAGCGCAAAACGTCCGCTATGACTACAAGATAGCGGCAACGGAAGCGGAAAATCTGTATTTGTACGACAGCTTCTACTTGGAAGGCGTATTCGATGACGGGGTAGCCGTTTGCGACGGTATGGCAAAGGCGTACGCGCTGTTACTGCGCATGGAAGGCATACTCGCATACAAAGTTTGCGGACAGACGCTCGACGGCGGCGGACACGCTTGGAACAAATTCCTTACCGCCGACGGTTGGGTAGGCTCCGACGTAACTTGGGGCAACGCCAAGATGACCGTTGACGAAAACGGCTCCGCCAAGAGAATAGAGCTTGTCGCGTTCGAGTATTTCATGATGACGGACGCGGATTTGGATGAAACGGGACGCTTGACTTACGGCGCGTATCCGTCTACCGCCAAGGTCGTTTCTTCCGCGTTTGGCGAAGATATCGGCTCGGGATACGACATGATAACAGATTCCGACGAAGAGCTTATCTATCAGGTAGGCACGTACCTCAAATCGCACATGGGCGAGTCCGGCGAAGTTTGGATGGAAATAACGGTATCCGACGAATATGTAGCCTCCAAGAGCGACGACGTCTCCGACGCGTTGGCGCAGATAAATACCGTTATAGGGAATAGCGCCGGCGACGGATATAAGGCGACGGCGTATTCATCGGAGAACAGAATTTACGTAAGACTTGTAAGGAGTTAATATGGAATACAGGTTAGACACATGTTTTCTCGGCAAAATGCTTGTGCTGAGCGACGGCAAAATCGAAGTCGGCGTTACTTTGGACGTCGGTCCGAGAATTATCAAACTCAACAAAATAGGCTCGGAATCCGTCATGTATGAAGATGTCTGCGAGTCCGTTACGCGCGACGTTTCCGCGGAGTATGGCGATGGCAAAAAGTGGCGTATTTTCGGCGGACATCGCGTCTGGCTGTCTCCGGAAGACAACACAACCTACTACCCGGACTGCACTCCCGTCGATTACGAAATAACCGAGGACGGCGCGATATTTACTCCCAAGCCTTGGACGGAAGTCGGCGTGGCGCCGAGTTTGAAGATAGTTATGCTCGGCGACGGCAGACTCGACGTGGTGATGAACGTCAAAAACATAAGCGGAATTACGCGTAACCTATGCGTGTGGGCGTTGACCGTGCTCAAAGTGGGCAGCGTCGTCACCGTGCCGCTTTCGACGGAGGACACGGGCTTCCTTGCCAACAGAAATATAGTTTTTTGGCATTACAACGACCTTGCGGACAAGAGATTTACCCTCGAAAACGACAAGTTTATCCTCCGCGGAGAGGCAAGTGCCGAAGGTCCGTTCAAAGTGGGAACTTGGCTCAAACACGTCAAAGCCGAATACAAATATAAAGATACCGTGTTCGTCAAAGAGACCGAGGGCATAAACTATAACGAGCCCGACTTCTGTTGCAATATGGAAACGTATACCAATCGTTACATCCACGAGGTTGAAACGCTTTCGCCCATATGCACGGTGGCGGACGGCGAAACGCTTACGCACATCGAGAAATGGAGCGTGAGATAGCGGAGGAAATATGTTAGATAGCGGATATTTACCGATGTATCTGTATCAAAAACGTTTTTTGGAAGGTTTATCGCGTGAAGCGCGTAAACCTTTTGTTTTGTCGCTCGAACGTGGCGAAGGCGAAAGCGAATGCTATTCGACGTATCTGTATGAGAACGGGCACGATGCGGAAAACCTCGAATATGCCGCCAAAATCGTCAAGACGATGCTCTGGGCATACGGCGGTTACAAGTTCCGCATGTACGGCGGAGAGAGCGTTATAGAAGGGCTCGGAAAGATATATTCCGAGGACGGCGCGCGCGCGTTCGATTATCTATTTATGCGCGACGTGTACCTGAGACCCTTGGAATTCGAGTGCTCCGAATCCCCGGTGCCGCCTACCGAATGCAAGGCAAAGCCCGTAAAAAACAACGCTTGCGGATATCGCATAGGGTTTGACGCGGGCGGCTCGGACAGAAAAGTCACCGCGTGTATAAACGGCAGTCCGGTATACGAAAATGAGACTATATGGTATCCCAAACTCAATGATAATCCCGAGTATCACGAAGCAGGCATAAAAGACAGCATCGACAAAGCCCTCCGAGCTTTGGACGGCAGAGTGGACGCGATAGGCGTGTCTACCGCAGGGATTGTTGTGGACGGCGAAGTCAGGGTGGCGTCGCTGTTTCGCATGGTTCCCAAGGAGCTGTTCGCAACGCGCATAAGACCGATATACCTTAATCTCGGCAAGGAATACTCTTGCCCGGTGGCGGTAGCCAACGACGGCGACGTGACGGCGCTTGCCGGGGCATATTCGCGCGGACGCGGTAACCTTTTGGGTATGGCAATGGGCACAAGTCTTGCCGGGGGATACGTAGACGGCGATATGCGCATCCGCGGTTGTCTGAACGAGCTTGCCTTTGTGCCGGTAGACGCCAACCCGAACGCCGCCGAGGACGAGTGGAGCGGAGATAGGGGCGTTGGCGTGATGTATCATTCCCAAGACGGCGTTATCAAGCTTGCGGAAGAGGCGAATATAGATATGGGAGCTGCGAATTCTCCCGCCGAAAAGCTGAAAATTGTGCAGTCGCTTGCCGAAGAAGGCGACGATCGCGCGATAGCGGTATTCGAGCGCATGGGCGATTACTTCGGATATACCATTCTGTGGTTGAAGGAATTCTACAAAATCGAGGCGGTCATATTCCTCGGGCGCGTGGCTTCCGGCAAAGGAGGCGATACGCTCATGGCAAGGGCAAAAGAAATACTCAAACAAGAAGGCGACGACACCGAGATTATCCTTCCCGACGAGATGTCGAGGAGGCTCGGTCAAAGCTATACGGCGTCGAGTCTGAACTAAAAGGAGACTAATATGAAACTCAACTCAAAAGCGGAAACAGTGCATGGCAAAAAGTCCGTTTACACGGATTTGGTGATATCGGCGCACCAAGACGATATCGAGATTATGTGTCCCCAAGCGATAATTAAGGGATACCAAAGTAAAGAAAACGGCATGGTTGCCGTAGTTTGTACGGATGGCGCCGGCAGCCCGAGAGCGGGCGAATTTGCCAATATGACGGACGAAGAGATGAAGCGCGTTCGCAGAGTAGAGCAGATCCGCGCGGCAGAGGTAGGCGACTATTCCGAGCTCATCATGCTCAACTACACTTCGGCGGAAATGAAGGATAGGAACAATCCTTCTCCCGTTGAGGACATCAAGGAAATAATACTTAATTACCATCCCGAAACCATGCACATACACAACCTTGCAGACAAGCATCCGACCCACGTCGGCACGGCGATGGATTGCATCAAAGCGTTGCGCGCGATACCAAAAGAGCTCCGTCCGAAGAAGCTGTACGGATGCGAGGTGTGGCGCAGTCTGGATTGGTTGGACGACGCCGAGAAGGTAGTGTTTGACCTTACGGGATACGAGAAACTCATGCGCGACGTGCTCGACGTGTACGTCAGCCAAATAGCCGGCGGCAAGGCGTATTGCACGGCGTCGATCGGCAGAAGATTTGCAAACGCGACATACTCCGCAAGTCACGGCGTGGACATGTGCGAGCTTGCTTCCTACGCGATGGATCTCACTCCTCTCATAGAGGACGACGACTTGGATCCGCGCGAATTCATACTCGGCAAAATCAGGAAATTCGAATCGGATTTGCTCATATAAAACGTGGCGTTTCGCGCGGTTCTTACGCGCGTTATATAACCCACGGTTAAATTATCGTAAAACATTCGGCGCCCGTTCGGGCGTCGATTTTTTTTCACCGAAAATTCAACCGAAATTCTTTATTCGGGCGTGCGTCGGGCGTAAGCCACAAGATATTGCGGTGATAAGCGAAAACGACCGCTAAAAGCGGTGTTTTTTTGTGTTCGTTGGGTGAAGAACTCTCTATTAGGCGCGTATTAAATATTATATAGGGTATTGACAAACGAAAATCGTTGCCGTAAAATAGTTGCGTAAGCGGACCGTATCGGTCCCGTTTGCGTATATACGCGCGTGACGCGCTTTGCGAAACGCCCGTAACTCCACCACCTCAAGGAGATTTCGCAATGAAAAAGAGTTTGCTTTACAAGTCGGTGCTGGCACTGCTCATAGTGTCGCTCGCTTTGGTCCTCTTTGCCTGTTCGCCGAGGGAGAACACGTCTACCGATTCCGACGTCATCCAAGGCGACAAAACGGACGTTGTTGAAGAAACGCGCCTGACGCAGGAGATTAAGCACCAAGAAGCCGAACAGATGATTAAGGACGGTATCGCCAACAACAAGGCATACTATACTTGTTCCGACGATCCCGAGTGGTTCGTCATGGACGTAACGTTCGATTATTCGTTCGAGTACTTCTGGCTCGATTCCGCAGAAAGGGAGAGTACGAGCACCGCTTGCAAAGCCGTGCTCAAAGCGAACATCAATCTCAAAAACAACCAAAGAAGTCAGCTCTACTTCCAGATACTTAACGCGAACAGCGTGCCGGTATTTTGCGTTTACTACGCTTCGGGATACACGTATCTGGTGGTCGGTACCGATAAGTACTACATGCCGGAACTCAACTTTACAGAGGTGGGAAGTTTGGTTTACGGCGCTATCGCGGGTAACGACATAAATGTATTGCAAATCGTCAGCGGCTTTGTAACGGGCAGTTCTACGGGATTGGAATCGTTGCTCGGACAATATGCGGGCATGTTGTCGCTTGCAAAAAGTCTCGTTTTCAAAAACAAATCTTACGCCACGCAATACAATTACGACGCCGAAAACAAAATTTACAAAAGTCGTGACGTCGCAAGGGAGATAAAACTCAACGAAACGTTAAGTCTGCTGTGCGGTTCGGGTCTGAATCTCGGATCGTTGAATCTTTCGTTTGCCGGGATATGGGACTTGGTCGGCTTGAACTTAGACCCCGTGCTCGGACAATTTTTGGGCTTCACCTTCGAGGGGCTGGGCGCCAAGGATTGGCCGTCGATGAGCGCGTACCTCACCACGCACACGGAGCTCGAAACATTTACCAAAACAAGCGATACGGGCATGGATTACACCGCGCAGGATTACGTAACCAAGGGTATAAACATAACCATAAATACGGCTGCCGACGTAGAAGCCACGCGTGAAAAGTACGCGGGCTACACGCCTGCCGATATGGGCGAATCGGAGAAGGTTGAAGAATACTCCGTAAGTATAGACCTCTCGCCGATTTTGTTGTATGCGAGCGACAGCCCGATAAGCATTAACTTCGGCGAACTCGGATTAAACGAAACCGGGCGTCAGAATACATATTCGCAAGGCAGTATCGGCAATATAGGGCTCGGAGCCACGTTGTTCGTCGAAAACGACGCCGACGGCAAAGTTACCGTAAATTCCGTTTTGGGCAAGGCGTTAGACGTCAATTTGGGCGCGCTCGGCGATATGGCTATCAATTTCCCTTACGCGGCGCGTTACGAGCTGAGCCTCGACGTCAAAGTCGCGCTCGACTTTTTCAGCGCGCAAGCCACTCAGGCGGAAATTACGATCGCCTACAACGATTCTCCGCTGATAAGAGCCTTCCTCGACGGTACGGACTTATATTTGAATTTTGACGACGTCAAGTCGTTCTCGGGCGCCATAATCCCCAAAGTCAAGCTTTCGGGATTCAGCGTGAACGGATTGCTGTCGGACGTATTGAATAAAATCAAACCCTACATAGACCCTAACTACACCAAGGTGAGTTCCGTCCTGAACGCTTCCGGCAGTTCGGGCTCCGCAGAGGAGGAAGGCGGTAGTTCCGTAGACGTAATGAGCATACTCAAAGTAGTGCTCAACAACTTGGATCTCCCCGGCAGAGGCGAGTACCGCGTAGACAAATACGGCGATATCGTTCGCGACGCGGACGGCAACCCCGTACCCAACGACTGGAACATCGCGCTCGTGCTCGATAGCGAAACGCTCTCGGAGATCGTCGGTATGATTATGCCTCTCAACGGCAATTTCGGCGATGACCTCCAAGTCAAATTATCGTTTAACCAATTAGACTTCCTCAATACCATAGCTCTCGACGTAGACGTTACCGATACCGTCAGAATGGGATTGACTTTGGACACGATATCCTTTATCAAAGAGCACGACTTCGAGAACTACAACCTTGTCGACTCGGAAGAAAAACGCGGTGCGTATACGGATGTATCGGCGTTCCTGATCAACTATAACTACAACATGTTCATGTACGGTGAAGTCGATCTCGGTATGCAGGAAACTTCCGACAGAGGCATAGATCTCGGCGGACTCATCGGACAATTCATAGACGGATTGTTGCTCTCCGTGCACGTGGAGCGCGGTCAAGACATACGCTTTGCGTATAAATTGGAAGCGAACACGAATATTACCGACCTCACCCAGACGGAACTTAAACTGACCGTATACAACCCGAATAACGAAACGGTGTACATACGTCTGTTCTATATCGGACGCACGGATACGGTACTTATAGATTTGCAGAATTTCTCCGCTTTGGAAGATCAAATCAACGGTTTGAGCTCGATAGGCGAATTGCCGAGGCTTAAATACGAGAACTTGGGGCTCAAAGATACGCTTGCGAGTATCGATATCGTCGGCGTACTCAGCGGAATACTTACCGGACAAAGCGAGCAAAACGGACCTTACTCCATGACGTTGGATACTTCCGATCCCGACTTCATAGTCAAGACGCGCGACGCCATAGTAGGACTTTTGAGCGTGTTCGGCGCGATAAATTCCATTGACGGCTCTATCGACAAAGACGGACTGAATAATGTTTTGAAGGCGCTCTACGGAGCGGAAGACGACGGTGCGGACGGCGAAACCGGATCGGGCATAGATATGATGACGATACTCGGCGCCGCTCTCGACGGAGTGAACGTCGACGCCATAGCCGGCACCCTTACCGCAAATATAGCCGCCAACGTGTTGAGCGTGCTCATGACGCTGTTGCTTGCGCCGGTAGACGAATTCGGCAATCCCAAGACCATCGATATGCCGGAAGTCAACGCTTATCTGCGCGTTCAACTTCTGAATTTTACTTTTGACGGCAAAAACTTACCCGAAGACGGTTACGTCAAGCTCTATTTAGCCATACGCGACAGCGGTAACAAAGAAATTGACGCCGTTTACTTCGAGGTAGACTTAATCAAAGACGTGGGCGTTCGTACGGGAAGAATCAACTTGTACGAAGATATAATCGAAAGCGACTACGAGAGCACGTTCAAGACGATACAAGCCTTCCTTGACGACTTGGTCGTAGGTTTGCGCGTATCGGGCGAACTCGATATGTCCGTAGAGAACGAACCCGTTTGGAAGGTGGACGAAAACGGCTCCGTTGTCTTGGACAAGGACGGCAACAAAGTCCCCTCTGTAGACGAAAGCGGCAATATAATTTACAGCGACAAAAAGATAAAAGAGTATACCAACGCTTACATCAACGGCATTCTCTCCGGGTTGCTTACGGGGCTCGGACTCCGCATAGACACCACGGACTTCAATATAGCCGTCGGATTTGAAATCGTAGCCAAAATATCCTTTGCCGGCGCAATCAAGTTGGACGGTTCCGAGGGCGAGGATCTTATACCCACGATACTCAAAAAATCCGAAATCAAAGTACGCTTGTTCGACAACCGCTCGTCGGATAAACCCTCCATACTCGGTCTGTACCTGAAGGACGGCAACGCGTACCTTGATTTATCCTATTTCGACGTGCCGAGCATAGGCGTAACCGACGTCGATAAGCTCATCTCCGATATAGGCGATTTGACCGGCTCCAACGAAGCGAACGCCAAGAAGGCGGAAACCGCGCCCGCGAATCTGATGAATCTGAACAGAGTCGCGCAATACGCCGGCGTTGCCAATGCCGAAGCGGTTGCCCTGCAAGTCATCCTTAATCCCGAGGCTTTGACGGTAACTTTGACCAAAGACGCCATCGCGGGACTTGTCGGATTGTTCCTAAAAGATACCGCGCTTCCCGTTGCCATACAGGAAACGGAGCTTTCTTTGGGATTCGGCGACAAAGGTTTGACGCTCGATGTTACCACCGGCGTAGACGTATTCGATCTTTCGCTGAGCGTTTCCAACGTAGGCATAGACGTTGACAAAGAAGCTTTGAGCGGTCTTAACTACGAAGTAGACGTACCTGCCGACGTCGAATTCTATATGACGGAAAACGGCATGCCCGTAAACGTATACCTCGAACTCGGCGGATACCTCAACATAAATTCCGAGCCCTTGGAAGGTAAGGACGCCAATATCATAGATCTTGCGCCCGCGTTGAGCGGTCTTCTGAGCGGAGTCGAACTCGGCGCCCTCATAGAATTCCTCGGCATTGTGGACGAATCGTTGTTCTTTGAAGTCAGAGGCAGCGTAAACCTTAACGAAATCGTGGATATTGCCAAGAACGGCTTTGATTTTGCCAAGATCAAAGAGTCTGCGCTCTCCGTTACGCTCAAAACTTACGCAAGCAGCGATCCTACCGACGTGGACGCGGACGGCAACAGAACGCTTAGGAACGTTTTGGAAATATACTACGTGGACGGCGACCTCTACGCGCACATAGACACCGCGATTGTCGAACTCCAATACGTATACGTGCCCGACGCGAACGAAGTAATTTCGGAGCTCATAGGACGCTTCAACGGCGGTAACACCGATGAGGAAACGCCTCAGTCTGCCGCCGACACGGAAGAAGTCACTCAGGATGAGATCATACAATACTACATCGACCTCGTACTCGGAGAATACGGCATTTCCGTAAACATCACCAAGGCGCTTCTGACCGGCGTATTCAAGATGCTCGGTTTGGATTTGGACGCATATATTTCGGGGCTCGATCTCGAAGCCGAGGTTGCGTTTAACGCCCATCCGCTCGAAGCGTACCTCAACCTCAAAGTGCGCGACGTAGGCGCAGACGGCGTCGACGATCCCGATACGGATAACCCCAACGACGGCAACTTTGTCAGCCTTACCGCTTCCGTAGACAACCTTAAACTGATGCTCGACAAATCCTTCACCCTTTCGGAGGAAGAGAAATCGCATTACAGCACGATCGAGACTCTCGATACCATAGGCGTTGTCATCAGCGGCGCGGCTAAGTTCGAGATCACCGCTACCGGCGATACCACCGATCCCGAAACGGGAGCAAGCGGTAACATTACATCGCTTACGAACATCCTCAACGAAATCAAAGCCATCATAGACGCTTCCGCGACCAAGACCAAACTTACTTGGATACGCGACGCTTCCCTCGGCAAATACGATACGGACGACGTAAAGTATTCCGATAAATCGGATTCCGAGCTGAGCATCATCTACGATAGAGACATCACCGTCAAAGACTACACCAAGCTTTTGAACTTCGGACTGATCCTTGAAGTTATCGGCGACGTGGTGGACGGCAAATCCGCATTCGGCGGAGAAGTATATTATGAATTAGAGGCGATACTGGATATCACGAATATTGCCGACTTGAAGGCTTCCTTCTTCCTGAGCTCGTCGCAGAAATCCGAAGACAGAGGCAATATCCTTTGGGTAAGCGTCATGGGCGTGGACGACGGCAACGGCAACTACGACATCAACGTATT
Organism: Ruminococcus bicirculans (ex Wegman et al. 2014); assembly: GCA_963642145.1. Classification (GTDB taxonomy): domain Bacteria; phylum Bacillota; class Clostridia; order Christensenellales; family DTU072; genus Stercoripulliclostridium_A. Next base: position 19,039 of record CAVIFU010000003.1, read on the forward strand.
TGCAGACCTAACCAAAGTCCTGAAAGAAGGACTTGTGGTTGAGGACGTCATAAGGGTCAATAACTTCGGCGCCTTCAAGACTTACATGGAGAAATTCACCAAGCTTGCTGTGGGTGCCGAGGCGCAATTCGATTCCGCAATGCCGCTCAACTCCTCAAATAACCGCTTGGAGTTGCCGCACAACGCTGCCGGCGACGTCGTACCGAGCATTATGACGGGCGCGAGCGTCGTGCTTGCCATCACCTCCAAGGCAGGCGACTACAATATCCCCAACGAGGCTCCCATAGCCTTGATAGTACCTTCTGCCGCGGTTTACTCGCTTGCGGATATGTTGCTCTCCGGCGATTCCGCGTTTGAAGTGGAGATAGACGAAAGCAAGATAACCTCTTACGTCAACGACGGCGTGTATTCGGAGGACGAATACTACTATGCGTTGCGCGGTTTGACGGAAACGCATGCGGAAGCTCTTGCCGTAGCCCTCGAAAAAGGCGAACTCACGAGCCAAAACTACACGATAGCCAACGCATATTGGACGGCTTTCGTAGCAAGTTTGAACGGCGTGCACGAAAGAGATGAAGAGACCATAGCCGAGTACAATACGACGGTAGGCACGTTCATATCGACTTACACGGCGATATTCGAGTCCGAACAAAGCATAAATCAAACGTTTACGACGATAGACCAAACTGCAATCGACGCTCTCAAAACGGCATTCGAGGCATTCAGAACGTTCTATGAAGATACGCTCAAACCCTCTGCCGCAACGGTCAAAGATCCGGAGGAGGCACAAATAGAAAACCTCCGCAAGGGACTCAGAACAATCAGAATCGAGGAGCTCAAAAAGCAAAAAGAAGAAGGCACCTTGAGCGAGTACAACTTCGACTACCTGTATAAAGGTATACTTCACACCGTCGAAGGCGAAGCCGTGGATCCTTCATCCTTGGTCAAAATAAACATTGCCGACTTCTTCGGCGTACACGATCCGTCTTTACTGATAGAGATCGGCGCGACTTCCGTCCCCGACGCGGAAAGCGGTACAAGAACGGCATTCTTGCTTGTCAACGTCAGCTTGGCAGAGTTGCTTACGTTGCAACTCGAAATAGATAAGGTTACCGTATCCATATCCCCGGACGATTCCTACTATGTGGGCAAACCGGACGACAACGGCAACATAATCGGCGGATTGCTTAAACAAAGCTACCATTGGATAAATCCCGACGAGATGTGGGAGCAACACATAGTAATATCGATTAACGGCGAGCTCGACTTAGACGCGGCAGACACCGACGACGATACCGCTATCGACCTCTCCTCTTTGATTAGTTCCATTCTGTCCACAGCCGACTTCGGCGCGATGATTCGTAACCAAGGGCTCGATCCGACAAAGATAACCTATGAGTTATCCGTCAACGCCAACCTGCACGACATCCTCAAAACCGTTGCGACCAAAGACATATACTGGTTGCTCGTAAGGAGCGAAGTACTCCTGCGCATAGGCTTCAACGGTACGCGCGAGTATTACGACAAAGAAACCGGAAAATATGTAGAGGACAGGGACTGCACGGAATATATATCCTTATATTACGAAGACGGCACCGCTTACATAGACGGCAGCGTCATAGGCGTGCAAAAAGTCAAGGTTGAAACCGCGCTCAAAAACCTCTTCGATTTCATCGGAGCGGGCGACCTAAGCAAGTACTACGAAATCAGCCGTGACGACGAGAGGAGCGCTTTTGCCGCGGATAACACCGAAACCGAGTCTTACGCGCTCAACGCGCCCGTTACCGCCGAAGAATATCTGCCTTACGTGCGCTTGGCATTCGGTAACCAAACCGGCATTGTCATCGAAGTCATGAGCGAAGTTCTCTTCACCGTGCTTTCCGGCTTAGACCTCGGCGAGAATTTCCCGATTAAAGACCTCGGCAGTGTGGTAAGAGAATCGCTAAACGGCAATCTCGAATTCCAACTCGGCGTCATGACCAAGCTCGGCTTGCTCGACGAAAAATGGAGTAAGGAAGAAAAAGATTTACTCTCCTTAGCCCTCAAAGCCGGCAACTACACGGTAGGACTTAAACTCAGCGAAATTGCGCTCGATCTGCGCGATTCCTCCGAGTCTTCCGTCAGCATCAAGCCCGACGACATCAAAGAACACGAGTATCAGCAGAGCGAGAACTTGGAGAACGTATACGCGGAGTTTGCAATAGACATCGACTTCGACGGCGTAAACGGCACCAAGTTCAATTTGGACGAGACGGTTGACGGCATTTTGGGACGCTTGGGCATCAATTCCGACGGCTCGGTAAACAGCACCGTCGAAACGATTAGAGGGCTCGGTTTGGAACCCATAATCCAACTTTTGAGTACCCTAAGCAGTCATTACAGAATAGAACTCAAAGCTAACATCAACTTTGCCGAGATTATCGACGAAAAGACGTTCTACGACAGCAACTTTGCGCTATACCTCCGCGATAGGGATACCCTCATAGATTACGGCGACGGTCAGGGCGAAGTTTGCAAAGAAGTATTGTCCGCGCACTATGTCGATCGTTCGTTGTATCTGAACGCCGAGTGCTTCAATATCCAAGCCACGCGCATAGACAACTTCTGGGACTTCATCAACGAGATCATCAAAATATACGTACCCGAAAAGGGCGAAACAGACGATACCGAAGCCGAGGATACCGACGCTCAAACGGAAGAAATCAAGAACGCAACCGGTTTTGCGGGTTACGAGTCCAAGGACGGATTCGATCCGTTCGGGCTTATCAGACAGGTAACCGACGGCACCGCCAACTCCGTGGCTACTTACATTAACATACTTGCTTGCCCCGAGGGCTTGGTACTTAGCATTGGTACCACGGCTTTGTTCGGCGTGCTCCGCGCGTTGGGCGGCGAGGCGATGGACTTTGAAAGTTACGTACAGCCCATAGGCGAACTCAATATAGAGGCAAGCCTCTTGGGACCCGAAGACATCATCAAATTAGGCGTCAAATTCGAGGGCTACGAATTCTCCGGCGACGAGAGGATAAACATCGGCACCGACGAAAATCCCGAATACAAAAAGCACGGCGACATAGGATTCAGCTTTGGTATAGTCAACGACTTCACACTGGCGTTTAACTATCAGTGGTTGGCGAACAAGTACTACACCGACGACACGTACGAAGTTGTCACCATCAACAAATCCATATCCGCTCCCGACAAGGCGCACGTTGACGACGGCAACGACGGATACGAGGATATAGAGTATACCGCGGTAGACCTCACCGACCCCGTAATAGGGCTGAGCACGGTGCTTTACATAGATCTTGCCGCAGGCGAGATTACCGGTTCCGGCATCACCGGCACCGTTACGCGCGAGTACGACGAGAACGGCGAACTCAAAGGCGTGCACTTTGACGGCTACGACCTCAACAAAGAGCCGTTGACGTCCTTGCTTGCTGGAGTGATAGACGCTACCCTTGCGATACTCCTCGAAATCAACGGCACCAACACGCTGAACATCGAGCTTGAAATCCTCGTCAACTTCCCGCTGCGCAACTACAAGGGCGTTGAGGCTCAGGTAACGTTGCGCGACGTCAACGCAGGCAACATTTTGTTCCGCGCCAACCTGCACAATTCCAACCTGTACGTTGACCTTACCTACCTCAACGGACCTAAGTTCACGGTTGAGGACGTTCTGGAAACGTTACTCGGTGAAAAGGAATTCGAAGACGACCTCTTGGGCGACCTCTTCGGCAACCTGTTTGGCGGAAACAAGAGCTCGTCCGGCGTGCAGAACGCTTCCGGCGCGCAAAACGCCTCTTCCTCCACAACGACTCCCGTAAACCTCGACCTCGGCGTAGAGAGAATCATCAAAGGCGTCATGACGCACGGCATAGCGTTGTACGTCACGGAAACGGCATTGAATTCCGTGCTCGGCACCTTGAAGATGGCAAACATGAAGATATTCAGCGACGTGCTCGTCCAAATCGGGCTTGCCGCCAAGAGCAACAGCTTCATATTAGCCGTCGACGTCGAGGCGCAGGCGGAATACACGGATAAATCGCTTAACAGCGTCAAGAGCAAAGTCATAGACTTGGGATTGGGCATAGACGGCTTGCGTTTGAACTTCAAGGGCTTCTCCAACGAAGAACTCTTACTGCCGCAAACGGCAAACTACATTAAGGCGCACGAAGTAAACGTTATTACTTTGGGCACGTCCGTCGAGATAGAACTCGGCATCAACGGCGGCACGATAGGGTTAGAGAATCTGTACAAAGAATTACTGAGCAAAGACGGCGCCGTTGCCGGCTTGATAGGCGGATCCGATAATCCGTTCTACACCCTCATCGAGCAAAGCGACGTGCTTACCGGCGTACTTCCCAAGATGGTAATGCTCGGCGACGTAGGAGACACCCTCGTATTCGATATATCCGCAATGATACCCATCAAGAGCGGGCTCGAAGGGTTGCTGTCCGACATGCAACTCAAACTTGAGATTTACTCCAAGACTTGCAGAGAAAAATTCGATATCGTCCTTACCTATTATAAGAATCAGCTTTACGGCGACTTCTCTTCGATAGGGCTCGGCAAAGTATACGTAGAGGACGTAGACTTCCTCATCAACTGGTTCAAAGACTTATTGGGCGGTAGCGGTGAAGAAACCGAACCCGCGTCGGCTTCGCTCACGAACATGAGTAGTCTGCAAAACGCATTCTCCGACAAGTATCCGTCCTGGTCATCGGCTTTGGGACTCAACAACGCGGATAGCGGAGACAGCCTCGTAGGCATAGTCAAGATACTCCTTAACCAAGACGACGGCTTGCTCATAACGGTAACGTTCGAGATGATCAACACGTTACTCAAAATGGTGGGCGTCGATATAGGATTGGAAAAATATTTGGCAGGCGTGGTCAATCCGAGCGCAACCGTAGGCATAACCACGCGTCCCGCGTATGAAGTCGGCATCCACATCGATACCGCGCAAACGACCACTCCGCAATGGATTTGGGACGAAGAAACGAAAACATACACCAAGGGCGAGGACACCGAAGGCAACGACGGCGGTATGGACCTTGCGCTCCGTCTGCTCGGCGATACCGTCAAGATAGGCGTCGAGAACGAATCCGTCGTATACACTCCTTACGGCTTGCAATCCACCCTTACTCCGCTTATTTCCGAGTCGGAGCGCGCAACTTACAAGATGTTTAACGAAGTTGCGTTGAACCTCGGCACCAACCTCTCGCTTCGCTTGGATTTGGACGACGGCTTAGTGCAGATTAACGCCTTGCTCGATACGATTTTGGGCATAATCGGCATGAAGATGCCGGAGGACTACGACACCAAACTCGTGTTCGGCGGCGGCAACGAAACGTTGTACTGCGAAATCAACGTGCGCGTGGGCGTAGACCTTGCCAAACTGTTGTCCGTCAAGACGGAAGACATCACGAAAGCCATTACGCTGGAATTCACGATGCAATATACGATTATCGACAATACCACGAACGAGGTTTACCTCAACCAGAAGATATTGCAAATCTATATGCTTAACGACGTGATTTACGCCGGCATAGAGCTGTTTGATACCGAGTTGGGCGTCAAAGTAGCCGACCTCGAACTGAGCGACACCATCCGCGGATTGATGGAGAAGTTGTTTATCGTTGACGACGTAGAGGATGACGTGACCACCGACGGCGACAAGACGGAAGAAAGCACCGCGCAAAATTCCTCCGCGAATCCGATTTTGGATATGTACGAGGCGACCAAGGACAACGTGGGCAATACGCCGATAGGCAAGCTCATGACGCCTATGATTTACCTCAATTCGCAAGGCTTTGCGTTGATGCTTACCAATGAACTCCTCGTAGCCTCCATAGACGCCATACTCAAGATATTCAACGACGGCGCCATAGGCACGCAAGACGGAGACCCCTTGGTACTCGATAGGGACGATATTACGTTCATAGCCAACGAAATTTTGGATTATGCCACCGTCGGCGTCTACTTTGACCCCGATAAGGAAGGCAATATGAGCGTCAAGCTCAATATCACCAAGGAAGCCGGGGAAAAGGAAGAAACCGGTGAAGACGCCAAATGGTACGACTCGGTGGGATACGGCATAACGCTTTCGCTGTTCCACGACAGTTTGCTTATAGTCAATACCGAGACGTATGAAGCGCGTTTGAATTACCTTGCTAACGACGAAGAGCACGTGGCATATTACAACAATTGCCTGGATTCTCGTGACGTTACCTGGCGCGTAAACCTCGGACTTGACCTATCCGTAGGCGCGGATATATCCGAATACATACTTAACTGGAGCTCGCTGTTCGTCAACGAAAAGGACGAGGACGGCAACACTACGGGCGCCGGATTCTACATACAGGCGCTGCAAGATATTGTCGGCGAACTTACGTTGCGTATCAAAGCGGACGTCGTACTTACCGCTCTCGACGAGTGGGCGGTAGACGCCATCATCCAATTGGTAAAACTCAAAGAGGACGGCACGTATGTCGGCAACGACGACGTCGAAGAAGAAATATTCGCGTTGTACATCGTCGGATCCCTCAACGACGCCGCTACTTACCAAGAGAAAGGCGTGCGCGTTTACATGACGCTTGGCGCGATGGATCAATACGGCTTATCGGGTATAACGCTCGACTCCTCCGTATTCGAAGAATTTTTGGATCTCAACGTCAAAGCCTTGTTGGAGGCTCTCGGCGGTAAGCTTTCCACCGCTGTGGAAGGCTCTCTCGTCAAATCTTTGTCCGACTTGATGGACAAGATGAAAGAGATTCTCAAAGATATCGGCGGCAGAGCTTCGGATGAAATCGAAGAAACCGTGGAAAGCAATCCGCAAAACGCCGAGGAAGACGTTGATTCTAACGGCACCGAGGATCCGTACGCGGTAGAAGAAGAGGAAGAAGAAACTCCCGTCGCTTGGTACGCGGGACTGTTCGACAGTATCAGATTTACCAAGGGCGCGATATCGCTCGTAGTAGCCCAAACGGCTATACAAACCATATTGAAGCAATTATTCAACTTCCCGTTTGAAGACAAGGTAGGCGAGCTTGCCTTGACTTTGGACAACGCCAACAACTCCCTCAAACTTTCGTTCGGCACCGATTATCAGGAAGCGGAGAACGTCAGCCAAATCGACATCGACAGGCTCATACCCACCATTGCCGACGACGCCTCGGTATCCACGATAACCGCAGAGATAGAAGGACTCGAATACGAAGTTCTGGGCGTAACCGACAAATTGTTCCTAAGCGGACTGCAAGTAGCTTATAACGGAAGAACCGTCATAGCCGAAGCTTCCTCCGCCTACCTGAGCAATACAAAAGCAACCGAAGTCAAGGGTATTTCCGACGGAGAAGTCAGATACCTCGTCTACGACGTCAACAAGATGTTTACGGTTGCGTCCGATAAAGCGGAAGACGCCGCGTCAAGCGTTGCGAACGCCATTATTACTCGTCTTGCCGGCACCCCGAGCGCACACGGACGTTATAAACAAGACACTACCGAAGACGGCACCACTTACTTGGTTGCAAGAGACGGCGCGCTCAAAGCGAGAGTCGCCGTCAAGAAATGCGGTAGCAAAGTTTTGGTTGCGTATGCAAAATCGTTCTCCGGCATGGAAATTCCGAGCTTGAATATAAGTAGCGTGACCCCGGACGTCCTCGGAACCAACCTCGTAAGCTTGACGACGGAAGAAGAAGCCAATGAGGAAATCCGCAGAGAGTATGACGACAAGTTCTTGGAAGGCATTACCGTCAACGGTAAGGCGCTCACTGCCGAAAGCGTCTACGTACAGGCGCAAAAACTCTACGGCGGCAAAGCAGATAAGTACGAGGTCGAGAATCCCGGCACGCGCAACGTATTCTACTACGTCTTCGATCCGAGCGACTATTATGAGAGCGAAAGCGGATTTACCGCGGAAGAGTTGAAGGCAAACGCCGAAGAACTCAAACAAATCATATCCGATGCGTTCAGAGCCGGCACGTACACGAGATACATGACGCAAGACCGCGCAATACACAAGCTGTATAGGTACGAAACGCAATTCAACGTATCCGTCAAAGTGGCGGAAGTCACGGACGATAGCGGCAATATCGGCTACAAAGTGCTACTCGGCGCGGCTACCGACAGGAGCATGTTCAACGTATACCTCAAGATACACGGACTCGACTTGGGACTTGGCGAAGGCAATATCTTCAAGGAGATGCCTCTCGGCGGCAAAATCAGAGACGGCAAGACCGAATACGAAGTCAACGGCGAAAAGGTTACGTACGACTACAACGACTACTTTGAAGAGCAATTCAAACCTCTCTCCGACTACAAGTGGGAGTTCGAAGCATATTCCGAGCTTACCATAGACGATACCGTCGGCGGAATATTCGACATGTCCGATCTGTTGGGCGTTGTCGGATCGCTGGTAGGCGGAGATATAGGCAACATAGTTTCAGCCATCAACTTTGCGCTGCAACCCATCGACGACGTAGCCATCACGTTCGGACTTGCGGTACGCGGATACATAGATTTCAGCGACTTTACTCCGATAAGGTTGCAGGTAGAACTTACCAACCAAGGCAAGACGATGCTCCTGCTTACCTACGTTGGCGGTTACGATTCGGACGAAAACGGTGATTACGAGAACAGCACCATCTACTTAGACCTTAGCGGACTCGGATTCCCGTCGGTTAAGTTAGAGGGAATACAGCTTGGCGCCGTCATCAAGAAAGTCGTAGGCAACTTGGGCGGAAACAACGCTTCCGACGAACAACAATCTGCCGATAAGGATACCCAAACCGAGAGTTCGGATACCGTAAATCCGTCCAACGCCTCGGCTCCCGACAGAGTTTACCTCAAAGACAAAGATATAGACTTCAAGATGCTGTTGCTCACGCTCGGCGACGAGAACGCAAGCATAGCCATAACCGGCGCGCTACTCTGCTCGCTTATAGCCAACATCGCGGCAAACGACAAGATATCTTCGATTCTCGGCGGACTGGATATAGAAGTACCGCTATTCCGCAACTTGCAGATCGGATATTCCAAAGAAGACAATCTAGCGGGCGTAATTTTGCGCCTGACGGACGACACGCCTTACGAAAAGGCGTTGCGTATCGGATTCAACTTCCGCGGTAAGGACGAAACTCAGGAGGGTTACGGCTCGTACACCAAGTTCCGGACGGGCGACGCGCAATCCACCACCATCGCTCCGAGAGAGCACGTAGAGGGCGAAAAAGAAGAAGGCATCGTATACGAAGACATCTCCGTCATAACCAAAGTGGCTTTGGGCGTCGAACTCGAAACGCGCGTTCGCACCAAGGACACGGAGAAATCTTCACAACTTCAAGCGCTCGAAACGTTATTGCAGACCTTGCTCGCGGGGGCGGGCTTACTCCCCGACAGCGACGGCGTCATCAACCTCGACGTACAAAATACGATGCTCGTATTCAACCTCGGATTGAACGTTTACACAGATCTTTCCGATTTGACCGAGACGACGATACAACTTTCGCTCAAACTCTCCGGTGAAGATTTGCTCGGAATATACTTCCTCGGCAAGACCAACACGGTATACGTAGACTTAGAAGGTCTCGGATTCTTCCGCGCGGCAGTCAACGGAGTAGATCTCATAGGAATACTCAATAACTTCGTGGGCGGATTCCTGGGCGACGACGGCTTGGAGATAGGCGAAATGCTTACGGGGCTCATCAACGGGCTTACTAACGCTTCGCAACAAGACGCGGCGGCGAGCGCTTCGATAGCGGAAGATACCGACGCTCCGCGCAACGCGGCGATAGACCTCGTAACGTCTACCGACAGCCCGTTACTCAAAATCCTCGTTTCCAACGAAGAACTCATCATCAACCCCAACGTTGCCATACTCCAAAAGCTTGTCGGCGACAGCATGATACTGCCCAAGATAACCGACATTCGTCTTGGCATAAACCTCTACCAAGGCTTGAATAACTTCAACCTCAAAGTCAAACTTGATCAGAAGGGCAACTATGTAAGTTTGGGCATACCGGAAGGCGGACTCAACGTATTGGTAGGCAAGGATTCCGAGAACCTCAAACTCTACACCATAGGCGACGAGTCCACTTACGGCGGCGTCATAGGCATATCGCTCGGCGTGGATTCCGCCGGCTCGATTTCCGCCGGCATAGACGCGTCCAAGCTTGCGCAAGGGCTCCTCGACACTATAGAACTCAGCGACTTCACGTTGTACCTCGAGAAGCGCAACGACTACTTCTTCTTCCGCAACTTAGCCTATAAGGTAAGCAGCGGTACCTTCGATTTCAGCGAGTTCGGCACGAGCTTCTCCACCGGTCCTACCGTGTTCTCCACTTTGGCGGATTCCACGACCTGGTCTAAGTACTCCACAACGACCGACGGCAAAGAGTTGAATCCTTATGACGTGGCGTTCGTATCCAACGGACAGGCGTTCAGCTTGACGATAGGCAGTTGGGATATCGGGAAATACATCAAGACATACGAACCCATCTTCTTCGATAACGCGTACAGAAGAGTGGCAATCTACGCCAACAAGAGCGTGCAGAACGTCGTGGAACTCGACATCAGACAGCTCACGCAGGTGGGCAACGTGGAAACTTACGCCAATTCCGACGATTGGGAGCCGATGGGCTTGACTGCGTTTATCAAGGATAACGTCATCAAACTCTCTCTCGACAACCTGTTGGTTATCGACTTGACCGGACTTATCAACCAAATTACCGGCTTCCTCCTCAAGAGCATCGTAAGCGCGATTAGCGGCCCTGCAGGCACGGTGGTCAGCGCGCTTTGGAGCGTCATAGGACCCGCGATTTCCGGCTACATAGCCGACCTTATAGGTAACTTCTCCATCACCATCGGCGGCGTGGAGTACGGCAATTACGGCAACCCGCTCAAAGTAGGTAAGCTCGTTACGGATATTCTGTCCAAGGGCGACGTCGGCATAGGCGTGTTCAACATCTACTTGCCGACGCTACTCGGCAATACGGCAGAGGAGGAGAACAGTTACGGTTCGCTCTTCGGTAACGTCAACGCGCTGGCTAACGCTACCGATAATACCTACGCACCCGTAGAGGGCGCCAAGGTAACCCTCCTTACCGGTAACAAAGAAAAGTACGTCACCTACACGGATGAAGACGGCGATTACACGTTCGTCAACATAGCCTCAGGCACGTACAACGTAAAGATTACTTGCGACAAGTACAACGATATACCGAGGGTTGGACAATCCAATCCTCAGGTAACGGTATACTCCTACTACGATAAGCCCGCAATGGAAGCCAACTTCACCATGACTAAGTATGAGGAAGGCTCGTGGACGAATATAACCATCCACGGCGTGGTGGAAAGAGAAACCGCCGTCAACGTTGTAGAGAAAGTAGAAGGCGCCGTAGTTTACATCCAAAACGACAACGAGTGGCATGAAGTAGGCAAAACCGACGCAAACGGCGCGTACAGCGGTACGTTAAACTTGACGCTCAAATCTTCCTACCACAGCATGAAAGTCGAAAATACCCCGGTCGGCACGATATGGTCGTCCGTAACGCTCACGTTCAATAACGAAGGCGGTACGAATACCGATTACACCGTCAACTTCAAGTATTGGGTCGGACGTGAAGCGGAGAAGGTGCCTACAATCAAGGCAACCATCCTCGTAAGAGACTTCGGAGACAACCTGCTCACGGGTACGGCGTCGAGCGTATATGCAAAATACGCGCGCACCGACGAGGGCGAGGGAACGTCGTTTAACGCAAACGCCGTGCACTCGGGCTCCGCGATAAACGGAACGGTGATAAACGATAACTTCTCGGGCGCAGAGCACGCGGCAAGTTACAGCGAAAACGACGTATTCTACGACGTATACGAGTTTAGCTCGGTCGACGACCTGAAGACCGGCGTAAAAGCTCTTGCCGACGCTATAAAAGCTCTCGAAAAAGACAACGTCAAAATATACGACGTAACGGAAATCATAAGCGGATTGTACTATCGCGCGGAAAGCTATTCGGAAGCGAGCGCCATCGAGATTCGCGGATTCGTGGGTCAAAGCTACAAGGGAGAGCTCTCATACCGCGCAATCATAGCGCGCAAAGCCGCCAAGACCGCGGCGGCGGAAGAATCGGGCTTTGAAATTTGGCTCGAAAAAGACAATAGAACCATCAGGAATTCCGATTCCTTCTCGGGCGCAAGCAACAACGTCATAACCGTCACCAAAGAGGACGGCTCGGAAGACTCCGCAAGGACGAATTACGCCCAAAATACCGCAAGGAATTACTTGTCTGTCATCCGTGACGGAGAGGACGGCAAAGTATTGAAGCTTTCGGACATCGAGGACGAAGCCACGCGCAACAAGAACGCCGTTTACAACCAAAACAGCGGCGTGGCGACGATTAAGTATCTCGGATACTCGACCTACACCGTCAAGGTGCGCTCGACGTTGTACGAGAACGTCACGATAGGCACCGTTACTCTGACGGAGGACAAGTACGACATCGACATGGGCGAAATCATCCTTACGCCCAAGACCAAGCCTAGTTGGATAGAGCAAGAGAACGAAGCCGAACGCATGCTCCAAGGCTTGCGCATCCGTCTCGGCGCGGATACTTTGGACGCTTCTAGCCAAGGCGTAAGCGGACAGGATCCGGAAACCGACGCCGGCTATACCCAAGACGGTATACCGCTGACTAAGTACTCTTATCTCCAAAGCCTCGGCGACAAGACCGTCAACGCGCTCATTCACACCGCTACCGGACAGATCAGCAGCGCCATAGGTAACGCCATAGGTAACGCCATAGGCGGTACCGGCGGCAGTATCGTCGGTAGCTTGGCAAGCAGAGGCTTGAACGCGTTGTTCGGACAAATCGGCGGCGCGGATACCTCTTCGCAATACTTAGACGCCGTAGGCAAACCGATATTTGTGCCTTGGACGAACTACGTCAACGGATACGAGCAGGGCGTGAAAGACGCTTCCGACTCCGTAACCTATATAGAAGCGTGGGTATCGTCAGACCTTATCAACAACATCGTATCCACCGTACACAACCTCTTAATGGCGTATACGGGCTACGGCAGCATATCTAAGGATAGACGCTTCACTTCCGCCGACCTATGCAAGATACCGGACGGCACGAGTGAGGACGACATCAAGCACCTCAAATTCTCCGGCGAATTCAGCGAGGATTTGGAAGAGAAATGGGGCGATTACGCGTTTAGCAGTCAAACCGATTACACCGACATGCTCTACGAAGCAGGCGGTAGATTGGTGGGAAGCTTCGCGGTGTTTGCCGTCAACTCCTTGGTAACTCTGGATCCCAAGTGGATGAACCTCATCCAAATGCTTGCGTATTCCATCGACGCCATCAAGGAAATACTCGACCAAGTAACGAGGCTTGTGTCGCACGCCTTACCGCTCACGAGCGGCTACTCCATGATTATGGAAAAGGATCTCCCGGGCAGCCCGCTCAATCAAACCGAGATCTACTCCACCGTTTGGGAGTACAATACCGCTTACGGCTATATGGATATAGAGAAGAAGACGGTATTGGGCGGAACAAAGACGCGTGAAATGTATCAGCCGTCATTCTCCACCAAGGACGTAAACGGCAACAGCCTCACGGTAGAAGAGAAGTCCTCGAGCTCCTATACGTTTGCACAAGGCGCGAACTCCATTAGTAAAGTTACGATATCCGACGACAACGCTCTCGGCAAAGTGGTAGGTCAACGCTCTACCAACGTACAAGATCTCGTGGCTAACAGCGGCGTACTGGATAAAGGCGACAACCTCGTAGGCTATAACTACAATTCCGGCATCTACGCCAACGACAAGATAAAAACCACCGTTGACGACAATCCCGTATTCGACGATGACGGCGAACTCGTAAGCGGCTATAAGCGCGAACTCGACTTCATAGACAAGTCCGTTTACGCAAAGGTAGTCCTCAACAAGGCTTCCGGCACGTTGCTTGACAGAATAGTTCTGTTCGTCAACGGCGCGACATACTCGAATACCGCTTCCGGCATGCTTGTAAATCAAACCGATTATATGCCCAACGCGACCGAACTCCGCGCCGATACAATTTTGTATAACGAGGACGGCAGCTACCTCTCGGAGCAATACGAGGCGATGGATAAGATAATCCAAAAATGGATTAGCACCAACACCGTAAACTCCTATGTGGTAATCTCCGACTACAAGTATTCCGCGAGTGAAACGGGCGTTATCACCTCCACGCTGATAGGCAAGACCTACGTAAGAGACGTCTACGGACACTTCGACTCGGAAGACTTTGCGTACGGCGACATAAGCTGGATGGTATCCGAAAACAATTATGACAAGGACTTCAACGTAGAAAGCGTTTCGTACAGATACGCCAGCCGTTATCCGCTCAACAGCGACTTCTCGCTCAACTATACGGCGCTTACTTTGAGCGATATGCCTTATGTGCAGGCGCGCTCCATAATGTCGGCAAAAGACGACAGATTCATGGAAATCGATATCAACAACACAGGATTGCGTTTGCGTTCGGTATCCACGATAGGCAACAACCTGTACAACTCCACGCCCAACGGCACGAGCGGTATGTCGGAGACGGTAACGCAACCGCCCACGAAGATCGTCTTCCACGATCCGTACAACATCTTGGACTTTACCGCTTACGGCGGAACTTGGACGGAAGCATACGGCGGCGTAAGACACAACATCAACAATGACGGTTCTTACTCCGTAAACAACATCAACGACATACTTCCCAACCGCGCTTACGCGACGTTTACGGACGGCACCTCGAACGGCTCGTCCGGCGTGGAAATGTATTGGGACTTCACAATGCTCAGCATGGTTCCGAGCACGGAAGGCACCACCGGATACATTCGCGGATATGTCGGCGAAGAGACTTACAGCAAGAACGCCCAAGGCACGGTAACTTACATCCAAGCCGTGGTAGAGGGCGGATTGCTCATAAACATCGATTCCACCGACAATATCAAGGGACAACCCGAGCGCAACAAGCAAGACGCCACGTTGTTCGCAATTGACGAGAACAACAAAGAAAAAGCGCTCACGCTCCCCGAAATCGATCCTTTGAACTTCGATAAGGACGAATATTTGGCGTCACTGCCCAAGACCATCGTATACACCGCCAAGATGAGATACGAGAGGGAAGGCAGCTACCAGACGTTCACCGTTTACGGTCAGGAGACCGACTACATAGTCAAGAGATACGTATTCAACGACGTATCGTGGGATATAGACCTAAGCACCGTGTCCTACTCCGGTGAGCCCGCAACGCTCAAATTGACTTACCGCTTTACTCCGAGCAAGGATACCGAGGGCAACACCTTGGGAGAGCCGTCCGAGTCGGTAACAGTCAACGTGCCGGTAAGCGTCAAGAACTGCGTAGCCACCAATGTGACGAGGCTTTCCGCCGTCGAGTACGCGAACTTCGTATACCTCAAAGGCACGGATAACTCGGGCTACATGATAGTCGCGCTCAGCGATTGCGAATCGGATACGCTCAACGCGGTCACGCTTTCGGGAGTACAACAATTCACCGAGATAGCGTCTAACAAAGCCAAGAACTACGCGGCGCGCTTTGGCGCAATTACCGCGTTCGCCGGCGAGTCCACCGCCAATAGCTACTACTATGACGAGGAAAGCGACGTATTCTACTACGTATACGAAGGCGTAAGCACGGATGACTTCAACCTCTACGTCAAGTCATTCGGCGAGGATAACCGCCAAGAGATCCACAACAATTACGAAAAGTACGATACTCTCGGCACCGGCGCGACCGTATACCATTACAGGAAACTCGTCAATTCTTACGAGGCGGAGTTGACCGACAGAGACGGCGAAAACGTCATCGTGGTCAATCCGATTTTCGGAACGGATATTCACGACAAGCTGTCCTCAGTTAAACGTATAGACATCACCGTCAACGAAACCGACAGGGATAACGAACCTACCGGCAATAAGACGGATATAACAAGATGGTATGTCGAATCCGTAGACGCCTCTTCCATAGCAAACGTAGACTTCAACGCCATCAGCCACGAAACCTACACGGTATACTTCAACGTCAAGGACGATATAGGCAATACGCAAAAGATAGCCGTTAAGGTAGAAGTTTTGCCTAAGAAGGTTGTCACGAACAACCTCGACGAAACCGTCCCGACCGACGGCAGAGTAATTACTCCGTTCGATACGACGAGAGAATCGGCGTCCTTAGCCGTCTACTACAAGAAGAGCGGCTCGGACGGCACGATGATCCTCGGATTGTTCCCGAAGGGCACGGCGACCGCGTACACTTACCCCGATCTCACCGCGCTTACCGGAGTGACCGCGTCGAGCTTCCCGACAAGCATCGTCAAGGAGTACGGCTCGGTACCCGAGTTCAGCGGCGCGCGTAGCGGCATAACCGTCTACACCGACGGCGACGTCAAGTACATAGCGATTGAAGGCGTCAGCCTCGGCGTATTCCAAGAGTACAAGAATAAACTCACAGAGCAAGGCGTCGTAACCACGGCAAGGGAAGACAGACTCTCCGAGTTTGCGTCCCTCGATAACAACCTGAGCGCGTATGTCGCGACCGGATCGCTCAACGTGTTCGGACTGCCTACGAGCATCAACGTAGGCTACGGCACTGACGCTAATAACGTTTACCACAAAACGACGATATACGAAGGCACCGACTTCGTATGGATTGCCGATTCCGCGGACAAGCTCAAATACGATTACGATATGACAAGCGAGACTTGGACGTACACTTGGACGGCAAGAATAGGCACCGGCGACAACGTGCAAGAGCTCCCCGTAGTCTTCACAATCAACCGCAGAGTGCCTTCGAGCATCAAACAAATCACCGTTTACCCGTACAGCGAGTACTACTCCAACGGCGCGCAAGTCACGGATAAAGCATGTTCGATCGACAGTGAGCAATCGGTTATTTACTCGGACGGCACGGCGCGCAAGACAAAGGTATACTTCCGCATGGACGGCGAGTCGTGGCAAGGCAAAGTAGAGGGTACGCCCGTAATCATCAACGGCGTAACCTACTTGACTGACGTCAGATTCATAGATCCTTCCTTCGACGGTAGCTGGTACTTTGCCGACGCCATCATGCAAGACGACGTATTCGGCACTTGCACCATAAAGAACGTTCGTATCATAGTAACCAAGAGCACCATTTCCTCGCTGGATATTCCGAGCAAAGAGATCTACGTCTATGACGCGGATAACGACATAACCGCATACCTTGCGCAGGAAGGCATAAGAGCGAACATCTATCAGATCAAGAATAACACCATCGGCACCAAGGCGTTCGAGATCATCGGCTGGTCCTATGTAGACGAAGACGGATTGCTTCCCTCCTACACTTACGACGGTAGCGACGTACCGCAAATCAAGGTACTCATCGGCAACGTCGGCTACAAAGCGGGCAAACACGTTTGGGCGCAAGAAGTCACCGTCAACCTGTCTAAGGACGTTTACCCCGCCAAGGTATTGAAGAGAATCAACGATGTGAACGACGGCGGATACAGCCTCACGTACAAAGACGGCGGATATGTCATCGCCATAGAGGATCCGTTCAAGTTCGCCATGCCGACAGAGCTTACCGTAACGTTCGAGGACGGCACCGAGGGCGTCGTACCCGTAGAGTTCGACTTCGGCAAAGACGGTATTGACTTCTACAAAGCGACGGACGGCATCAAGGGCACCATGACCTTGGGCAACAAGGCAAACAATAAGGTTACGTTGAATGTGACTTACGTCAACGAGAATCCGCGTACGCAGATAAAAGTAACCTACTACTCCGACAAGGATTGCGCCGAAGAGTTCAACATCTTCACCTACAACGCTTTCGACGTCATCAGGTTGCCTAAGTACGCGAAGTTCACCGTAGGCGGCGTTCAAGAAAATAACGTTTACGACGTAATTTGGGATTCCGTGGAAGCGTACTCGAACGAGGGCGGTACCGTCAAGGCGGTAAGCCTCATCGGCGACGACGTATTCGGCTACTTGAAGGACGTTGTGGAACTCACGATTAACGCAGAAGACATCATTGACTACTCGTTGCCGAGCATTGTAAGCGCCAATCCGTACAATATGAGTGCGCTCGGCGCGCTACTCGGCATCGACGGCGACGTATTGCCCGTCACCACCCTCGTAAACGGCGTCAAAGTAAACAAAGAGCTGAGCGTCAAGTATCCGACCATTGCAATAGATTATCGCAATACGGTTACGCACCTTACCGATATAGAGGTAGGCGTAACGCTTGACTTCGGCGGCGTCAACAGGATAATGGACGGCGATACCGATATCGGCAAAACGCTGGAAGTAAGGAAAGCTCTCCCGATAACCGTAGTAGTGGAAAGCCGCGTTGCCATAGGCGTCAAGACGTGGTTCACCACCGAAAGCACCAACATCACCGGCAGTATCTACGAGCCCATCGACTTTGCTACTCTCGGCAGAGCGACGGTAGTGGCTGTCGGCAAGGACAAAGACTACGGCTCCAAGCTCCTGTCCGGCAAGACGACATTCGAAGACGTCATCGCCAACGCGACGCGTTTGGATTCCGAGATGTGGCCGGAAGAGATCAAGACGTGGAGCGCAATTGCCGATAAGGCAAGGGCAAACGGACAAATAGGCGCGGTTTACTACTCCGAAAGCGAGCAAACCTACTACGTATGCTATCGCGGAGACGTAGACCTCGACTTGGTAGATTCCGCTTTGAAGACGGCAGGCGCAAGACAGACCGCAGGCGCGGATTGCATATCCTATTTCGATCCTAACGGCAACGTGATGGTACAAGCCAAGAGCTTCGAAGAGGGCGTAACCGTACTCTTTGAAAACGCAGAGGAAGAAAAGTACGACATCGCGTGGGATACCTCGTCGCTCAAATACACCTATGCCGGCGGTACCTATACGGTAAGGGCAACGCTTGCAAAGGGCGATAAGGAATTGGAGCAAACATTCTACGTCAAGGTGTACGTCAAACCCGCTTCGCTCGTATCCATAGGCGTCACGTCCGACGGCTTGGAGGAAGGTTCCGTCGTAAAGAGCGAGAACGGCATCATCAAAGAACTTGTCGTAGATCCGTACATCGGATTCGTAGGACTCCCGAGCAAGGTCATGGCTTACTTCAACGGCTACAATTCGCCGATTGAGATTGACGTAAGCTGGAATTTCAGCAAGATTTTGGCTGAGATGACGTCTAAGGGCGGTACCTACGACGCGACCAACAACAAGGCGGCGGTAGCGTACGTTTACGTCACCGACGCAGACGGCAACAGAACGGCGGTTCAGACCATTGAGGTACCCGTAACCGTACTTGACAGGAGCCTAAACAGCATACTATTCTCCTATTTCGCGTCACGCGCGGATTACGAAGAAGCGCGCGAAAACGGATATGGCGGTCAAGAGTTTGTCGAATATTCCGGTGAACTCTATGTAAACCCGTACCTGACCGCGTACAGCGAGGACTTCGATTCCGAAAACTTCGCGTACTACAGGAGAGTGTTACTGCTCGTCAACAGAGTGGATACCGACGATTTGGACGACAACGTTTGGAGCGACGCATACAAAGAGCTTGCGTTCAACCTTAATAAAGATTCCTATGTGATCAGAGATATTTCCACAAACAGGGCGACCGACCTCAACAACCTGTACACCGGCAGAAAGATCGACGTACGCATTTCGTTCGGTTCTACCGGCGACACCGTAGGCTCCGACACCAAGTTCTCGCGCAGTATAACCACAACCATCTACAACATGACGTACGCGAGCGGACTTATATCGGAATACGCGGTAGACCCGTACGGCTTAGAGGGACCGACTGACGTATCCGCGTTTACAAGTTCCGAGAGGAAGACGATAACGACCGTATCCGGCGAAACTATCGATATGGACGTAGCGTATGATTTGACAAACGCATATCCGTATGACGCAAACGGCAACGTGAAGATCACCGTCAAGGGCGGTACGCGTGAAATCAAAGCGACGTTCGGTAACGAATACGGCGGATACCAGACCAAGATCATCAACGTGAAGTACGCCAACAGGGAAATCAAGAGCTTGTTCGACGTCGACGACGGCGGAAGCTACGCCTACTCGAACGACAGCGGCGCGGTACAATTCGAGATTGACCCGTTCGTACATTACGAGAAGGGCAAGACATATCCCGCGGCAAGCAACACCGTGCGCTTCAAGTATGACGCACTCGTCGCAAGCTACGGTGACGCCGAATCCCACATAACGGTAGAGTGGGACGACGAAAACGTCGAGCTCAGCTACAAAGGCAACAAGACGTCCTACGCGCTTGCCAAGGTAACGGGCGCCGGCGGCGTATACGAGCAAACGCTCAGATACAAAGTCATCGTACTCGATAGAACCGTAACCTCGTTCGATAACATTCTCAAAGAGAACGCGGGCAAGATTAACCCGTACGAATACAGCTTTGAAGACGACGTTTCGTCCGCGGTAGTCAGGGATATGTTCCAAGCGAATGCCGACTTCAAGGTGGTATTCGGCAACATGACCAGAAACCCCGTCACCGGCGAATCCATAGACGAGGGCGACGAGCCGATGAGCATCACCTTCACCCTCGGCGGCAAGGCTTCCAACAACGGATACACCTATACGGACTCCGACGGCAACAAAAAGACCTACACGTACTACCTTGCGGAAGGCGAAAGCGACTACGATTTGAGATTCGTACTTGACTCCGCAAGGGGACTCGGACACAAGGGCAAGGACGCAAGGTTCTACATCACCATCCCGGGCTTTGCACTCGGCGCCAAGGGCGAGCAACTTGCTTCGTTCGACGTGCCTTGCGAGCAAGCATACATGATGGGCGCAAGGTTCTACAACGGCTCGGGCGACGAAAACGACCCCAAAGCTTACACGCTCACATACCTCGATTGGTTAAAGAGTAACTACTCGGCAGATACGGAGATTATTCAACAAGTGCCTTACGCTTACGGCGCGTACCACGGAGATACGTATAAGATTTCCAATCCGTACTTCTTCATCTCCATGGGCGGCGTACCGTTGCCGGATAAGGCTCTCGTGTACGTAGGCGCGCTCTATGACTCGGACGGCAACTACCTGTATACGGATAATCCGGAAGGCGCCTACGACACGCAAAACAGCTCCTACTCCTTCTTGACGGAACTCGGTTGGAGCAATACGGTCAACAGCAAGACGCGCATCAAGTATGACGAAGCGGACCACACTTCCGCATTCCAACTTGACCTCGACGGACAAACGTATAAGTTCAGATTCGCCGTAGATACGAGCTGGAAGCTGTCGGAAGAAATAATTATCAGCGAGACGTACAAGTACGGTAAGGAAGAAGTAATTCTGATGCCCGATAACAGCGCGGTCAACACGCAGAACCCCGTATTGGAGATAAGCAGTTCCGGTACCATTTCGGGATCGCTCGGACGTAACGACGACTACACAATCACGTTCGACAACGGTTATACGTTCAAGTTCCAAGGCGTGTCCGGCGGCGGAACCTACTCCGACAACTACATGAAGTGGAACTTTGATTCCGTCAACTGGTCGGCAGACGGCAGAACGCCGCAATATGCGACGATGACGCTTGGCGGTAAGGGCGGTCAAACGGTCAAGTGGCGTTTCTACGTCAATAGCGACAAGACGCTCGTCAACAATTCCGTCAAGACGTTGTACGCCATGAAGGAGGGCGAGACGATTACGCTCGAAGAGAGTTACAAACAGCTCTTCACCGGGTACACCTTGAATCAATTGAGATCCATCCCGTTAATGTACTCTAAGCTCAAACGCTATTACTCCAAGACGGTTGACAGCGAGGGCAACGAGACTTATCCGTTAGGCTTATCGACAAGTCGTGACGAAGGAACCGTCCTCACTGCAGGCGACACTGTTACCGCGAATAAGGCTACGCCGAACGAGCATCGCTCCGATGACGATTCCGCCTACACCGGCTACATCGAGTGGAGCGCAACTACGTCGCGCGCATATCCCAACCCGAAGGAGAAAGTCGGCGGTACCATAGTATTCTGCGTATATCGCGATCCTACAACCAAGGATACGGACGAAGAGATCAAGGACAAGAAGACGTACTACAACTTGCAAGACTACGGCGCGCGCATCCATAACCCCGACGCCATGTTCGGATATAACGAACTCCGTCCGTTGTTGCCGACAGGCTGGGAGTATCCTTCCAACATGATGGATACCGGCGTTGTGAACATCGGCGAGAATTCCAGAACGATGCCGCAAGACGCCACGGCGTACCGCATACAGTACAATAGCACTACCGGTAAGTACAAGCAAAACGATACGCCTATAATCACGGTTGCCGCCGGCTCGATGTTCGATTTGCGTTACCTGCCGATGATTTCCGTCAAGGAATATCGTCCGTCGGTAGAAGTAAAGGGCACCAGCGTCCTCGGTATTACCATTACGAGTAAGACCGTTGACGGATTCGAGTACGACCTGATGTACCTCATCCCGTGGAATAAGGCGCAAGTCTACTACACAGACCAGAAGTACGATCTGAGTAAGTGGAATCCCTCCAACAGCGCGTACGGCAGATTGGTATCGGAAGGCTTTGCCGGCATCAACTTCGAGGATAAGCGCATAGGCGGTAGATACACGATAGTGTGCTCCATGGAGTTCGACACCGGAACGTTACCGATAGTCGTGGCAATAGACGTTGTATAATAGAGAGAGGGCTGTTGAGGAATTTCAACAGCCCTTTTCATATAGCGCCGCCGCGCCGAGTCGGGCACATCTTTGAGGATTGACTACTTGCGCGCGCGGTAGTATAATATAAAGGTACCACGGAGTGGTAAGAGGTTATATGCATAATAAACGCACCGTAATACCTATTTTATTTGCCGTAACGGCGTTTGCGCTCGTATTTGCGCTGACGTTGTGTTCGGGTGTGGGTATTGCTCGGCGCAAAGAATCGGGCGTTTCCCTTGTCGTTGCGGATAGCGAGGAGGAAGATATATCGTTCGGGCAATACACCTTCAAGCGGACGATGCTCTTGTCGGACGGCACCACTGCTGAGTTTTTCGAGAGCGGAGACGAATATTTCAAGTACAGTCACGACGCCGACGGTTACGTTTTGTTACGCGATAACGACGCCTTGACCCTCGAATACGCCGTCAATCAAGACGGCAGACCGGTTTCGTCCGGCGTTTCTTTTAACGCGTGCGCGCGCGATATAGAGGCTGTCCCCAAAATGACTGCCGGGGATATAGATTTGGAAGCGAATCCGGATTTACTCATATCGTACGAGGGCGACAATTTGGAAGAAGTGGAGATAGAGCCGTTGTTCGGTTCCGATATGTCCGGCACGATAATCAATCTCGTAATTTACATAACGTTCAAAGACGTTTCGTTTTCTCCGAGTAGCGAGATAGTCAATATATTTAACGGCGCGAGCAATTCTTTGGAGAGCTATTACCGCGTGATGAGCAATAACGCCGTAACGATTAAGTCCGTCATGCCGTACGACGGCAGCGCGGTATACGTCTACAAGGACAGCGAAAAGCGCAGTTACTACAATACCGACGGCACCGACCGCAAAAACAAGGAAGCCACTCTTTTGACAAACGCGATAAGCGCGGCAAAAACGTATTTTTCGGGACTTTCGAGTTACAACCTCGACGTAAACGGCGACGGATATTTGGACAGCCTGTCATTTGTCGTTGCCGGCGATTCTTCTTCGACGTGGGGTAGCCTGCTATGGCCGCACAGCTGGAATTTGGATACCATAGACGGCGCCGGCAAGTATTCCTCTTTTACCGGCAAGAACGGGCAAATCGTCAAAGTAGGCAAGTACTCCTTTAACTTTGCTTCCGCCTTGAATACGGGCGTTGTGTGCCACGAAACGGCTCACGTTTTGGGCGCTCCCGATTTGTATCACTATGAATACGATTTCGTCCCCGTCGGCAAATGGGACTTGATGCAATTTAACCAATCGACTCCGCAATACATGCTTACCTATATGCGCGATAAATACATCGGAGGCATATCTTCGAGCGCGATAGAGGATATAAGCGCAAACGGCGTGTATTCCTTGGCTCCGGTAAGCTCCGCCGCGAGCGGCGTGCTTGCCTACCGCATACCTACCGCACGAACGGGAGAATACTTCATGGTGGAATATCGCAGGGTAACCGCAAGCGGATACGACAGCGCGTTGTCGGGTAGCGGACTTATCGTCTACAGAGTAAAGGAGCCGAGCGATTATTCGAGCTCGACAGGCAATCAGGAAGCTACTTACAAAGGTACCGGCAAGTACGCCGACGAGGTATACGTATTCCGTCCGCAGATAACCGTTACCGGCAAGGAGTCATCCGCCCAAAGATACCAAAACAGCAAAAACGACGTCGAGTACGCCTATCTTTCGCCGAACAACCCTTATTTTTCGGAGGTCGGCACGACGGACGTTGCCACGCGATACTCGTACGGCAATTTGTTTTTCTCCGACGGCAGCAATAGCGGTATCGTCATCAAGGCGTTGTCTATAAGCGGCACGAGCCTGGAATTCAGCGTGCACGTTTCATCGGATACGCAGATACCGGACGACTACTTCGTCAACAAAATTTCCGTCACGCAAGCCGACATAACAAACACTACAGAGTTCGCAGGGGTTACCGCAAACGTGGAATTCGGGTCCCTAAACATATCGTATCTATCGGCGTTGGAGCTTGTGCTGACGGACGCAAACGGCGGTATACTCGCAACAAATACCGCCAATACCGGCAAATTGCTGTCGGAATACAAGAGCGGAGCGCGTAAGTTCGAATGTCGTTTTGTTTACGCCGATAAGGGCAATTCCTTTGACGGCGTGTTCGGCATAGGGGCGTTTTCAGGCACCGCGGTTCCCGCCAAACTCACGGTTCGCGCTACCGACGCGGACGGCGACGAGATTACAATAGCCACGGTTGCGGTTACGGATACGTACAACGTAGGTTGGGACACCGTGCTTGCCTCCAAGACCGAACGTTCGGCGATGATAGCGGCGTCTTCAACCGCAACCATAGGCGTTACGCGTAGCGGTAACGTTGTAGCCGTAGGCGCGATAAGCGGCGTGAGCACGCTACAAAGTTTAACTAACGCCGTTTCGGCGGCGGTAGGGCTCAGCCATGCGTTGGTGGTCAAGGATAGTCTTACTGTCACCGCGGTAGGTACGGACAAGTACGGCGAAACGTCGGTATCTACTTGGAATGACGTAAAGGCAGTAGCCGCCGGAGATTACACATCTTACGGGTTGAGAACGGACGGTACGGTAGTGGCGGCAGGCGCGAATCAATACGGACAGCTTGCGGTAGACGATTGGACGGAAGTGACGAGTATTTCCGCGCGCGGTCAGCGCGTCGTCGGCATTACCAAAGAGGGCAAAATCCTATACGCCGGCAATTTCTCGGAGTCGGAAGCGACTGCGTTAAAGTCGATTGGCGGAGCTATCGGAGCTACGTGCGGCGGTAGTTACGTCGCGGTACTGTTTGCAGACGGCACCGTCGGGACGTACGGCACGTTTGTAGGCGGTGACACGTCCTCTTGGCGCGACGTTACCTCCGTTTCCGCCGGCGAATATCATCTTTTGGGGCTCAAAAGCGACGGAAGCGTGTACGCTACCGGCGACAATACCTATAACCAATGTTATGTAAGCAATTTGTGCGACGTCATATATTTGGCTGCCGGCGAAAGCCATAGCGCTTTTCTGCGCAAAGACGGCGTTGTGGAGTATCGTGGACTCGATAAGAGCGGATACGGCATAAACGGCGACTTGGGTAATTTGATATACAACAGCTACGTTGCCGTCAAATCGATCGGCGGCGTCAGCGTGAACGGCGCAAGCGTAAGCATCGTGCGCGTGCCTCTCGGCGGTACGGTCGGCATTGACGTCGTATATTCACCGCAAAGCGTAACCTATGTCAGGATGCTGTTTACTTCCTACGACAGCTCCGTAGCGAGCGTGACGGCAAGCGGAACGGATAGCGCAGTCATCGTCGGCAACGGCATAGGTCAAACCATAATCAATATAGTTGAAAACGGCAGTAAGATAAGCAAATCCGTCACGGTGGAAGTCTACAAAGAATCTCCGCTCACGGGTATAAAATTTGCGGATTCGACGAAGAGTATTCTCGTAGGGCACAGCGTGCGTTTGGCGGTGGAATTGCTCCCCGCGGACGCCGTGTACTACGGCGTAATGCTCTATGAGTCAAGCGCGCCCGATGTAGTCGCCGTCGATTCCGACGGCGTAATTACCGCGTCCTCCGCGGCGGCGGACGGCGCCACGGCAACCATCACCGTTACGCTCGGCGAATTCAGCGCGACTTGCCTTGTAACCGTTGCTTCCGGCATCAGCGGCGCGGAAGTCGTGATAGGCGAGAACGCCAAAATCAAATATCGCTACGGCGAAGAACTCTCCGTGGAAGGCTTGGAACTCAGAGTTACCCTCGGCGACAAAACGGAGACGGCGCACTTCACGCGTGACGCGGTCACGGGATACAACCCGACGGACGTCACTTCCAAAGAGCAAACGCTGACGGTGTCTTATTCCGGGATAACAGCCACGTATAGCGTATCCGTCAGAGACTACGTCGTCGGCATAGAAACGGTATCCGCGCCGCAATCGACATACTTGTATAACGAAGAGTTTGCCACAAGCAGCGGCACATACAGAGTGACCTACGCAAGCGGCAAGACGGCGGAAAACAGCTTTTACAGCGGATACGTTCAAGGTTACCGAAAACAATCCATAGGCAAGCAATATTTAAGCTATTCCTACACCGATTCGGAGTGGGGAGAAACGTTCTATATATACGATATAGAGGTAGTCGTACTTGACTACGTAAGCGGCATTTCCTATAAACCGGTCAAAGCCGTGTACGCATATCTGGAGGAATTGGATTCTACCGAGCGCGTCGAACTCACAATGATATCGGGCACGGTGCGTTACGCCTATCTTTCGGAAACGGAAGTCCACGACGTAGACAGCCCCGTTGCCGACAAGACGAACGCGTTATACGCGCTGTATTCCGAGCGTACGGGCACGCATAGGCTGGAAGTCAAATATACGGACGCCGCCAACGACAAGGAACACACAGCCACTGCCGCCGTTGTCGTCAGGATAAGCGGCGAGTGCATTTTGGGCGGTACGGAGACCCTTGCGGACGGCTCCTCCGTGTACTACTACGAAGTCGGCGATAAGCTTTATATAGACGTCAGAATAGCCCAACAGGGCGTCAACGTCGTCGGCATAGACGACGACAGCTCCAAAGATATCTACTATGCGCTGTATACCGCGGACGGATCCGCATTCGACAATACCCAAGCGGGCAAGCAGAGCGCAAGCATCAAAATTTATGTCAACGAGCAAACGATATCTTCGGGCGGCGTGAGCATAAACACGCAAACGCTACGCGCGATCGTGGTGGATACCTACGGACTTGCCAAGGCTACTGCCGTAAGGATTGCGGACGGATGTCGCGTCAATTACGACTACGGGCAGGAAATCAACGGAGATTCGCGGCAGGACGTCATGCTTGAATTGACCTTGGCAAGCGGTGACAAAGTGAACGTAGAGCCGATGGAGATAAGCTACGATATGCGGATAATAGGCACCCAAACCGCGCGATTCAGATACTTAAATACGTGGTTAGAGCTTGATATAGTCATCAACGACGTCGTAAGCGACATAGCGGCGGACGACGTAAGCGTTGCGTACGGCAACGTGCCCGAAATAAGCGTTTACGCCGTATACAAAGGAGCGGGCAAAGTGGCGTTGAAGGCATCGGAATACAAGCTTTCCGAATACGATCTCAAAAAGGTAGGCAAGCAAACCGTCACCGTTACGCTCGCGGCGGACGCGACTTATACGACGAGTTTCACGCTTACCGTTATGGACGGATTCGACAAAATCGAAGTCAAGACCGCGCCCAAAACCTCTTACGCAAAAGGCGAAGATTTCGATCCGACGTCCGAATACATCGTCACCACGAATTCGGGTATAACTTATACGGTGTCGTACAATTCGACGGAATTCGAGTACACGCCGGCGTTCGACTCTTCCGCGGTGGGGAGGGGGCAAAAGATTAGTATTTACTACAAAGGCGCCGGCGGCAGAGTCTTGGCATGGAGCGACGAATGCGTCGTTCCGAACTATGTGGTGTCGCTTACCGTAGTGCAATCGGCTACCAAACGCGAGTACGGTTACGGGGAAACTTTCGTGACGAAAGTCAACGTAAAGTACGGTGACGGCACGGAAAAGACGCCGTTACTCGAGTCCGACTACACGACCGACTTCAATTCGCATAAGCTCGGCACGCGAACGGTAACGATAACTTACGTGTACAACGGCATCGCGTACACCGTGAGCGTAGATAACGTGCGCGTAAGCGACGTCGTGAACGGCGTCAAGATCAAGAGCAAGCCGACGCTTACCGAATACAATTACGGGCAAACGCTTTCGCTTAGCGGAGCCGTCGTCGTGGTAACCTATGGCAGTGAAGGAAACGTGACATACAGCGGCAACGAAATAAAAGAGAATTTGGACGTAACCTATTCCACTCTGCAAAAAGGGTATTCCAAGGTAATCATATCCGTAGGAGGCATGAGCGACAGTTTCCTGATTAAAGTAAACGATTCGAGTGCGGCAATATCCGCAACAAGTGTGGCGAATATATCCGTCGATGTCAAAAAATTCAGCGTGACGATCAAAGTTTTGCCGGTAACTGTCGGAGAAGTGACCGCTTGCGTCAAGTCGGCGCAATACCTTACCGCCTACATCGTGACGGCGGACGCGGACGTTGAGGCGTCCTCGGCGGAAGACAAAAATATATCTACCGGAGCCAAGCTCATATTCAGGAACGCCGACGGCGTCGAAGTATTCGTATTCAACGTTTACGCAAAGGGCGACGCGGACGGCAACGGCGTTATCGATTCCGACGACGCGGAAGCCATTGCCGAGGCAATGACCGCCGGCAAATCGGTGTCGGAAGTCGCGGATTATGACGGCGACGGCAGAGTAAATCTTACCGATTTAGTCAATTGGGCAAGGAAAACGGGCGGAGGCGAGCCCAAGAACGCTCCCGTCAGAGAACTTGCCGAGCTTTGGATAAGCGACGTCAAGCCGCGCAAGACAAAGGAGGATTCCCGAGATGCGCAAGAGTAAGATAATCATAGCCGTATCGGTACTTTTCGCGTTGGCGGTGACGCTTTTTGCGGGGTGCTCCTCCACAACCGTAAGCTCGATAGCCATTGCGCAAGGCTCATTCAAAGAAGTGTATGCGTTGGACGAAGTGCCGGACTATTCGCGCGCGCAACTCGTAGTGACTTATACGGACGGCAAACAAGCCAACGTTCGCATTACCGAGGACATGGTCAGCGGACTTTCCACAAGCAAGACGGTAACGGGCGCCACGCTCACCGTAACATACAAAGGCTTCAAGGCGACATTCATGTACAGGGTAAGCGGTAGCGTAAACGTAGATACGTCGGTAAGGCTCA
Source organism: Ruminococcus bicirculans (ex Wegman et al. 2014) (assembly GCA_963642145.1). Taxonomy (GTDB): domain Bacteria; phylum Bacillota; class Clostridia; order Christensenellales; family DTU072; genus Stercoripulliclostridium_A. The sequence goes on from CAVIFU010000003.1 coordinate 48,554, forward strand.
AGACCGAGATTGCCGAAACCGTAGACGGGCGCAATGCGGTCAAAGTCAAAATATACGGCATCGAGCAGGACGGAATAGGCGTGTACGCCGTTAAGTTCACCCTTAGCGGAGTCGGCGGAGTGGTGCTTGACGAGCCGACGCCAATAGGCGGCGACGTGTACAAAACCAAATGGACGCGCATATCGGACAACACCGTGAACGTAGTCGTCTACTCCGTCACGGGGTACGATTCGTTTACCGAGGGTGCCGAAATAACTTGCGTTTGGGCAACCTTAACGCTGAATCAAGGTAGCCTAAACATACAATCCATAACGATATCGGACGGCACGAGAGATTATGTCGTCCCGGGTTCGACAATAAAATTTGCGTAGGAGGTAATATGATACCGATAGTTCCGAAACCGGTGAAAGCCGAAATCACGGGTCCTTCCGAGTATCTTTACACGGAAGATGACATTAAGTATGTGCAGGATCCGACGGTTCCCGCAAGCGGATACCGTCTGAGCGTAGGCAAGGACGGCGTTACCGTGCGTTCTTCCGACGATGACGGCGCGTTTTACGGCAGAATGACCGTGCGCGAATGGCTGTCCGAGGACAAAAAGCTTACCGATCTCGAAATATACGATTATCCGCGATACGCGCACAGGGGTTTCATGCTCGATTGCGCGAGGCACTTTTTCGGGATAGACGTCGTCAAGCGCATTTTGGACATCATCGCCATACTCAAATTCAACGTCTTCCATTGGCACCTTACGGACGACCAAGGGTGGAGAATGCAGGTTGATAAGTATCCTTTGCTCACCGAGATAGGCAGCAAGCGTACCGCGACGCGCGGAGACGGCAAACCCGTGCAAGGCTACTACACCAAAGCGGAAATGAAGGAGGTTGTGAAGTACGCCAAGGCTTTGCACATAGACGTCATGCCGGAGATAGATCTCCCGGGGCATATGGCGGCGGCTATCGCGGCGTATCCGTATCTTAGCTGTACCGGCGAGCAAATCGCCGTCAAGGAGAGTTTCGGCATCCACAAAGAGGTGCTTTGCCCGGGCAAAGAGAGCGTCTACGAGTTTGTCGAGGGCGTTTTGAAAGAGGCGTTCGAGATATTCCCGTACAAGTACATCCACTTGGGCGGTGACGAGGCTTTGCGTATAAATTGGATAAATTGCGAGGATTGTCAAAGGGTAATGGCGGAGAACGGCTTAAAGGACGAAGACGAACTGCAAGCCTACTTCATGGGCAAAATCAACGAATTTTGCAACAAAAACGGCAAAACAGTCATCAATTGGAACGACGGCATGGTGGGAGAAAACGTCGCGGACAACATCATGGTGCACTATTGGCAAGAATCCGACGTCAACAGGCGCGTTGCCGTCAGGGAAATAAACAAAGGTAAGGGCGGTATAATTTCGCCGTTCGGCTCGTATTACCTTGACTATCCGCACGGCATGACTCCGCTCAAAAAGACGTTTGACTTCAATCCGGAGCTTCCGGGCGTAACGCGCAAGGACTGCATACTCGGCATAGAGGCGCCGCTCTGGGCGGAATACGTTGAGAGCGAAAATGATATTTACAAGAGGATATTCCCGAGATTGCTCGCCGTTGCCGAAAGGGCATGGAGCCCGTGGCATACGGACTACAAGGATTTTAAGGCGCGCGCGGAGCAATGTTGCAAGATGTTTGACAACAAGGGTATAGTTTGTGATACAATCAGTAAAGCCGATCCGTCGCTTATAGGCAGGGCGGTAGGCACAATCGCATTCGGACTCAACGCGTTGGACAAGACTCTTGCGGAGAGTGGCAAACGCATCAAGCTCAATCAAAAGATGCTTGACAAAAAATACGGCAAAAAGAGGTAGTATGGATTCGTTTTACACAAAACCGTCGGAAGAAGTTCTGACAAACCTCGGTTCTTCCGCGGAAGGATTGAGTGAAGAGGAAGCGCGAAAAAGATTATCCGAGCACGGCGCAAACGCGCTTAAAGAGGGCAAGAAACGCCCTCTTATCCTCAAATTCTTTGACCAATTCAAAGACGTCATGATTATAGTTTTGCTCGTGGCGGCTGTAGTGTCGGGCGTTATTTCCGTTGTACGTAAGGAATACTCTGATCTCATAGATTCAGGGCTGATATTGCTCATAGTCATTGTCAACGCCATAATCGGACTCGTGCAGGAGAATAAGGCGGAGAAATCGCTCGAAGCCCTCAAAAATTTGAATAAGCAGTCGGCTAAGGTCATGCGCAACGGCAAGCTCGAAAGGATCAAGAGCGAAGACATCGTTCCCGGCGATATCGTTGTTTTGGAAGCCGGCGACATCGTCCCTGCTGATATGCGGTTGCTTACGGCGGCAAGTTTGAAGATAGAAGAATCCGCTTTGACCGGCGAAAGCGTCCCCGTAGACAAAACGACGGAGCCGTTGACTGACGAGAACGCCCCCCTCGGCGACAGAGTATGTATGGCATATTCTTCCGGTGTGGTGTCGTTCGGACACGGTACCGGCGTGGTAGTGGCAACGGGTATGAATACGGAAGTGGGCAAGATTGCCGAAATGCTTTCGGAAGATACCGATTCCGATACTCCTCTCCAAAAACAGCTTGCGAAAACGGCAAAGGTGCTGAGCATAGCGGTTTTGGCGATAGCGGCGGTGATATTTATCGCGTCGCTCATCACGGGCATAGTTACGCATAACGATATTCTCGATACCGTCGTAGACGGATTCATGACGGCGGTAGCCATAGCCGTTGCCGCGATACCGGAAGGACTGCCGGCGGTAGTTACCATAGTACTTTCCATAGGCGTCAAGAGTATGAGCGAACGTAACGCCATAGTCAAGAACCTCCCGGCGGTGGAAACGCTCGGTTGCTGTGAAGTTATTTGTTCGGACAAGACCGGCACGCTTACGCTCAACCAAATGACCGTCAAAGAGCTGTATACCGCCGACAAAGGCGTCTATACGGCGGAAGACGCGGTTACGGGCAGTGCCGACGTGCTGCGCAGAGGCATGTGCCTGTGCAACGATACCATCGTCAACGGCGAGAAGCTTTTGGGAGATCCCACCGAGACGGCGCTTATAGCTTATTCGCGCAAGAGCGGTGGCGGAGATCCGCGCGAAAAGTATCCGCGCCTCGACGAAATTCCGTTTGACAGCAAACGCAAACTGATGTCTACCCTCAACGACGTTGACGGAGAACATGTTCTAAACGTAAAAGGCGCTCCGGATATACTCATAGAAAGGTGCGTCAACATACTCGACGGCGACGTCGTTCGCCCGATAACGGACGACGACAAACGCGCCATAACCTCAGCCAACAGCGCAATGGCGGTCAAAGCGCTAAGGGTGCTTGCCGTTGCCATGAGGGACGAAACGCAAGACAAAGAGGCGTTTGAGAAAGATTTGACGTTTGTCGGCTTGGTAGGCATGATAGATCCGCCTCGTGCGGAAGTCAAAGACGCCGTTGCTACCTGCAAAAAAGCGGGTATGCGCGCCATAATGATTACCGGTGACCATGCGGTTACCGCCGGCGCCATTGCCAAGGAAGTGGGCATTTTGTACGCTCCCGAGCACAAGATAATTACCGGCGCGGAACTCGATAAGCTATCGGACGAAGAGTACCTTGCGCACATAGACGAATACCGCGTTTACGCAAGAGTCAGCCCCGAGAACAAAGTGCGCATAGTCAAAGCGTACCGTTCGCTCGGCAAGGTTGTCGCCATGACCGGCGACGGCGTAAACGACGCTCCGAGCATCAAGGCGGCGGATATCGGCGTAGGCATGGGCATTACCGGAACCGACGTCAGCAAGGGCGCAAGCGACATGGTTTTGGCAGACGATAACTTTGCCACCATCGTTTCTGCTGTAGAAGAAGGCAGAAAGGTATACTCCAATATCAAAAAAGCCATACAGTATCTGCTATCTGCCAATATTGCGGAAGTGCTTTGCCTGTTTATAACGGTCATAGTGCTTTCCACCATCGCCAAACAATCCGTCATATTCCTTACTCCCGTAATGATACTTTGGGTAAACCTCGTTACGGACAGTCTGCCGGCGCTTGCCCTCGGTATGGAAAAAGCCGAATCGGACGTCATGAACTATCCGCCGCGCAAGACGGACACCAGTTTGTTTGCGGGTAAGACGGGCAAAGACATCATCATACAGGGCATCATGCAGACGGCTCTCGTTATGGGCTCATTCCTATGCGGTTACCTCTATTTCGAGAAGTTGCCGGGTGCCGGACACGAAGTTTCCGAGACCATGGCGTTCGTAACGCTTTGCGTGATACAGCTCTTCCACGCCTACAACATGAAGTCGCAGAATAATTCGATATTCAACAAAAAGATACTCGATAACAAACTTTTGAATATCTCGTTTATCGTGGGATTTGCGCTTGTGGTGCTTGCGGTTGCCATCCCGGGAGTGGGCGAATCTCTGTTCGGAACCAAACCTCTCGACGGCGTACAATGGGCGGTATCGCTCGGATTCGCGATTGCGGTAATACCGTTTGTCGAACTCCAAAAACTGATAGAAAGGAAGCTTGCTAAAAAATAATGGGACTTAAAGTACTTATGCCTAACGCGATCTGGCAGGGCTATGACGCGACTACCGAACCTCTCGACGCCGAAACGCTGTATTCCAAAAGACCGGAGGACGGCGTCAAGGAAGACGTGTGGCGTTACACCGCCGTATACAGGGAGGACGGCAAAGTAAGGGTTATGACGCGCGTTATTCGCGCGGAAGACAGTCAAACGGCTGATTCCCCCGCGATTTTGCTTGTAGGGGAATATCATCGTCCCCCGGACGACGCCTTTGTCATGAGCCTTGCAAAAGCCGGTTACACGGTTGTCGTGCCCGATCTGAGTTGTGTTTCCAAAAGCGAAAGAACTATTTTTCCGCCGTCGCTTGCTTACGGCGAATACGCTAAGTCCGGCGAGCATTTATATAAAGTGACTGAAACGGCAAAGGATACCTGCCAGTACCTGTACTCCGTGATGGTCAAACGCACGGAAGTCTTTGTCAAGAAGCATATTTCGAGCGGCAAACTCATTATGGTAGGTATGGGCGACGCGGTGGAAGTCGCGATGCAGGTAATGGGCTCAGGCGGTATTGCCGACGCTCTCGCATGCGTCAACGGTTCCGGATATCGCGAGTACATCAAGCGCAACAGGTACGGCGCGCGTTCGGAAGAAACGCTCATTATGGATGACGAACGCATGTGCTGGCTGACGGGCATAGCCTCCATAGCTTACGCCAAAAACGTCAAGGTTCCCACCTTTATAGCCATAGGCAGTAACGCGCATCGCAGCGACGCCGACAGGCTCTCCAACCTATGCGCCTTGCTCGGGACGGACGAAGTGACTACCGTCATCAGTCCGCGCGCCGGCGACTTTATGTTGCCGGAGGCGTATACGAGTTTGCTTATTTGGCTGCATGCGGTGTCCGTCGGCGAAGCCTCGATGCTCCCGTCCGTTCCGGAACTCAAAATAGAGGTCAAGGAAGACGGACGTCCGCATTTGGAAGCGGTTTGCGATCCGTGTTCGATGATTAAACGCGTGACGTTCTACTACGCGATCAAGTCTTATAACCACGAGGTCAGGGATTGGCGCGAGATGGAAGGGCTTTCGGTTTCGCACAACGAGTACATGGCAACGCTAACCAATTATGACGAAAACGAGCCGCTGTTTGCCTTTGCGGAAGCCGAGTACGAGAACGGATTCACGATAACCTCTCTCATAGAATACGCCGAGCTCAAAGGACTTAACGTCCGTCCGTCCAAGGCGGCGTTCGGCGACGTCGTGGTAGTCTATCGGGCAGGCGGTGACGAGAGCGGCTTTGTAGCCGACTATGACGGCGACGTACTGATGGATAAGGACATCAGGACGGTGACGACGCCTAAGGGTATGGAAGGCGTCGTATCCGAATGCGGAGGACTCAGAACATACCACTTTTTTGCCGGCGCCGACGCAAGTTCGGATAAGCTGTTGCAAATAGATTTTTACGCCGAACACGACGTGGACGTCCGCGTTTCGGTGATGGGAGATACCGATGACGGCACAAGGACATATTGCGCAAATATCAAGATTGGGGACACTAACGGCTACTTTTCGGACACCAAATTCGCGCTTACGGATTTCAAAGACGAAACAATGCGTTCCCCCGCAAGTTGGTCCAAAATCAAAGTTATATCCATACACGGCGACGGACTCGTAATAGGGAGTATATTGTTTATATGACGACCAAGCGCAGAATAATTACAATAATAGTAGACATAGTGATTTTGGCGTGCATAGTAGTGGGCGCGTTCTATCTGTCCAACTACCTGTTCGGCACCATACCCATCGAAGGACCTTCCATGGAAACTACCGTCCATGACGGCGACGTCGTCTTGTACTACAAGCAAGGCACGTATAAGCGCGGCGACATAATCGTATTCAACACCCATCAACTCAACGATTCGGGCGTGGAAAGACTGTTTATCAAGAGGATAATCGCGCTCGGCGGAGATACGGTTGAAATCAAACAATACGAGGACGGCGAATACTACATTTATGTGAATGGCGAAAGGCAGACGGAAGACTATTTGCCCGACAACGTGCCCAACGCGCGCGAAAGGGACGCTTTGCAGAGTTCTTACGTAGTCGTGCCGGAAGGTTGCTTTTATTATTGCGGCGATAACCGCTTGAATTCCAGCGATTCGCGCACCGGGACCGACGTTTTCGGCAGAATTGACTCCATCCTCGGCAGAGCCGTAATGCGTTACAAAAAAGACGGATTGATTATAAGCGATTTGGAATTACTTAAACGTCCGTAAAAAAAGGCAAGCCGCAACTTGCCTTTTTCTTTACCGCGCCGCGGCGCGGTTTTTAGTTATTTTTAATTATTTATTGTTTTCCGCAATAAACTTTTTGATGTTGCCTTCTATTATGTCAAAGAAGCGCGATATGTTTTTTGCGTCCTCGTCGTTGCATTTTACCGCTATGGTCATGGTGAGTTCGCCGTTTATGGACGTCAGCGCAAGCTGCATGTAGGGCTTATACTTGATTGCGCCCGTCATGAAGCCGTCGAGCGGTTTGAGTCCCGCCATGCTCAGTGCGTCCGGATCGAGTATACCGATGTTGCTCATGCCGATAAGCGGATTGAGATAGCCGATTTTTATGGCAATTTCACTTATCGAATAGGGGAAAACGGTGTACGCAAGGTTGAGTAGGGGTAAACTGTACAGACCCATGAATTTATCGTGCTTACTCTTGCGTATGGAGTGCAACACTTTGATGAGCGTGTCGTTTATCGTTTCGCCTACGCCGTTTACCGAACATTGCATAAAGCCCGTGTGATTTGTCAGTCCGCCGGCGTCCGAACCGCCCTCGATGTGCCTACGTAAATCCACCATGCAAGGTATGGTCAGAGTGTCCGTTTTGGGATAATCCGCGAACTCGTACAGACTGTGGATGTATACGGTAAGCATGAGGTCGTTGACGGTTACACCGTACTTTTTGCCCGTTTGACGGAATGCTTCGAATGTCTCCGCGTCGATTTTGCGCAAGTTGATTCTCGGCTTGTCATCGTCACTTTGGGGACTCAAAGGAAAGTAATGGGTATCCTTAACCGAGGAAATATTCTTGTATAGCTTCTTTGCTGTTTCGGAATCTATATCGTCTAACTTGGTGTAAACCTGCTCATAGGAGCGCGTCCCGGTCTTGATATTTATGTCCGCGTCTCCCGTTAGGAGAGAGGTGTAGTTTGCGGCAAGGCGTTTGAGAAAGTATTTGAAGTCACCGCCGTCAAAGCACATGTGGTTGACTATCATGCATAGCGTAGACTTGCCGTCGGCGTTAATGATGCGCATACGGAATTGCACGTTCGACGTGACGGGTATCGAGCTTGTGATAAACGAGTCTATCTCCGCGTCAAGCTCTTCGGGGGCAACGGTGACGACGGATAGAATGTCGTCTACCGAGTAGTCCTCCACCACCCAATACGGATTGATGACGCTGTCGTGGAAGGATGAGTGCAGTACCGGCACCTTCTCAACCGTGCCTATAAGCACGGTTTTGAGTGCGGGGATATCTATCAAGCCGTCGTATTTGAGGACGGCGTGAACCATTCTGTCATAGTAATTGCGGAACAAATATTGCATTTTGTCCCACATTTCGGCTTTGAGTTTACGTTTTGCCATATTACCACTCCGTATAATATTTTTCGTCGGTTTCGTTGTTGTCGAGGTGCTTTTTGAGTACGTGTTTGGCGCGTTCTTTGCGGAGCGAGGCAATATAAATTACCACTGCGGCTATGGCGAGTACGGCGGTGCCCACGACGAGTAACCAGCCGGGATGCCAAGGCATTGCGTGAGAAACGCCGAGCATGACGTAGAGCATTACCGAAGTAAGGAAGGTCGAAGAAAGCGTTTCCGGCACGGCGGACTTATTTTTGACAACGTACGCAACCGCCACGTTGAGCCAACTTATCGCAAGGGGAATTACGAGGAAGGTAAACCAATCGTACACGGGCTTACCGCAACACATATGGGCGATGAGGTAACTGTATACGAGTAGGAGCGTCAGAACAGCGCTTCCCGTCAGGCGCGGAACGAGGGTGTGTCCGTTTTTTATGGATTTGACAAACAAGAGAACGAGCGGAACGCATGCGCCGACGATGATTACGCCTACCGGGATGAGCCAAGACACGCGCCAAGCCACGGCGCCCGTAATGCTGAGTCCGAGGTAAAGTCCGAGGGTAAGGGCAATCGACAAAGCTATCACGGAAGAAACGATAAAGCCGCGAGTGATGCGCTTAGGTTTTTCCGCAAGAGATTTTTGGAAGTCGGCAAGAGTTTTTTGGAAATCTCCGAGAGAGCCGATGCAAAGTTTGTAGATGGCGTCTTCGTTGTCCATACCCTTTATGCGACAATCCTGGGCATACTCTTCGAGCTCACGTAAAGTTTGTTTGCGAAATTCCATCGCAGAACGCGTAGGCGGAATTTGACGGAATTGTTCCTCGAGAAAACGTTTGAATCTTTCGGTCATATAGTACCTCCTATATTGTGGCTGTTTGCCTATCTAATCAGATTATATACATAAACGATTTAGTCGTCAAGCGTTTTAATTGAATTTTCGACTAAACTCTGTTTTTTGTGTTGTCGTAGCAGAATGCGCGCGTCAGGTCGTTGGTTTCTTTGCTTTCACGCCAATCCGGTTGCACCACGTTGAATACGTGAATGAGTTTGTTTGTCTGTTTTTCGCGCGGATAGTAGCATAATTCCGCCGTTGCGCCGGTATCTTTGTAAGCCGTATAAGTTTTGATTACCGTGCCGCGCAAAAAGTCGCCGTCGCATGTGATAAACATCGTCGGGATACGATTATTGCCAATCGACGGAACAAAATCCACATATTTTGCGTAAGGCTTGTCTTTGAGCCGTCCGAGCAAGGGTTTCAAATAGGCGTGCGCCAATGGGAGCTTATATAGATTCGATACGTTGTGCGCGCCGCACGTATAAACGGCTGCGCGGAATGCGCACGTAGGCGTTACGCCGTAAGATAGAGCCTGTTCGGGGTTTGCTATCGCGTTCGTTACGATGCCGGCAAGGTGTCCGCCGGCAGAGTCCCCGGTGATAAACATATTGTTCACATCGAGATTGTATTCCTCCGCATGCGCGGTAAAATAGGACAGAGCCTCGAATATATCTTTGACTTGGTCGCCGAGGGTGACTTCGGGAGTTAGGCGGTAACTCAAATTGATTACCCGCAAACCGCGCTTTGCCATAGACAGGCAGTAAGCCTTGTTCAGTTCCTTATCGCCGTAGTACCATCCGCCTCCGTGTATATCGACAAGTACGGGGTATTTTCCGTCCTTGTCGGGAGCGTAAATATCGGCGCGGTGAAGTATGTGCCCGTCGGCGGAATAGGGTATGTCGTTAAGCTCGTACAACCCTTTTTCATATGTGATTTCCGCCATGCGTTTGCGGTCGCTTCGCGCAACGCGGTTCCAAAATTTTTGAAATATCGTAGCCATTGGCGTCCCAAAAATCACGCTATTTAGTAGCTCAGACTACCAAATAGTAGTGATAAATATTCATATCCTTAGTGATGTTCTTGCCGTGATTACCGAGCCCGTACCACTCTCTGTGCACGCCGTGGTCGGGGCTGAACGCCATAAACGTATCGTAGCCCTTGTAATTTTCTTTGACGGCTTCGTAGAGCTCGGCAAATGTTGCCGCATGGTGTCTTGCCGCGTTGAGGGCGAGTCGCGATTCAGGGTAAGTCGCGTGCATGACGCTGTCGTATTCCATGTTGTACAGTTCTATTATGTCGTACTCTTTGCTTGCGATGAGTTCGAGCGCTTTTTCCGTGGCGGTCCTGTCGGATGAGGTCAGGAAGTAGTCTATTTTGCGCTCCGCAAAGAGTATCGGTATACTTTGCCCCGCAACGGATACGAGGGCGACTTTTTTGTGCGCGGCGCTCCAACGGTCGAACAGGGAATCGGTGGTAAGCAGGTGCTTGTCGTAGGACCGTATGCCGTGTTCTTCGGGCGTGGCTCCCGTAAACATCGTGCCGAAGCATACCGGAGTTTTGGGCGGAAACGACGTCAGGTAGGGCACTCTGAGCTGAGCTATTGCGGTAACGGGCGCCATGATGTCGGTGTATTTATCGGCAAACCATTGCCCGATGGCGTCCGGGTTGTATATCACGGCGCGATCGACGGTGTCTTTACCCGTTTTTTCACGAACGAGCGCGTTTATCTCGGGGACGTTTGTCTTGGCAAACTCGGGTGCTTCGACTCCCGTAATTTGCGCGACGCTTTCGGCAAAACCCGTTAGCGGGATAGAGTTAAATTCCATATTGCTACCTCCGCGAACATTATACCACAAAACGTTTTGCTTTGGTATATATTTTTCGGCGGTAAAAACGGCGTTTTCGAACTTTGTCATACACCCGAGCGTTAAATTATCGTAAATAAATCCCGCGCGCCATTGCGCGATAATAATATTTAATATATAATTGACACAGCGGAAGTTCCGCGCAATAAGCACGTAACGGGGCAAACCCTAAGGATATTCGAATGTCGAACGATAAATTTGCACAAACACCCAACAAACTTTGCAGAGCGTCAATCGCGTTTACTGCGGTTGTAATACTCGTTGCGGCGGCTATTTGTTTAGCCGCGCTCGTTCCGTTGCCGCGCGCCGTCCCGGCGGAAGCCGCCATGATCGACGGCGGGTCGGAAGTCAAAAACGGCGAGATAAACGATTACAGTCGAGACGTCGTGGTTACGGGCGCTTCCGTTTCGCTCAAAGGTTCCGATTCGGTTACCGCGAGCGCCGGTAGGGACGCAACCGCTACCGTGAGCATAACGCGCCAAGCCACGATTACTTTCGGCGACAAAATCAAGAAGGCTCTTTCTACGGGTAAACTTGCCGTCAAAGTGGTGGTAAGCGGTACGCACGTCGTAACGGTGGACAGCGGCAAGCTCGGCGACGGGTCGGACTCAACTTATGAGATATTCGGGGAATTCGTCGGTAGCGGTTCTCTCTCGGAGGCGGCGGCATTTACGGACGCGTCCGAAGAAAGCGAAGGAACGGAGCAGTCGAACGGCAACATAAACAAGACGTTTACCGACGTCGAACTTGACGTCACGAGCGGCGTGGCGGGGTACGGCAGTTTTTCTTTCACATACACGGTAGAATACGTGGCGATAAGTGAGGCGGCGAGCGCCGAGCAAGCCACGGCGAGCATATCGGTCGATTCCACCGTTGCGATAAACGTCAAACTTGAATTTGCAGAGGGCGCGGTTACGGTAACGGCGCAAGGCGGCGGTAGCGTATCGACGGGCGACGACGTTCTCATAAGCGACAGCGATACCGAGCGCACCAAGTCTTGCAAAATAGCTTTCAATGACCCTCTTGCGTTCAAAGCGGAGGCTTCCGCCGGCTATTACTTTGCGGGATGGCGCCTCTCTTCCCAAGATATTCGCTCCGACAAAACGGCGACTTTCGGCACGACGGAAGAGCCCATAGAATACGGCTATCAGATTGCCGACGACATATCGGTGACCGCGATATTCCACAAAATAGAACTTGACGGCGCCGGCGAAAGCTATGTCTATGACGCGCTGGAAACGGGCGTCGGACCGCGCATCAAAGCCTCCCTCGGCAACAGTTACGACGTCGTTGACATATATTCCGGCACGACCAATGCCGGCGTTCAAGTAGACGGCGTTACCGGCAAACCGAGGCAAGCCGGCAGTTATACCCACAAAGGTTACATGTATTACAAGGGCACCGCGGAAGAGGACCGTAGCGACAAAACCCTCGTAGGCTACATAGAAACCGCATACGTGATAGAGCGCAACGTGCCTACCGTCACGCGTGCGGACGGTAACCTCACGGAGATTACGATTAACTACGGCGGCACTTTGGGCGACATAGATCTCACGTGCACCGCGACAAACAGCTTAAACGTCGGCGAGAAGGTAAACGGCACCGTGTCCGTTCTCCTCAACGAAGTCGTTGCGGATAGAACAAAACTTTTGCCTGCCGACGCAAAAGGCGTAGACTACGTCATCAGATTCACGCCCGAAGACGGCTATAACTACGCCGTTGCGGACATGAAAGTTAAAATTTACGTTCCCGACTACTTCAAACTGAGCGTCATAAACGGCGACGACTCCTTGCGCACGGCGAAGATTATCAAGTCGGAAACATCGACGGTTGACGCGAGCGTGTCCAACAATAAAGGCGAAACCGCGCTCACGCGCGAGGTCGTCAAAATATCCTTGCGCGCAACGATGACCGATGACAGCGGAAGGTACTTTTTCATCGGTTGGCGTATAGGCTTGCCCGATTCGGACTCCACGCACTATACGTATCTCACCGCCGGAGCGGAAAACGGACTTGCATATGATTACTACATCCCCTCGGTAGGCGACGTCATGGGTACGGACGCCGACGGCAATACCACGTATTACACTCAAGAAGACATAGAAAGGTATACGCGGGCGGAGTTTGTGGCGGTATTCGTGCGCGACACGACAGCCGGAGATTCGGACGAAATAAGCGTCGCCTATACGGGTGGCAGTCTCACCAAACAAGCGACATTCAGCCCGGAGAACGCCGGTTACGGCTTCGCGCCGACGGGCGTGGAATATTACGACGAAAACGACGTTCTTTTGACGAGCGCGCCTTCCGCGATAGGCACTTACAAGATTAAGTACTCCGTCAGAAATACCGAACTCGGCGAGGTAGTCGGCAATCGCGAGATAAAATACGTCATCGCCAAGGCGGCGGTCAACGCCACAATCAACACCGTAAGGTCCGAGGGCGACGGCAGTTATAACCGCGAGATCGGTTGGGCGAAAAGGATGTATTACACCGTTTCCGTCACTAACGTTTTGTCGGGCGCGATCTCTAAGTACTACTACAAAACCGGCGACGGCGAATGGACGGAGATAGAGGGCGACATAGCCAAACGAACCGGTTGCGCCATAACTTTCGTCAGCCCCGAATCGGCAACATCGTACGTGAGCACTTTCGTCTTCAAGGCGGAAGACGCGAACGGTAACGTCGTTGCGGAGACCGTCGGCGACGGCGCCGAGTGCAAAATAGACGTAAGCACACCGGGAATTAAAGAAGTGCGCGTATCGGATTCGAGCGGCAATACTTATAGCGGCGGTTGGCAAAACACATATGTGAGATACGCGCTGGACGTCACTTACGGCGGTAGCGGAGCCGTTATTTCGGTTAAGTACGGCGATACCGGCAGTTGGAAGACGTTGAGTCTAACCGATATAGGCTATTCTTCCGGCAAAGAAGTAGCTATCGTTTCGCGCACGGTAACATTTGACATCGGCGATGAATTCAACGGCAACGTGTACGTAAAAATCGGCAACGGCGTAGGCGTCGAAAACGAATCGCGCACGGTGTTTTCCGTAAGCATAGACAAAACTCCCGCCGTTCTCGGCTCAGGCACTCGGAACAAAAACCTGAACGCCAACGGCTGGATAGGAGAGGAAACGATAATAAGCTTCGATATAAGCGACGTCGGCGGTTCCGGCATATCGAAAGTAGTATGCGATACCGCAACCGTGGGAGGCGCGGACGGCAAATATTACCTGACGGTAAAAAACAGCGCGCAACACAAAGTATACGTCTATGACGGAGCCGGCAATTACAGCGAAAACACATATTATGCACCCGTCGATACGGACGATTTGACGTACGAAACGGCGGAAGGCTCGTTCGTCGCGGATACGTGGGCAAACACCGCCGTCACCGTCAAATTCAACGCCGAAGCAGGCGCGAGCGGCGTTCGCATAAATTACAGCACTGACGGCGAAAGTTATTTCCCTTGCAATGAAGGCAATACGTTCGACTACGGCAACGTTACCGGAGCGGAAGTGCGCACCGTGACGCTTAGCTATACCATAAACGTGCCGGACGGCGAATATCACTACTATTTCCGCATCGAGAACGGCGCCGGCATAGTCAAGTACATAGATTACGGCAACGTCAAAATCGATAGCGTGGCGCCCGAATTCTCGGACGTAACCGACCTATCCGTTTATCAGGGCGAACAGTGGATCTCGTCTACAATCAACGCCGAATTTCGCGTGGCGGAAACATCGACCGTAAATTCCGGAATTAAGGAAGTTACCTCGGATAACTCAGGCGTGCTTACCCGAGAAGAAAACGGGAAATACGTTCTCAATATAGACAAATGCACTCCTTACACCGTTACCGCTACCGATAACGCGGGCAACGTGAGAACGTACGTGTTCCAAGCCAACGTTGACATCGTCAGCCCTAAGCTCGAAATTAAGGCTTACGTGGGCGGCGGAAATCCGGAAGACCCGACCGTCGTTCCGTCGGACGATGACAATGACGACAAGTACGCATACGACTTCGCGAGCTGGATAAATGCCGCCGCCAAGTCCAATGAGCCGTGGCTCAGAATAGAGTTCACCATTACCCTCACGGCAAGCGGTAGCGCCATAGAAATATCCAATGACGGCGGCAGTACGTGGATTGTGCTTACGGAAACTTATCGTCCCCAAGGCGACGAGGTTTCGGGTACCGTTTCCACGAGAACATACATCACGCAGGAACAGAACAAGAGCTACAAATTCCGTTTGGCAACGGGTTCCGGCAAGTACGTGGAATTCAATCCGATATCGGACGGAACGGCGTATGTCAGGATAGACTTTACCGCGCCCACGCTTGCGGACAGCCAATACACTTCCGGCACGGACGGCGACTTCCCGGCGGAGGAACGTTGGACGAGTGAAGACGCAGTTTGGAAATTCAGACTCAGCGACCGCACCACGGGTTCCGACATCAACGCGGAGACGATAGCACTGTATAAATTCAGCGCAGATATATCCGACGAGAGCATATGGTCCGATCCTACGTCCGGAGAGAAGCTGACGGTAACCAAATCCGGTCCGTATTACACATATACGTTCACCGACTACAACAAGTATTACCTCACGTTTGCGGATAACGCAGGCAACGTGTTTGAGGGCAAGCTGTTTGCGCCCATGGTGGACAAAACGAGAGGGTTTACTCTTGACGTTACCGCCAAAACGATAGGCGCGGACAACGTCGAGTCCGAGTACGCGGAGAATGAGTGGCTCGACAAGGAATCCTACGTCAAGTTTACCGCTACGCCGAAATTCGGTAGCGAATACACCGCGTTCGGCGCAAGCGGCGGTTACTTGGAATTGAGCGTCGATGACGGCGCAACTTGGGCAAGAAGCATTTGGCTCGACGGCAAAGAACTTGTCGTTGACGACGCCGACGGCGTATTCACATTTGCCGCCGACGCGGACCAAAATATCACGTATAAGTTCCGTCTGGTTACCGGCGCGGGCATAGAGTCCGTCTATGACGGTAAATTTGTCGTAAAACGCGACGGGGTAACTCCGGAGATTACGGCTACCGCAAGGACTTCCGCAGGTACCTATGAGGGCGCTTGGACGTCGGAAGACGTAGAAATAGTCATCACGGCTACCTACGGCATGGCAGGCGGCAAGATACAGGTAAGCAGCGGCGCGGAATGGACGGATTTGTTTGCAATAAGTCCGAATTCGTCCGCAATCGGCATGCCGTATACTTATGCGAGAGAGGATTCGCAAAATCTAACATACTCGTTCCGCTATGTCGGCGCAAACGGAGCCGAAGCAAGTTCCGAAGCCGTCGCGATCAAAATAGACAAAACCCCCGTAACCGCAACCGTAAGCGTTGCGGACGGCAATAACGCCGAAGTAGCAAACGGCGGATGGACGTACGATAAGGCGATCTTTACCGTTAACGGCGTAACCGGGGAGAGCGGTATAGGCAAAGTATACGTAAGTTACGCGCAGAACGAAGATTATACCGACTACGCCGAAGTTACCGCGGAGAATGACGTTTACACGGTAACGTTCAAGACGGACGAACAAACCGATTATCGTACGTATAAATTCAAGGTTGTAAGTAACTCCGGCATGAGTAAGGAAACTTTACCTTATGCCGTAGGTATAGACAACGCGGAAGCCGAGTTTACGGCGACGTTCAGCGGAGAAAAGGCATCGGGAATAGTTTACTCGGAGTGGTATGTGAGCGAGATCGAGGTTGGTTTCGACATAAAAGAAACGGCTTCCGGGCACAAATTGTACTACAAATACGAAGATAAATCGGACGGAACTTTCGCGTCTTCAAGTAGCGACGAATGGACGGAAATAGACCAAGAAACGCTCTACATCGGGCGCAACGCGGACGGCACTTTGGATAACGTGGCAGGCGGTCGCGATAGAAGATACAGTTTCAAGTCCGTCACGGGAGCCGGCAAAGAGTACGTATTCGAAGGCGAAGGCGAAGGTTATTCGTACCTTCCATACGACCTGTATTCCTATTCGGCAAGCATCGTAAGCTATGTCGGCGATAAAGAGCTTGACATGACCGTCGGCTTTGCGAACACCGTTTCCGGCAGCGCGAGCAACCTTAAACGCGGCGATAGCGTCAACTTCACCTATATTTCCAATACCGGATACTATTTGAAAGAACAGGAGATAAGCGGAGTAAACGAAGTCACCGTAGGCGGCAAAACGTATAACGCAGGGATTGCAGTGACTCGTAAAAAAGCAGACAAAGCGTATGTAAACATACAGACATCCGTTTACGTCGGAGGCAAAGATGTTGTATTGACGGTACGTCTTTACAAAGAAATAGCGCCCAAATACACATCCGACACGACAACGCAATATCTGCAAAGCGGAAGTATAGAAGCGCTTAACGTTGTCGTTGACGAGACGATATTCATCGATGAGAAAGCGCAAACTTTTGCGGAGTATTTCGGCTCGATAGGCTTTGGAAATAGTTACGACATACCGCTTAACGCTACGTATACCCCAAGCGGATCGAGTGAAACGTCTTCCGCCGTTCCGCAAAAAATGGGACAATACAAGGTGGAAATCGATACCGATACGGACTTCATTATTTCCGCGTCCTGCGCGACAGCCGAACTGAAAGTGTTGTATTTCCAAGGCTCCGGCACGTCGTCAGACCCGTACAAAGTGTACTCCGAGAGCGATTTTGCTTACATCGACGTGTACATGAATGACGACGCAAGCTACGACTACATCGGCAGCAACCGCCGTAAGGCATACTTCTTGCAAGCAAACGACATCGTGTACGACAAGAATTTCAAGCCGATGGGCGGAGAGGGCTCCGTGTTTAGCGGAACGTACGACGGCAACGGATACAAAATCGGACCGTCGACTACCGCCACGCGCGCCGTCGAAGGCGATTTCGGGTTGTTCCTGAGTATCGAAAACGCGGTGATAAAGAATGTCGGCGTGGAATTTAACGTCAACCACATCGGTTCCGACAATGTCAATATAGGCTTGATTGCCGCAAACGCAACAGGTAGCGCCGTAAGGGAGTGCTACGCCATAGGTTCGATAACCGTCAAGGGTAGCGTCGGCAACGTCAAGGAAGTTTGCGTCGGCGGTATCGTGGGCAAAATGAGCGGTAAAACGTTGGTTTCGAGTTCGTTTGCGGACGTTACCACAAACATAGCCTATGCGCGCGGCTACGTCGGCGGCATTGCGGGCAATATGGAAGCGTCTTACACTTCATCCGTGTATGTCGTTTCGGAGATAGCCGTAACTTCTTCGGTTAAGTATTCTCCGGCGGCAGACGGCGTTTTGTATGTCGGCGCGATCGCGGGCTACGCTTCGAATTTAGACAGTCTTACGTTGCCGTCGGAAGGCAACGAGAGCGTCTACCTCGATATGAATTTATCGTTTGACGGCAGCATAGAAAGCGGCGCTTCGCTCGGCAACGGCTCCACACTCGGCGAAAAGGACGCGTTACGCCACAAGGCGTCCGATATAGACGGCTTCGCCTCGGTAAACGGCGCGTATGCAAGTGAAAAAATTTACAACGTCAAGGACGACGTCGAGACTCGCAGCAAGACCGTCAGAGAGCTCACATACGTGCGCATCGATAGGGTTAAGGAGTCCGAGAAAGTGGACGGCAACGGTACTTCGGACGACCCGTTCAAAGTGGATTCGAAGGACAAACTCGACCTCATAGGCATATTCCCGTGGGCGCACTTCGAGCAAACGTGCGATATAGAAGTAGGCGAAACGGAAGGTTACGCCAACGCGGTACCGTTTGTGGGCGTATATGACGGCGGCAACCACGCGCTGAGGGGAGTTATCATCAACAAAACCATAGACAAGGACGGCGTATCTTACGGCGGATTGTTCGGAGTAGTTGGCGGTACCGTCAGGAATCTCAAAGTCGTAGACGCGGAATATACGTACAAAGCAAACGGTTCCGTTTACATCGGCGGTTTGGCGGGATATCTTGCCAACGGCGGCAAAATAGAAGACGTTGTCATATCCGGCGTGTTGAAGACGGACGGAGAGTCCGACGCCATTTTCGTCGGCGGTTTGGTAGGGCGCCAAGTCGGCGCGAAGGTAGTCGGAGCCGTTACGCTCATAGGCGTTGAAGTAAACGGCGGTAGCGCGACGGTCGGCGGCATCACGGGACATATGTCCGGAGTTTCTTCCGTAAGCGAGTCCGTTACGATGTCAGCCGTGAGCATAGAAACCGAGCACCGCACGGACGCCGGCGTCGCGATAGGCGCGATCGTAGGCGCAGGCTCTGAGGTAAGCGTAGGATATTTGGCGGCTTCGTGCTTCATAGGAGGCAAACTTTTGGTGGCGCCGGTAGGCGTTCCCGGGGAAAATGCGGTTACGTCCGTAGTGTATACTTACGCAAACCTGACCGATGCCTCCGCAGACATACGCGTCAACGGCAGAGCCGTGAAGGCAATAATAGAAGGGATGTACCCGTTTGCGTCGGGCACCGGTACAGAAAGCGATCCGTTCATAGTGTCGAACTACAAAGAGTTGCTGCTCGTAGGTAACTACATGTATGCCGCGTTCAAGCTTGATAACGACATCACCGTAGGCGACTATGACGGCGACGGCAAGGTGGATTCCGATTACGCATACGACTTTGCCCCCATCGGCGGAGTGGTAGCGTTTACCGGTAGATTCGTGGGTAACGGCAAAACCATTTACGGATTGACGGATTCTCTGTTCTATGCAAACGAGGGCAGAATAGATAAGCTCAATCTCGCTATGGATTACAAGCTGTACGCAAGGGAAGAGGATATTCCGGAGTCTGAGAGATTCACTACCGCAGACGGGCGCACGATATACAGATCCAAGGTCGCCGATCGCGGACAGGACGTACTGCTCGGCGCGGTTGCCAAGATAAACAGAGAAGGCGGATCGATCATCCGCGTTACCGTTACGGGCGACGTGTCGGTACGCGTCTCGGGGGCTGCGAGGGCTACGGTCGGCGGTATTGTCGGCTTGGACGTAGGCGGCAACATAGTGGGTTGCACCAATAGTTGCGATACGTTTGTCGTTCGCGCCTCTTACGCGGAGGTGGGCGGTATAGTCGGATCGGTTTCCGGTACCGGCAAAGCGATGTCCGCTATGGGTTCCAATGTCGTCATGACGGAAGTAATAGATGTAGGCGCAGGCACGGCGCACGCGGGTGCGTTCGTGGGCGCGGTCAAGGTTGACTCCGGGTACACTCCCGAGTACAACACAGACGCAACGGTTGTGGTGAACGGCGTCGATAACGGCTCCGTTTACGTGGGATATGAAGTCAAGTAGAGAGGTAAATATGCGTAACGTAAGTACTGTAAACAGAACGGAAAACGGCGCGATAAGGCGCGGCAAGAAGTTATACACGGTAGCCATCAAAGTATGCGTATCGGTGGTGCTTTTTGCGCTCACCTTGTGCTTATTCAGCTTATATGAAGACGAGAGCAAATCGGTCTTGAATCAAGTAGGCACTTTGCTCGACGCCGATTATGAGCCTGCCACTTCCGACGTTGCCTACGCCTGGTCCAATCCGTCTGACAAAACAGAAGATGGTTACACCGCAAATATCACCGTATCGGGTAATAAATCCGCTACGTTGATTCCGGGTTCATCTACAACTATAACAGAGTGGAATTACGGCTCTACTTCCACCAACAGCAGTATAACGCGTGATAGCTCCGGCATGATCGCTACGGAAACAAATTCCGAGTATACCGTTAAGATGCTGTTGTATAGAGAAGTATCACTCGATGACGCGGCGCGTAGCGCGTTCAAGAACGGACTTGTAACCAAGTTCAACGTGACCATAAACATGCAGAAGACGTTCAAAAGTTTTTATAAGAACGATAACGGTAGCTTTACCGGTACGTTCTTTTTGGCGTCTTACAAGGATAGCGCTTGCACATCCGTCGATAGGCAGCACACTCCAACTTTTAGTCAGAATGTCGGCGAAAAAACTACAGGCACTACATCCCAGAATTTAAGCATAGCGCCAACCGGCGAGGCGAGCGTAATACGATACGGCGTTTACTTTAAGATTCAAAAAAATAAACAAAATAACGTTTTTGGCATAGGATATAAAGGCGCGATAACGCTCAGCTTTTCGGCTACGCAAAGCACGGATTCTTACAAGGGCTCCACACTGACAGTAACAAGTGATTTGGATAACGCCGAAGACGCCGATTACTGCGCGATTAAGGCTCCCGACTTCACAGAATTCAGCACCGGAACGACGTATGCGGTAAACTACACGAACTCGAACCCCTTGGTAAGCAACGGAAAGACCATAAGCAAAGTTGAAGCAAAAGCAAACCCCGGGTATTACTTCTGCGGATGGGAAATAACCGGGACTATCGGCAGGTATACAGGTGGCAAATATGCCGAGCAGTCGATATTTTCGCCCACATTGGATTTGGGCGGCGGATATGCGCTAAATGGAAATGTAACGGCAGTTGCGCATTTCAAAAAAATAATCTACCAAGTTCAAACCGGGAGCGAGTACTCTACGGAGCAAACAACTACGTTTACATACCTGCAGGAGGAGGATTCTGAGAATCCCGGATATTCTACCGGCACCGGCGTCGGGCAGGGACCGGTAGTCATAGCGAAGAACTCCGATTGCGGCGTTGTGGGCGCGGTAGATAACGTTAGCTACGAATTTGACGTGAAACCGGGATCGATCGCCAATGGAACATTTACATCTGGCAGCAAGGCGTACACGTTGGCTTCTACCGGGACAAGCAGCACAGGGTATGAAAACGCCCCCGCGGACGCCGGTTCCTACAAGTACACGATAGGTGTTTTTGCGAAAAACTCTTCGGTTTGCCTCGGCTATTTGGAAGTCGCATTCACGATAAATCCGCTTAATGTTGACGGAGCGGAAATCAAGACGACAATCGACACCGAATTTATATACAACGGCAGTGCGTTTACGCCGGTGCCGGACACCGTAGATATAATAGCAAAGAACGGTAAACCATACAGACTAAAAGTAGGTGTAGACTATGACGATGGCGATGGGACCAAAGGCGTCATCCTGTACAACCAAAATGTAAACGCTACCGACTATCAAAGCGGTACGTGTGTGAATATAGGTCCGAGCGGCAACTTTTCTTATAACACGATGTTGAAAATAGGCTTTACTATCAAAAAGCGCGATTTATCGGACGCGTCCGTCACGGTAGATAGCGTAATGGCAGCCGAGATCCAAGAAAGATACAATCTCTATTACACCGGATATGAGCAGAGACCCGACGTAATCTTGACGCGCGTAAAAATAGAAGGCGTAAAAGAAGCGTTTAATTTATACAACGAATCATACGGTAGCAACTATAAAAATTACGGGTACGATGAGATGCCCACCGATAAAGCCGTTACCACGTTCAAGATCGTGAATAAAGATGTCGCAGGAGGATATACAAACAATATTAACGCTACTACGGATAATTCCAAAGCGTCGTTTGTTATAGAAATAGAGAGCGGCAATTTTAAGGGAACAAAAACGATAGAATTTAACATAGCGCCGCTTGCTCTTGCAAAGGCGCCCAAAAAATACAGTCCGAACGAGCAGGACAACGGCAACGTATACAGCGGTTACACCGTATCCGACCAAACCGAAGCGCTTACGTACAGCGGAGGAAATCAAAGGTTGGCGTTCCCGTATACGATACTGACCATAACCGGACTGCAACTTTGGACTCCTCCTACCCAAGGTAACACACTATACGGATACAATAGCAACGGAACCGTATCCTATATCGTTTTGAGAAAAGACGTCACGAATTGTGAGCTGACGTCTTCTAAGGGTAGCGACGGCTTCCTGTACACAACCATATCCGTAACGGTAGGCGGAAAAACGTTGACCTCTACAGTAAAAGGAACGATTATAAATTCCGGTTGCGTTTATAGCGCGTCTACAGATGATTATATTTACGGCAACAATATAAACGTTGCGTATGCAGGAGAAGAGGTCGTCGCAAACGCTACCGCCACTGTAACGTTATTAGAGGATTGTGAAAATATCACGGGCAGCATAACGACCAAATTCAAGATAAATCCGATGGATTTGAGCGCGGTGAACGCACAAACGAAAATCATAGACGAAATAGTCGAAACCTATACAGGCTTAGCGATAACGCCTAACGAAAAGGTTAAGATACATACGTTCCAAAGCGGAACAAGCAACCTGAAAGAGGGTACGGACTACACGCTTGAATTCAGTGACAACGTCAACGCCACCAAGGACGCGAGAATAACCGTCTACGGCATCGGTAACTATACCGGTAAGTTCGATAACTCCGCCGACGAAAGCAAGAAATTCATCATCAAGGCAATCGATATATCAAATGCTACGATCGATTCCATCAAAGACGCCGACGGCAACGACTTCGAGTACGCCTTGGGAGAACAGATCTCCCCCACTCCGGCTACCGTCACCGTCAATGTGGGAGAAACAAAATACACGCTGACCCTCGACGTGGATTATAAAGTTGTAGCCGGTAGCGGCGAAAACACAAACGTCGGAAGCCAAAACTACATCTGCATACAGTTTGCGGGGCGTGA
This sequence comes from Ruminococcus bicirculans (ex Wegman et al. 2014), assembly GCA_963642145.1. Taxonomy (GTDB): domain Bacteria; phylum Bacillota; class Clostridia; order Christensenellales; family DTU072; genus Stercoripulliclostridium_A. The sequence continues at coordinate 71,989 of CAVIFU010000003.1, forward strand.
CCCCGACGGGGCGGATAAAGGCGGAGTAGATATAAGCTACGGCACGCTCGGAAACTTCTATTCTACCCAAAAGCGCGAAGTATACTTCAGCATCGCGCCGAGGGATATAAGCAAACTTGCGGATACGGAAGGCGCCGTTTTGTATGCAAGCTGGGATAATTACCGCGAACTCGTTACCTATGACGGCAGTCGTTGCATAGACCTTCCGATTATTGCAGACAAAGACGCCAAGGAAGACAATACGCTGTACATTTTGGATAGCTATAACAAGGGTGCCAAAGTCAAGAGGTTGGTGTATGGGAATTCCGCGTCGGACGCTAACGCGGATTACAAACATGCCGATTCCGGTTATGGCGAGAATATCAACGCAGGCGTAGAAGCCGGCGAGATTATCGTCGAAGGCGTAAATAACTATACCGGCACGCTGTCGATTCACTTCCGCATATACGAGCGCGATATCGGCGACGAAAGCAACCAAAGTTATATAAGCGTTAGAGACAAAGCGTCCTCTTCCGCTACGGTGTCTGGCGACGGATACTCCTTCACGGGAGCCGCCGTACAACCGGGCGTCGAGTTCGTTACCGACGCAGGTCTTGCGGATAAAAAAGAGGTCACGCTTGCCCTCGATAAAGATTATACAATAGGCTATGGCGAAAACATCAACGTCAGGAGTGGCGGCACGATAGAAATTATAGGTAAAGGCAACTATACGGGCACCTATATCCATAAGTTTAACATTAAACCGATAGATCAGACGGTTTCTTTCACGGATCCCGGGGAGACGGAAACATCTTCCATAAAAGTGGAGACGATAGCGTATGACAAAACCGGGAAGATATACGCAAATTACGAGGTTGCAAGGGACGTTAACAACAAGGTGCGCGTCGAAGCCGTCACCACCGCAACGCAACCCGGAGCGCGCAGAGTAAATTTCGTCATCAAAGATAAGGACGACAAAAACACGACTTTCGTAAGCGTCAAATACGAGTCTTGCGAAATAATAGAAATAAACGGCGCCAAGTATAGCAAAACCGTGGCGATTCTTGAGTTTACCGGTTACGGTATAGCCAAGGTATACGCCGTACAAAACGACGGTTCCGGCAAAGCAGACGGCAAGGTCGGAGATTCGGAATACACTCACCTCGGTAACTATAACGACTTCGAAGCGACGGAAAACGAGGTATACGTATTCTTCTCCAAGATGAGCGATTCGACGTCCGCCACATTCCCGACAGAGCTACAAAAGACGTACGGTAACGATAACTTTAGCTTGGAACCGGGGCTGAACTCATATAAGAAAAACGCGAACAACACCTATAAGTGCAAAGTCGCGAACGAGGCAGTTTTGAAGTGCGTTTCCACGTCCGACAACGACCCTTCGAGGAAGTTCGCCATAGTAGGCGCCGGTAGCACGACCATTACGATATATCATGACGGATTCGTTGATTACGCGAACCCGGAAAACTCCTACGTAGCTTTCTCGCGCGATGTAACTGTAAATATAGCCAAGCGCGACCTGACTATATCGTTTGAGAGGCTGAGCGTTGAATACGGAACGGATCCGACGTCTTTAATCGTCTATACCTACAAGACTAGTTGCACAAACGACAGCTACACCGGTCTTGTCTACGGCGGTAGGGAAGATAAAGCGGAAGACATTATTTTGGGACTTAGCGTGGGATATTCCAAAGAAGCCAATGCCAACGTCGGCACATACAAGTTGGCTGTCAGGGAGGGTTCTGCGACCGGTTGCTCTTTATACAACAACTATAATATAAAATACGCCGAAGGCGAGCTCGAGGTAACCAAGAGCTTATTGACCGTCAGCGTAACGAATACATTAAGAGCCAACCAGATACGTAAGAGCTACGGCGATAAGAACCCCGAAACGTATACGATTTCGTACGGCGGATTCAAATATAACGAAACGGAAAGCGTGTTGCATGACGACAAAAACTTCATCGCTCCGCATATAGAATACAACAATGTCAACAATGTAAGCGCTGCCGGTTCGTATTCGGTGACGCTTACGGGCGGCGAGGCGTCCAACTATTACTTTGAGGACGTGCAGGTTACTTGCGTGGTGGACGCGACCCGTGTTACGATAGCGCTTGAAAAGAAGACCGCTGTTTATTCCGGCGTAAGTGTGGTTAGCAATATGCCCGAAATAACAGGCGTTGAAGGCGGTACCACGCCGATCGGGGCGGATGACGCAAGCAAAGTGGCGTTTGTCTATTACACCAATGACGGAGTAAGTAAGGTGCAAGGCACGCCTACGGTCCCCGGCACATATGACGTAGAGGTGACCTTTACCGCGGAGAGCGGAGATAACTACTCCAATACAACCCAAATGATCAAGGGCGCTATCGTCATAGAAAAGGCAGAACCCACGATCGAGTACCCATTCCGCCAGTATGAGGTTTCCGGAAACGCGCTTGACGAAAGCAGCATTCGCGCTACAATCAGAGGCGCGGGCGATCACGGCAAAGCTCCCGCTCACACAGACGCACAATATTTGTTCGCTGAAAGCGGTACCGTTGACGAAGATATGGATGTAGAGGACGCCAAAGAGTATTTTAGCTCCGATCGTCCCAAAGAAGTAGGCAAATACGACGTCATAGTCATTTATACGGCGACTTTGACCGATTACTACAAGAGTTGCTCCAAGCGCTTCAACGCGCAGATAGAAATAAGCAAAGGACTTGCCATAATCGAACTGAAAGAAGATGTAGAAGAAGGCATCGTCCGCGAGTATACCGGCGAAGCGGTAGGAATAAGTTTGATAGACAACTTCAAAGACATTGTGTACAAAGACAAGTCAGGATACGAACACGTCCTCGACAAGAACGACGCGAGCATTGAGTACTATGTAAACGGCGAATTCAGAGCGGACGCGCCGACAGACGTAGGCACTTACGATATTCGTGTTATCTACAAACCGTCGGAAGACAACGACGTGTCGGAAACGACCAAACTGTTCACAAAGGTTATCACGATTACGCCGTATGACTTGTATGTACAAAAATCGATCTCGGTATCGTTGCAAGGCACCGTCCTAAGCTACAAACTTGCCACGTACGACGGCGAAGGACACGGACTTGGCGATGATGAAATCCGAGTCAAGATGACAGACATAGACGAGAGCAGAAGCGACGCCGCCGCAACCCTCGCAAAACTTAAAGAAGATCTGACAATAACCTACATGTGCAACAACGTGGTATACGATATACCCAAGAATGTAGGCACATATGACGTCATCATCAAATACGATCCTGCCGGCGCGAGCAACTACACGGCTACCGGGACGGTAAGAGTTTCCGGCATAATCAGGATAGAGGCTGCCATGGTCGACATAAGCGCACCCGTCAAAGAGGCGGATTACACCGGCTTGGGCGTTTCCCTGACGGCAACGGCGCAAGGCGTGAGCGTAAACGGAGTGACCGAAACGCCTACGGGCACATTGGAATATGAGTATTCGGAAGCCGGAATGAACGATTGGCAGACCGAAGAACCCGTCAAAGCCGGCAAATACGACGTTCGCGTGACTTATCGCGCGGCGACTAAGGATAATTACGCCGACCAAAGTTCCGAGATATTTACGGGAGCGATAGTTATAAACACAGTCAAGCCCGTGATAGTCATCAATAACGTTAAGTTTGCGGCTGACGACGAAAGCAAAGCCGCAAGTTATACCATCAGCGGCACACAGTACGACGTAGACGGACCCATGCAAGAAGTTGCCCAAAACTTATCGTCGATCAGCGTGTATTACGGCACGCGCAGGACTTCCGCTTCCGGCGTATACTACGAGTGGGATGCGGCTGTTCCCGCTACCGCCGGTAAATACTCCGTCAGAGTGGTGTTCGAGCCCGTCAACGAGTCCAACTATCTGGGCGCGACTTTGACGGTTTACGATTGCCTGACGATATCCAACGTTGTCCCGAAATTCGATTTGCAAAACAAGACGGTAACTTATAACGGCAGTAAGCAGGCGATAGGGGAAGCGCGAGTATACCTCGGCTCCGTCACCTATGTCCGTTACGATAATGCCGAAGCAACCGATACGAACGCATATTACGGCACCGTAAGTTACGATTACCGCAAGGCGGGCTCTTCCGTATGGAGTGCCACCGCGCCGAGCGAAGCCGGTACCTACGACGTAAGAGTTAAGTATACCGAAAACACCGTTAACGATATATTCTCTTCCACGTCCGAAGAGTTCGCGGGAGCGCTTGTCATCAATCAGTTGGTCATCACCGTTGCGCCCGTATACGGTCAAGGCAAAGTCTATGACGGAACATCCTTCACGAACAAAGACGTTGCGTACTTGTATTCTTACGTGTCGGCAGACGGTAACGTCGAGTATGTGTTTTCCGTAATTACGGATAACGCCACGGGCGACAGGATAGACGCTTCCGTCGCGACGTACGTAACTCCGGACGGAGACGTTTACACGATATACACCGATACCAAGTCCGAGTTCTTGGCTTGGAGGGAGTATGTGGAAGTTGCCGTAGAGCTCCTCGAAGGCGAGTTCTCGGTAGGCGAAAACAAGTTCACCGTAGATTACGGCAAACTCGGTCAAACCGGTGAAGTCATTGTCACATACGGCGATACGGCGTACAGAATAGATCTCGACAACGGATTTGCGCGCAAGCTCGTCGTAGACGCGGGCGACATCCTGACGGTAGAAAACGTCACGGGTAATTTCCTCGGCATAGCGGACGCATACGGCAGAGTAACCGTAAAGAAACTTGACGCAAACAAGAAGACCGTAGAGATAAACGGCACCACTTACAAGATTGACATCGTTAACGGTACGGCTACCGCCAACGGCGAGACGTTCAAACTCAGCCAAAATGCGTTGGCGTTGACGTTGACGACTAAGGATGGAAAGACGATTATATATTTGGATCCTTCCAAGTGTGTGGGCGTGTCTGAGAGCGGTTGCTGCTATTTCAAGACCGATAGCGCTTGCTACTTGGTAGATCTTGTCGAGAACACCGCGAGAGAGATATACAACATCTCCCTTAAGAGCGCGCAAGTAGCGTATGACGGCGAAAAGTACGAGTTCTCCCCGGACAGCATAGAATCCGAATATTACTACCACGCCTACATGGGCAACGTGACGTTGGATACGCGCAAAGTATTTGTAGATCTCAACGCACGCACGGCGCGGTTCTCCTTGAATCTTACCGTAGAGGCTTACGGCGAGAATCTGTTTAGAATTGTCGAGGAAGACCTTGTGTTCGGCGCAGGCGACCTTGTCCCCGTCAAGTACGACGAAAACGCGAACATCAAGGATTTGTACAAACTCGGAAGTTATGATTTCTACATCGATTTGGCTAAATCGATAGCGTATCGCGCGGAGAACAGAGGCGTTTTGGATACAACGAACGACGCTTTGAGCCGCACGGTAGGCGGAAAGTCCGTAGCCGTCGAATTCGACAAGAGGGAACTTACTTACAATGTTTTGCATCGCGTCAGAAATAACGGCGTATACACGTACGTCAAAGCCGACACGACCAAACTGTATAGCAAGTATTACCTTGTTTCCGCTCCCGAGCTCATCGCCGGCAACAGCTGGAAGGGCAACCTAACCGTCGACGCGTTGAAAGCCGGCGAGTACGGCATAACCGCCGGTAAGCTGAGCATAAGCAGTAACTACAAAATGAATCTTGCCGCAGGCGACCTCAAATACTTCATAGACAGAGCCGGCATCACGGTGACGTTCGAAGGTCTCGAGGGAGAAAACGCGGTATACAACGGCGTAGAAAAGGTGATAACATACAGCTTTGACGGATTTATCGGAAATGAGAATGAAAACGTATTGTCTGTCAAAGCGACGTACGAAGGCGACAGGCGCGCAGTCACGGATGCGGGCTACCGCATGGAAATCACGATAAATGCGGTTAACTATTATCTGATAGGCGGCACTTCCGAGTATTACTACATATTGCCGGCGGAAATGGAAAAAATAACGTTCAATCCGCAAACCGTCGTTTACGACGGACAAAATCATCGTTTGGAGCTTGCCGACTTACCCGTAGGCGCAACGGTGAAGTATGACGGCTTGGACGCCGTGCCTTCATATGTCGAACCGGGCACGTACACCGTCGGCGCGGTAGTTTCCAAGGCAAATTACGTAGATCAAACGGTTGAGCTTAAACTCATCATACGCAAGAGCGTTCTTACCGTGACGCCTCGCGCGGCGACTTCCGATCTAAAATACGGTGACGCCCTCCCCGAGCTCATAATAGATACGGATTTAGGCAAAGCCGTACTTGACGCAGGACAAGAGCTTCTCCCCGACGTTACGACGTACCGCTGGACTTTCGTCCCCAACGACGAAAAATTCTATGATCGCTACGAATCCGAAGACGGCAAAGAGATTAAAGGCACGATAGAGCTTAATGTGGCAAAGGCGGCGGCTGATATAAAGATCAACGCCAACCTCACGCAAGTGGTATCTAATCCTAAGGCATTGCTTGCCTACGTCAACGGCGACAGCCAAAGCGACAACGTCACCATAGAATATATGAGCGCGGACGGCGTGCGTTACGCAAGCCTGCCGACCAAAGCCGGACAATATACCGTCATAGTCACCTACAAGGGCAACGAGTACTATTCCGAGACAGTCTATAAGACCACCCTCACCATCAAAGACGAAACCGACTTAACATGGCTCATCTATGTCGGCGCTGCCTTACTGACCCTAACGCTTGCGTCAACGGTGTTCTTCCTGTTTCGTAAACGTTCCGTATAAGCCCTATGAATAGGTGATGGCGCACTCTACGCGGTTCGGCTTCGAATAGCTTTACCATCTAATATACTTATGTAACATAGCATACTATAAGCAGTTCGGCTCTGTAAGACTTACGGAGCCGATTTACTTTTGTTCAAGCGGTCCCC